>JAQWQB010000033.1 GCA_029245065.1 Flavobacteriales bacterium | reverse complement strand
GTCCTTGATCCCCTCTGTACTTCTTGTACTGCTCAAGGAGTCTTGAGTCAATCTCTTCAAACCTGATCTCCCTGCCCCATACCTTCTTGGAGAATGCATCCAGATGCTTCTTGACTGTGTTGTACTTCTGCACTGTTCTGTGACCAATAGGGAGTCCAAGTTGATTGGTCCTTTGCCCATCTGCAGTCTCCTTGATGAACTCCTTCACCCACTGATTGAATGTCAGTGTTGCCTCAGACACTCCTTCCTTCCCATCCTTGTGCCTCTTGATTGCATCCTTGAATGTCAATGGAGTGATCTCCAGTTCCTGAACCATCATCAATGCATGAACCTTCTTGATGTTGTTGATTACCTCCTCAAGTTCTCCCTGAAGTGCCACAAGACTCTTGTTAAGTGGTTTGATCTTTTTGGTCTTGTTATCCCATGCCTTTGTGGGAACATTTATGCCACTTTGGATCTTGATCCTCTTCCCTCCAACTGTCATCCTCAGTTGGACCATTGTTGACTCTGCCTCTGGTCTGTGAAGTTTAGGTGATATTTTCATTTTTTTACGGTTTATATAATGGGGTCCAAAATGGGGTCCATTTTTGCGTGTTTATTTAACCGTCAAAGATACACACGTTTTCTCCTTTCTCCAAATGCCTCTCAGTAATCCCCAGTCATAGTGGGGGGTTTCGGGCTACAATGCATAAAAAAACCCCAGAAACACTGAGGAATCTGAGGTCTTGAAAGTAGCCCGTAGGGGATTCGAACCCCTGCTACCAGGATGAAAACCTGGCGTCCTAACCCCTAGACGAACGGGCCATTGTAATTTGGAGTGCAAATATAGTAAGCCTCCTAATATCTACAAAAGGAAATGTGAATTTTATTCGATGATATCCTGCTCTGAGGCAAATTTGAACCCTAAGCGTTTACCCGTTGCGATTTTCAAATGGCTGCTCATTGCTTCAATTTGTCCAACTGTAACTTGTTGAACTGCCTGATATGGAGGAGCATACAAATCAAACCCTAGGGTATAGATAATCGAAGACTGAACCACCTCTTTCAACGTGGCTCGGTCAATTTTACCATTTACAAAATCATTGAACAAGTATCCTAATTGACGTTTTCCTTGTACCAAGAAGTGATCTTCATGATTAATAAAGATTCTTCCGATCATATATCCAGCATCTTGCATACGCTGATACTTGATTGAATCAGCAAGGAAGTTGTAAATGTTTATTACACCTACATAACCGTTCAACTCATTCTGCTGCAAGTAGCTCGTCTTCCAAACACTATTCGACTTGTCAAACTGGAATACGTTCGTGTGCATGTAGAAAATGAGCACATCACCTGCGATCTTCACCTCTGCCTCGTAGTCTCCTTTGTCTTTAAAGTAGAACTGCACACGCTCATCTTGGTCTCCAAAAGCATCCTGCACTTCCTCTACTACTTCACTAAGAATTGATTTAAGCTCTTGAAAAGCGGCATAGGTTCTTTTATAAACATCCTGCTTCACTACAGATCGCTCTGTAATGAGCTTCATCATCAAATCCGTTGCTTCTTTACTCATCTTAATAGGCTTTAGCAAATAACACGCGTTGTGTAGATGGGTTTCCTGTGAGCACACATTTACCATCTTCTTTTTCTGCATTTAACGGAATACAACGAATTGTTGCCTTCGTCAAATCCTTGATTTTATCTTCTGTTTCAGCGGTGCCGTCCCAGTGCGCTTCTACAAAGCCACCTTTTTCGTCAAGCACTTCCTTAAACTCGTCCCACGTATCTACTTTCGTGATGTGTGTTTCACGATAGTCTTTAGCCGTGTTAAACAAGTTATCTTGAATAGCAGTCAAAAGCTTCTGAATATGAGCTGAAGCTTCTTCGATCTTCACAAGGGTCTTTTCACCGGTATCTCTTCGTGCAATTTCAACTGTTCCATTCTCCATGTCACGCGGACCTATTGCCACACGAACAGGAACACCTTTCAATTCATATTCAGCAAATTTCCATCCTGAACGCTTCGAATCATCGTCGTCAAACTTGATAGAAACATCTGCTTCTTTTAATGAATCGATTAACGGTGTGCACTTTTCATGAATTGCTTGTAGCTGTTCTTCGCCTTTATGAATTGGAACAATCACACATTGCAACGGTGCCAATTTTGGAGGCAAGACCAACCCTTTATCGTCAGAGTGCGTCATTATTAACGCTCCCATTAGTCGAGTTGAAACACCCCAAGAGGTAGCCCAAACATGTTCTTGGCTACCTTCTTTAGATTGAAATTTAACATCAAAGGCCTTGGCAAAATTCTGACCAAGGAAGTGAGAAGTTCCGGCTTGTAGTGCTTTACCGTCTTGCATCAATGACTCAATGCAGTAGGTATCTTCCGCTCCAGCGAAACGCTCAGACTCTGTTTTAACACCTTTAATTACAGGCATGGCCATCCAACCTTCAGCAAAATCAGCGTACACTTCGAGCATCTTACGAGCTTCGTCTACGGCCTCAATTTTGGTGGCGTGGGCGGTGTGCCCTTCTTGCCAAAGGAATTCTGCGGTACGAAGGAAAAGACGCGTACGCATCTCCCATCTCACCACGTTGGCCCATTGGTTGATTAGAATCGGTAAATCTCTATATGATTGCACCCACCCTCGGTACGTGTTCCAGATAATGGTCTCTGATGTAGGCCGAACAATAAATTCTTCTTCCAATTTCGCATCAGGATCAACAACAACACCACCTGTTTCAGGGTCATTCTTCAATCTATAATGTGTCACAACGGCACATTCTTTTGCAAATCCTTCTACGTGAGCTGCCTCTTTGCTCATGTATGATTTTGGAATAAAAATGGGGAAATATGCATTTTGATGTCCTGTTTCCTTGAACTTTCGATCAAGTACATCCTTCATGTTTTCCCAGATTGCGTATCCATACGGCTTGATCACCATGCATCCTTTAACGTCTGAATGCTGCGCCAAGTCTGCTTGTACGACTAATTCGTTGTACCACTTGGAGTAATCTTCTGAGCGGGCTGTTAGCTTCGCCATTCTTTGGTATAATTCTTGTGTTTAGTAGTGTGTGCAAAGTAACAAAATTATTACCTTGATAGTGGCAAGTTGCCAAGTGGATGGGTATAAATTAAAGAGGGTAACATTATGGAACGTAGATTAACATATTTCTTAGGAATCATTGCAACGGCGCTAATCATGTCGTCTTGCAGCTCTAGTCGCTATTCTACCTCACAACTTTATGAAGATGATGACATCTACTATACGGCAGGTGACATTTACATTTCTGAAGCCGAGGCAGATCAATATTCAGATTATGTGTCTGAAGATGATAACGCGGCAAATTCCTTTGGTCAGTCCCAATCCAATCAAGACGACTATGACTATTTCAATGAAGATGGTGGAACAGTAGTCAACAACTACTATGGATATGGCTATCATATGTACAGCCCACGTAGAATGTATCGTCCAGGATGGAATTTCGGGTACAACTCATGGGGGGGCTCATCGTTCGGATTTAACTATTACCCATTCAGTGGAGGCTATGTATATGGCTACACAATGTGGGGCAATCCAATTTATGACCCATTCTTCGACCCTTTCTACAGCCCATGTTATGGTGGATATGGCTGGAACTGCTACAACGGTTACAATCCATACAACCCTTACGCTTGGAACAATGGGTGGAACAACGGCTGGAACAACGGCTGGGTGTACAATGACAATGTTGGTGGAAACAGCAACTTCCATTACGGCCCACGCCCAACACTGCAAGCTGGTTCTGGAGTGAATAGCAATTACACAGGAGGTACTGCATACAGCCCGGTGCGTATACAACAAGAGCCTACAAGCCCTATCACGCGTCCAATGCCTGAACGCAATGACAACGCAAGCACGCCCAATAGCAAGCGTCCAGTTCGTCCTTCGACAGAACTACGTAATGATAACAACGGCGGGAACGCTGGGTCTAGGCCAACAACTAGCCCCACTCGCCCTACGAGACCAGCTACCGATTGGGATTCGCTGTTTGAACGTCCGAATAACAATCAGACGACAAGACCTACAAGCCCTCGAAACAATGGAGGCTCAAATGGTCGCACCACTCCTTCTTCACCTACACGCCCTTCGAATGGCAACAACACCCGTCCTTCTTCTCCACGAAGAGGTTCAGGTGGGACACGCCCTTCTTCGGGAAGCAGGTCAAGTGGAAGTCGCTCTAGCGGTAGCAAATCGAGCGGCAGCAAGTCAAGAGGTTCAGGTAAAAGGTAATTAATATGACATTCAAGAATATATTGATGGCGGGAGCACTGCTCTTGTCAGGCTTGATGCTGCATGCTCAAAATGAGCAAGATGTGTTGAGGTATAGTTTTCATGAGCCGCTTGGAACTGCGAGGTTCAGCGGCATGGGTGGAGCCTTCAGCGCACTTGGAGGTGATTTCTCTGCCATGTCTACCAACCCCGCTGGAATTGGGGTATACCGAAGAAGCGATCTTGGTCTTTCTATGGGTGTGAGCAACAACCAAACAAACAGTCTTTATAGAGATAACAGGAGAACAGCAAACAATGGCCAATTCCACATTCCATCCATTGGAGTAGTAGGAGTTTATGAAGCCAGTTCTCCGGGGTGGGAATTTGTGAATGTAGGAGTTGGGTACAACAAGTTCCGCAACTTCAACCAAACGTTATCTATTGAGGGGGACGAAGTCAACACTTCCCTACTTGACGTCTTTCTGAACCAAGCAAATGGTGTCAACTTCGATGAACTTGGGTATGCTTTTCCCTTTGGAGCTGGACTCGCTTGGAATACCTTCTTACTTGACACATTGAGTTCTGCAACGCCAGATCAATTTTTCTCAGCCATTCCTGATGGTCCGGTAACACAACGAATGGATATTGAAACATCTGGTCACATGGGAGAAACAGCCCTGAATGTTGGAGCAAATTATCAGAACAAGCTCTTCTTTGGTGCTACCCTCGGGTTTTCAACCATTCGTTACCAACGGACCATGCGCTATTCTGAATCTAACCTAGACCCTTCCTTACCCCTGGAAAACTGGACTATGACCGATGTTTTAGACATCAGCGGAAATGGAGTAAACATAAAACTGGGTGCCATTTATCGCGCTTCGGAGTGGTTAAGAGTTAGTGGTGCTTGGCACAGTCCAACTTCACTGAGTCTTTCTGATACATGGGAAACAAGCATTGAATCTGATTTCAAAGAAAGTGGAACATACGAAGACGTGGCCTTGGGTGCCTACGACTACAATATTAGAACAGCCTCTAGGTATATTCTTGGTGCCGCTTTCATACTCGGCAAGCGAGGCATTGTGAGCGCCGATTACGAATACATCGATTATGGACGTGGCAAGCTAAGCGGTTCCAATTTGGTGAATGATGGCTACGATTTCTCGGTTGAAAATGCGGCTGTACGAAGTTTATTGACTTCCACTCATAATGTCCGCATTGGAGCGGAATGGAGAGTGACGCCGGCTTTTAGAATTAGAGGTGGATATGCATTGCAACAAAACCCCTATGAAGATGGAGCCACCAACTTCAGCTCAGACGCCATTACATACTCTGGCGGATTGGGATACCGAGGAAAGAAATTCTATGCTGAAGCGGCCTACCAGCAACGCACGTTAACAAGTGAATACTACTTGTATGATCCAGCAATCATTTCACCTTCACGCTTGGATGAGCAGAAAGGGGAAGTCATTGTTACATTCGGAATTCGTTACTAAATCAATTCCAATTTAAGGTATTAAAAAAGGGGCTCGAGGCCCCTTTTCTTATTTCTTTAGCTTTTTCAACTCTTTGATGATAAGCGCTTCCATCTTCTCTCTTTCTTCATCAGCAAGCTCCTTATCAACGAGGATTCTTCCACTGTGCTCATCAACGATGATTTTCTTTCTAGCGGCAACATCAAGTTGCTTCTGTGGTGGAATCTTGATGTATGAACCAGCAGACGCTTCACGCTCGATTGGCACAACAGCCAAACCATTCTTTGCAGCTCCTCTAATTCTGTCATAAGCAATTACCAAACGGTCTTCGATCTTCTTCTTCATGTCGAGTGACTTCGCCATCAGAATCTCTTCTTCCATTTTGGTTTCGTTCACGATTTCATCGAGTTCGTTCTTCTTCTCAGTCAAATCAGCTTCTCTATCATCTAGACGAGACTGACTAGCATCAATCAATTCTTGCTTAGCAGCTTTCTGCGCTCCAAACTCTTTGATTTTCTTTTCGCTTAACTGAATCTCAAGACCTTGAAATTCGATCTCTTTGCTCAATGAGTCAAACTCTCTGTTATTTCTAACATTGTTTTGTTGCTCTTCGTACTTCTTGATAAGTCCCTTGCTCTCTTCGATTGCATTCTTCTTATCAGAAATAGACTTATCAATTTCACCTAACTCATCGGTTAGTCTACCAACGCGTGTTTGCAGTCCTTCGATTTCATCTTCAAGGTCTTCAACCTCCAATGGAAGTTCACCTCTGATCACTCGAATCTTATCGATTTTTGAATCAATTGTTTGGAGTGCATATAAAGCGCGCAATTTATCTTCAGGAGTAGTCGCTTTCTTCGCCATATTCAATAATATTTAACCGGGTTGGTATTGGTCTTGCTCAAATGAACGGCAAAGGTAGCAAATTTCTCATTCAGAATGCGCTGAATCAACTCGATGGTACGATGTTCACTTTCCCAATGCCCGATGTCAGCTAAAACCAGCTTCTTTTCAGCGTCAAAAAATTCGTGATATTTCACGTCAGAAGTCACAAAAACATCCGCCTTACTTGACTTTGCTGCGTTCAAAAGAAAAAAGCCTGAACCACCACAAACGGCAATGCGCTTCACTTTTTCCTTGAGCTGAGCAGTGTGTTTGACGACCGAAACGCCTAGTACATCTTTCATTCTGTCGAAAAAAGCGTTTAATTCCATCGCTTCGTCCAACTCTCCAACCATGCCACTTCCTACTTGCTTGTGTTTTTCATCGAGCACCAACACATCAAAAGCTACCTCTTCATATGGATGCGCTGATTTGAGTGCGTTCAACACATCACCTTTCTTCCACGATTCAAACACCATTTCAAGTCGAAACTCGGGCTCAATATGTCGCTTCCCTTGCTCTCCAACATGTGGGTCTGCCTTTTCATTGGCTTTGAAGGTGCCTTCTCCCTGGCTAGAAAAACTGCATTCACTGTAATTCCCAATCGCTCCCGCTCCAGCAGCAAACAAGGCAGTCATTACCTCTTCTTTGTGTGCTTCTGGCACAAATGTGACCAACTTAAACATCAAGTCACTTTTTGGCGATAAAATTTTCGGATCCTTGATCCCCAATAGCTCGCACAAGTAATTATTGACACCACTATCAACGTTATCAAGGTTGGTATGTATGGCGTACAAGGCAACGTCATGCTTGATGGCTTTCATGACAGCACGTTCTACATATGACTTGCCGTTAAACCTTTTCAATCCAGAAAAAACGATCGGGTGATGTGCTATGACCATGTTGCACCCGGCGTCTATGGCCTCTTGAATCACTTCCTCTGTGCAATCAAGCGAAACAAGTACTCCATTCACTTCTTGGTCCGAGCTGCCGACAATCAATCCTGAATTGTCGTATTTTTCTTGCAAAGAAAGAGGTGCAATCTGCTCCAATGCACTTGTAATCTGTTTAAGCTTCATTTCCTTTACTTTGCACCAAAGTTAACAATGCAATTCATCCGTCAGCTTCTTCTGCCTTTTTCTTGGATCTACGCCTTGGTCGTATGGGTGCGAAACGGGCTGTATAATAAAGGAGTTCTACAGGGCGAAAAAGGAGCTTTACCAACGGTGGTGATTGGCAATATACATGCGGGTGGAACTGGTAAAAGTCCGCATACATTGAAACTTGCATCGCTGCTTGAAAAAGAAGTACGTCTTGCCATTCTGAGCAGAGGTTACGGAAGAAAAACAAGCGGTTTCCTTCTATGGAAAAAGGGACTCACAGCCGCTGATTTTGGCGATGAGCCTTTGCAATATGTGAACCGTTTAAGCGAAACAACGGTGGCGGTCTGTGAAGACAGACTAGCCGGTATTCGTCAACTCAAAACACAAGATGCATTTCAATTGGTCATGTTAGACGATGCATTCCAACACCGAAAACTCATAGGTGATTTGAATATCGTGTTGATGCGCGAAGCCGAACTGCCTCAGGACAGCAGGTACCTTCCGACAGGGAATTTGAGAGATCATTTATCTAGATTGCAAGACGCAGACATTGTCATCATTACTGGTGTTACATCATTTTGGGATGAAGGCCAAAAGGAGAATTTTCGGAAGGAGTTGCCTTTATCTTCAGATTGTCTAATCACATCCAGCACCATACGTTACGGCACACCACTTAATGGGCAGAATAACGAGATAGCTCTTCCAAGTAAATCGATACTTGTTACAGGAATTGCGCATCCGCAAGCTTTCTCAGATCATGTGAGCAGCACCACTTCTGTGACGCATCATTTCAACTACAGCGATCATTACGCCTTTTCACCAAAGGATTATTCGAACTGGAAGAACATGTTGAACAAGGAGAATGGATCAGCGTTAATCACTACTGAAAAAGACTTCATGCGCATCAACTCAAGTGAATTCGATGCCGACCGACTCATTTACATTCCAATTTCAATTGAAATAGATGACGAGTCAGCCATTTTAGAACGTATGAAGGCTGTATATTCACCAAAAAAGTGATAAATATCAGCTCTTGATGACAAAGTTTGCTAAGTGGAAACGTTTCAGGCAGACTATGTTGTGGAATTTGAAGATATTTGTAAGACGATTGAAGATATCATTATGAAGATTAGACTTTTTGTACTCATAGCCACCATTGGAATTTTGTCTTGTGGCACCTCCAAGCAACAAGGTGTCTCAGGCACTGTTACAGGAGCTGAAGGTGAAACCATTTACTTGATGAGCTTTGTAAATAGCAAAGCGGTAGCTACGGACTCTTCGAAAATTGCGGCAGATGGAAGTTTCTCCATTGTGCCTCAAACAAAAATGGACCTCAACTTTTACCAGTTGATGATCGACAAAGAAAGAGCCATGGTATTGATTACCGACTCTACTGAATCGATTACGCTTCAAACGACATCAGAAGATTTTGGAGACAATGCGAAGGTGCAGGGATCAGTACATACAGAAAAGCTTCTTGCATTTTACGAGGAAATGAGACCCATCGTCGAAAAGACACAAGACCTTCGTGAAATCACCAATTCAAAAGAAATTTCTCAAGAAGAGAAGTCGCAAGCTTTTTCGCAATTGATTGATATTACGAACGAGAAAAAAGAAAAATGTCTAGCGTTTATTGAGTCCAACACCAGTTCTCCAGCTTCGTTGGCAGCACTGTCTGAATTGAGTTTGAAAACAGAACTTGATACCTACAAAAAGGTTGAAGAAGGGTTGAAGAGCAGCTTCGCCCACTCATTTTATTACAAAATGGTCAGCAAGCAAATCGAAAACGCTGAAAATACTGCGAACCTTCCTGAGCAAAAGAAAGTAGCGAAAAACGCCATGTATTCTGCCGGAATGGATGCTCCTGACATTGTGATGAACGATGTAGAAGGAAAGGAAAGAAAGCTCAGTGATCTGCGCGGTAAGGTTGTTCTGATTGACTTTTGGGCTTCTTGGTGTGGACCATGCCGACGTGAAAATCCGAATGTGGTAAAAGAATTTGAAAAGTACCATGAGGAAGGCTTCGAAGTGTTCTCTGTTTCTTTGGACAAAGACGCTGGAAGGTGGGCACAAGCCATTGAGCAAGATGGGCTTATTTGGGAAAACCATGTAAGTGATCTAGCCGGATGGAAAAACGCTGCTGCAAAAGCGTACGGCATTCAGAGCATTCCCCACACGATTCTTGTTGGGCGGGATGGTAAAATTGTTGGAACTCATTTACGAGGCGGAGCGTTAGCTCAGAAACTAGACGAGCTATTTGCCGACTGATGCAAATAAGTGAATGACTGCTACAAACACTCCATTACCATCTGGTAAAAAAATATACTTCGCATCCGATCTTCATCTGGGCGTACCTTCCTTTGAATCAAGTTTAGTCAGAGAAAAAGCGTTTGTTCGCTTTCTGGATGAGGCTTCAAAAGATGCCCATGAAATTTTCATCGTGGGCGACCTCTTTGATTTCTGGTTTGAATACAAGCACGCCATACCTAAAGGGTTTGTGCGCATCCTAGGTAAGATCGCAGAGCTCAGTGACAATGGCATTCCAGTTCATCTTTTCACCGGCAACCACGATATGTGGATGTTTGATTATCTTCCACGAGAACTAGGCGTTACCATGTTCCGTGAACCCATCACACGCGAATGGAATGGACATTCGTTCTATATCGGTCATGGTGACGGTTTGGGACCAGGCGACAGGGGGTACAAAATGATTAAAAAAGTCTTTGACAATCCGTTATGTCAATGGCTCTTTTCCCGGCTTCATCCAAATTTCGGAATCTCTCTTGCAAACTTCTGGTCTCGAAAAAGCAGAAAAGCCGGCGGGGAAAAAGACAAGGTTTTTCTAGGTGAAGACGAATGGCTTTTGCAGTACTGCAGAGAAATGGAACAGACTACACACCATGATCATTACGTTTTCGGACATCGCCATTTACCTTTAGACATTCCGGTCAATGAACAATCCCAATACCTCAATTTAGGTGATTGGATTTCATTTTACACCTACGGCGTTTTCGACGGTGAACAGCTGGAATTAAAGGAATACCCTAAACCTTCGTCCGGTGAATAAGGTCTACCAGCCTTGTTGAATATCCAACCTCATTGTCGTACCACCCGACAATTTTCACCATGTGTCCAATCACCGACGTTAATAGTCCATCTACGATGCAGGAATGTGGATTCCCGATGATATCGCTAGAGACGATCGGATCTTCTGTGTATTGAAGGATCCCATTGTATTGGTTTTGGGAAGACTTCTTGAACAAGTCATTTAGCTCTTCAACTGACTTTGGGTTCTTCACGATGCAGGTGATATCAGTAAGTGAACCATCAGGTACAGGAACACGTATTCCGCACCCTCCCATGTTCAAGCTCAATTCAGGAAAAATGCGTGTAAGTGCTTTTGCCGCCCCAGTAGTTGTGGGCACTATAGACAGTGCTGCTGCCCTTCCTCTTCTTAAATCGCGGTGAGGTGCATCTTGAATATGTTGATCAGTTGTATACGAATGGACTGTTGTAATGTAACATGATTCAATTTCGCAGGCATCGTGCAGGAGCTGAATCATTGGTGCTGCGCTATTGGTGGTGCAAGATGCATTGGAAAAAATGGCTTCTTCCCCGTTTAGTAATTCATCATTCACACCTATTACGATGGTCTGCATATCATCATCTTCTGGCGGCGCGCTAATGATGACTTTCTTTGCCCCGGCAGCAAGGTGCTTCTGAGCTAATTTCTTGGTCTTAAACCGTCCTGTACATTCAATGACGAGGTCTACCTCTAACTCCTTCCAAGGCAGGTCTTCAGGGTCAGCATGAGACAACAATGATACACGCTGCCTACCAAATTTTAAGGTCGTATTTTCTAGTTCTACTTCTCCAGCAAAGGTTCGGTGAACGGAATCATATTTTAATAGGTGGCGAAGAGCTGGAGCTTCGTGAAGGTCATTGATCGCTACAATATCTACCTTCTCATCGTTGGCAAGTAATCTTGTCAATACTCTTCCAATTCTTCCGAACCCGTTGATGGCTACACGAACATTTCTCATGGGGAATAATTCTTTGCCGAAAATAAAAAAGCCAGCTCACATGAGCTGGCTTTTTCTATATAAGTGTTGTTAATCTTATTTCATCACAACGAAACGTGCTGTTTCAGTTTGACCAGCGATGTCTACAGCAATGATGTAGTTTCCATTGCTAAGGTCTGTCGCATCAATTTGTAGAATGTGCGTGCCAGAAGCCAACTGGTTCTGATTCACTGTTTGAACAAGACGTCCTTGGATATTGTAGATGTTCATTTGGATATCACCCGCAGTAGCTAGGTTCAATTGAATCTGAGCAACACCATTTGTTACCGGGTTAGGGTATACAAGAAGGTAGTTGTTTTCACTTTCTCCATCAATATCTTCTACAGAAGTGAACTGACTATCAGTGTTATTCCAAATTCCTCTTCCGTGCGTTCCTGCGTAAATTACACCTGTGTTCTCCGGGAAGCTCCAACGTGTATTTTCTCTCCATTGCTGCTTCATGTCAAATACAGGCGCTCCAAAATCATCGAAGTTCGTTGTCATTCCTTCGTTCGAAAGTGTCCACTCTGCTCCTCCGTCGTCTGTACGGAACACACCGTATTCTGTACCAACAAGAACTGTGTTACCAGTGGGATCAGTGAAGTCAATCACAGCGTCGTAAACAGGCATGTTAGACAACTCACCCATTTCAGTTGACCACATAGAGTCCCAATCAACTTCGTTCGGGGCATCAAGTGCATTGAATGTCTGGCGTACTTTACCTTCACTAGAGTTACCGTAACCTCCGTATGTAATTACAACGTGGTTTGGATCGTTTGGATCAACAGCGATTCCAGTGAGCGCATTGGTACTGGATTCAATTTCTACGTATTCCAAGATATCGATGATTCCATCTCCATCTGGCACACCGTCTTCATCAGAATCACCTGTAGCAAGTCCTGTAGCGTTGTTCAATGTATCAGTAGCTAGTGCATCTGTCCACAATTCGCTCAATCCAGAAACTCGGTACAATCTTCCGTTCCATCCTCCGATGAACATCACATCTCCTGCTTCTTCATGGTCTCCTACAACGTACTCAATGGCGTGTGTTCCGCCACCAGTTGGTGCATCACAAATTCTCCACCAGTTTGGCTGTACGTTGAAGTTTGTACCGTCACGTGTCATCCAAACACCTTCACCACCGGTAAATCCGATTGTAGTCATAGATGTGTATGGGTCTGTGATTTCAACTTGCTCTCTTACTTCCAACAATGTATCTGCTGCATAGAAATACTGCGTAGTACAATCAATGATTTCTTCAATCACTGGTTCTTCAGTGTAAGTGGTATCGAATCCAATTGTAATACAGATAGTAGAATCAAGTGGCTCGAAGTAGAAACAAGAATCAATTGGGTTGATGGCATCAATTACTGTTTCAGTTCCAATTTCGTTGAACGTTGTATCACACGTTTCAATTTCTTCAGTCAATGCTTGAGAATCTAACCAGAAATAAGTTGGATCTGTTTCTGGTAGTGGCTCATCCAATAGCAATTCTGGGCGAATAAGTTCATCCCAGTATTTAAGTTCTTCTATTCCTTCAGTGTTATCTCCCAATGTCCATTCGAACGGAAGGTTTTGAGCAGAGGTTTCCAACGCAAACGTTGAATCTGTTACTGTTTCCGTGTAAGGGTTTACAAGGATAATTTTCTGCTGACTCATGTCATCTTCAGTATCCTCATACAGTCTCATGCAAGTGTAGAATGGTCCAATCTCACCGTCGTCTGGAAGAATATCGATGATGTCTTCATCATAAAACTGTCCACCAGCTCCTTCTTCATTGAAACGGCTAAGAACACCGTATTGTGAGGTTGTCATGGCAATTCCTGCAGTACCGTCAGTAACCTGAGAGATCGCACAGTCGAATCCATCACCGCCACTGATCTCGAATGAGCTCATGTTGGATGGGAACGTTCCATCGTTTGGAATAAAATGCGTACCGTTATCCTGTGTTCCTCCTGTTACAGCAGAACCTGGAGAGTAAGCCATTCCATAGTACTGTGTAATATTCAGTCCGAAATTGCACTCAATGTACGTTTCACCGTCATCTTCTGAGCGGTATACACCTCCATCACATGTTACCCACATCACTCCTTCAGGAGAGAATACTACTTCGTGCATGTCCACGTGCATGTCGATGTCTAGTCCTTCAATATCAAAAGGAAGTGCTGCCAATTCTGCTTGGTAGTTCGGTCCTGATCTCCAGAATTCGATTCCACCAACGTATGCGATTTCAGGGTCGTTTGTTGACACGCCGAGTGCCAAATCGTAGAAACCTTGGTTTCTAGGAAGAGGTGTTACTTGATCACCAGCTGGCCATACTTCGTCCCATGTCTGTCCGGCATCTGCTGAGTGGTAAAGTCCACCAAACAAACCTCCAGAAGTACAGTAAAGAGCAAATGCACTGTTCGCATCTGTTTGTGCAATTCGAACACGACCTCTACCTACTCCACTCTGTGGAAGGTTACCATCTCCTGATCCAAACTCATTCTCGAAGTTTGAGAAGTCTGAACCAACAGAACGGTACACACGTGCTGCACCAGCAGAAACAAGCATATAGCTCGCATCAGGGGCAATTGTAATGTCTTGAACTGTTCCATCAGGAATACCATTTACCCCCATCGTAACTACATCTCCTTCGATGTATCCGAAACCAGCATCGGCTCCTACATAAATTCTGTTTGCGTTGTTAGGATCGGCAACCATTGTATTCACAGCTGTCCAATCTCCGTTCCCTAGGATTCCAGGGTCAGTGCTTTCAAGGATGTTCCAAGACTCTCCGTTGTCAGTAGAGCGCCAAACGCCTCTTCCACGGAAACCAGAACCACCATCGCCTCCAGCACCATCAAATGAAGAACCTGTTCCAACGTAGATGTCTCCGTTGCCCGCTCTTGCGAGTGCTCCAACCATGTGGTTCGGGAAGCTCATGAATTGCGTCCATGTGTTTCCAAAATCAGTTGAACGCCAAAGACCTCCAGACACACCACCTGTAATGATGGTTGTTTCGTCGATAACAATGAGTGCTCTGATTCGTCCACCGACATCATCAGGCCCCATTTCGTTCCAAGAAACTGGATCCGATTTTTGACCAGCTTGCTTCGCTTTAAATTTCTTTACGGCTTTTTCCAGGCGGATGTAATCTTCCGATTCGATTTCACCTGTTTCCATATTTGCACGCATCATGCGTTGCACTTCTGCAGCTCCATTTGGCTCTGCTTTAGCCACTTGGCTATCTCGTGGGGTAAATTGGGCAGTTTTCGTTGATGTGGAATTTAATCCAAATCCAATGGCACCAACTAGTGCTGCTCCAGTAATGTACAGTAGCGTTCTCATTCTCATAATTCTTAGATTATCCGAAACAATCGTGGGGCAATTTACAATAAAACATCACTCCTTCATAGACATTCTTACACATCTGCAAGGATATTTATACAGGTCAAGAACTTCAATATTAAAAAATATGTTTCTCGGCGTGGTATGAAGAGCGTACTAAGGGTCCGCTTTCGACATATCTGAACCCTTTTTGTAATCCGATCTCTTTGTATTCTTGGAATTTATCTGGGTGAATAAAGTCCTGAACCGGTAAGTGCTTTGGCGTTGGCTGCAAATATTGACCAAGCGTCAAGATGTCTACCTTTACTGAACGTAGGTCATCCATGGTTTCCAACACCTCATCTTCGGTTTCGCCCAAACCAAGCATAACACCTGATTTAGTTTTCATCCCTCCTTGTTTTAGTCTTCTCAGAACTTCAAGACTTCGGTCATATTTGGCTTGAATACGAACTTCTTTCGTGAGTCTTCTGACTGTTTCAAGATTGTGCGAAACAATTTCAGGAGCTACATCGATAATTCGTTCCAGGTTATCCCATTTTCCTGCAAAGTCCGGAATGAGTGTCTCCAATGTGGTGGTTGGGCTTTTTCTGCGGATGGCACGAACGGTAGCCGCCCAAATCTCAGAACCTCCATCTGGAATATCATCTCTGTCTACCGAAGTAATCACAGCGTGCTTCACAGACATCAAGCTTACTGAATTGGCAACTCTGGCAGGCTCAAAAGGATCTACCGCATCAGGTCTACCGGTAACCACGGAGCAAAATCCGCAACTACGAGTACAAATGTTTCCCAGGATCATGAACGTCGCCGTTCCTTCCCCCCAACACTCACCCATGTTCGGACAATTTCCGCTTTCACAAATGGTATGCAACTTATGGTCAGAAACTATTTCTCTAACCTTTTTATACTCTTCACCAGTTGGAAGTTTAACTCGAAGCCATTTGGGCTTGGGCACACGTTGTCTTGGTGCCGTGTTTGCAACGGTTGTTTCTGTCATCGATTCACATTGTACTTCTTACCTATAAACAGGTTTAGATAAAAGTTCAAGAAAAGTGCTTTGTTTCGATCTTCAAAAGATTCTGTATTCGCCATGATGGGAACGCGTTGGGCATAGACATCAAGTACAACGCCGGCTTCCATTCCTTTCATTAAGTCTTTCTCGTTCGAGTATTCGAAATTGAAGGCGAATTTCACAAATCCTCCTGGATGTAGCTTCAACTGATTTAGTCCGTTAAATCCAGAAGCTTTTCCGAAGATATCATCAAAGAAATGCCTTTCAGGGTCATATTGTTCAACGGCCAGGTATTCGTAGGGAATGCTTGGGTACCCAATTTCTAAGTAAACGGGCTTCGTGATTCCCAAAGAAGGTCCAAACTGAAGGGTGTATCCTACTTCGACCCCACTCTTTCTTAACTTGGGGCTGATCATCTTCTTCACTCCCACTGAAGGTCTAAAGATGTAGAAATTGTTCATTTTGCCATAGACATAGCTGCGAGAGTCCTCGTAAATCGGGTTGAAGCTTTTCACTTCTTTCTCGTGCTTCATGTACAACACATCAATCCCAATAAATCGGACTGTGTTGGCATTTTCGTACTTCCCAACATTGAAAAAACCTCCCAATCCTCCAGAATGAAGATGAACCCCGCCGTACATCTGTCTATTCCTAAGTACTACAGCTTCATCGTACAGTTCATGTTCATTCTGCGCGACGGACTGCAATGCCAAGAAACAGCAGAGAACTGCTAAAAGCCTGTACATTTGTCTAGATTTATTTCGCATTGTCTTATCAAAGATACAATTTACTAACGCCTATACCCTATTATTAGTTCAATATGAATTACACAGTTTCATACCAAGGGAACCTTCGCACAGAATCAACCCATCTTCAATCAGGCACTACAGTTATTACAGATGCGCCTACTGATAATAACGGAAAAGGCGAAACATTTTCACCAACCGACCTAGTATCTTCAGGTTTGGCAAGCTGCATGATGACCATTGTTGGCATTGCTGCTGAGAAAAGAGAAATTGAAATCGACGAAATGCGGGCTGAGGTGACAAAAAAAATGGCTTCTTCTCCTCGTAGGATAGAAACCATTTCGATTACCTTATATATAAGTGTACAGAATCTTAGCGACAACCACAGAACCGTTTTGCTAAATGCCGCAAAAACATGTCCGGTTGCACTAAGTTTACACCCTGAATTAAATCAGGAGTTAGAAGTAATTTTTAACTAATTACTTTGTTGGAGCTTCTTCTAGCTCAACACTTTGGTACGCGGCACAAGATTGTTTGTGCGGTGTACAAGACGCTACCATTGCTCCTAAGAACACAAGTAACATGGCAATTCCAAATAACTTTTTCATAACAGTGGGTTTCGTTAGGTTTCCTTATATGCTAAAGGTCAAACACTATACGTTTTGTTTTACGGAGCATCTTAAAAAATGTTTCACAGACTTATTCACAGTGAACTGACCAGTGATAGAACGACGAAAAAATAGACATATTGTACGGAGGCTCAAACCTCTTTTGAGATGCTTCCTTGTGGTGATGCTTCTTCCCTTTTGCGCGCATGCTCAAACCCATGTGATTTTCGTCAATGACACGCTAAATCAGACCATTAGCACAGACACTCTTGACATAAAAGAAGCTGAACTATTGGGTGAAAAAAGCTTGGAACTTCAACTCAACGGATACCTGAGTTGCGTCCTTGACTCATCGGTTCAAATAACCCCTGATAGTAGTCACCACTTCTTCGATAGCGGCATAAAATACGCCCTCAACGAACTTCAAGTGAACAACGAAGTCTTCCAAATGGAAGGAGCCGCTTCCTTGGACGCCATTGAAAACTACCTCCAAGAACTACTTATTCCCGCCGAAAACAATGGCTACCCATTTGCTTCCATTCGTTTACAAAACACGCTTGACAACGACTCTCTAATTAATGTCATAGCCGAAATAGACAATGGTCCATTGATGCTAATTGACAGCTTGGTAGTTCGATCTGAGAAAAAATTTCACCAAATCTACTTGGAACAGTACCTCTCGGTTACTGAAGGCGAACCGTATAGTGAAGCCAATTTCCGCTCGATTTCGAAACGCATTCAAGAACTTCCTTTTGCGGAAATGATTCAAGCACCACAAGTGCTTTTCACGGAGGAGGGAGCTCAAATTTTCGTTTACCTGAAAGAGAAGCAGGCGAATCGGTTTGATGGAATCATTGGTTTTCAGCCCGACAATGAAACGGGTAAAGTTGTATTCACAGGAGATGTTAGCCTCTCGTTGCAAAATGTGCTTCGTCGAGGCGAATCCATAGCTCTCAACTGGAGGCGGCTGCAAGAATCTACACAAGATCTGTCTTTAAAAGGCGCACTCCCTTACCTATTCAACACCAAACTTGGAACGTGGGCAGGCATTGATATTTACAGGAGAGACTCAACGTTCACCACAACAGAATTGGAACTCAGCTTCGGACTTGTTAATGGCGCGAACCGGAACATCAGGGCTTTTTACCAGCTATGGTCATCCAATGCACTTACAGAATCCATTCTCACCGTAGAAAACGTGCGAATCGACCGGTATGGAATTGGGTTAATTCAATATTCCCTCAATCAACTGAACAACCCGTCGCGCGGCGCCTTTATAGAGCTCACTTGTAGTATTGGGCGAAAAGAAACGGCTGCTGAAGAGGAAGAAGATCCAGCAATTATCAGCGAACAGTATGCGGGAGAACTGAATATGTCTTATTGGCTTCCTTTAGCGAAAAGAGTGTCTTTCGGGTTGTCTTCTATGGCAGGATTTAAGGCCGACAAGGCCATTCGTTTCAATGAGCTGTATCGAATAGGCGGCTTGGGATCCATTCGGGGATTTGATGAGGAATCAATTTTCGCCCAAAACTTTGCAATTGGAACAGCTGAATTAAAATACCTTTTGGACGCCACCTCTGCCGTATTTCTTTTTTACGATCAGGCTTGGTACGAACGTTCTGATGACGTATATTTCAACGACACCCCGTTTGGGTTTGGAGCCGGAGCCTTAATTGGAACTTCATCTGGCTCATTCCGGATATCATACGGGCTTGGAAGCGAACAAAATAACCCCATTTTACTTCGAAACGGCAAAGTCCATTTCGGCTATATAAACAGCTTTTAACATGGAATGGATTTACCTATTGGTTGGATTAGTCGTGGGACTTATTGCCGGAATCATACTCTTCAAATTCATGAAGGGCAATGATGGCATGAGCCTCATGGAAAACCAACTCCGTTCAATTCAAGACGAAAAAGAGAGTTTGAGCGCCAAAACCGAACGCCTTGAAAAGGAATTAGGCGTATTGCAAGTCGATGCTTCCGGCCTAGAAAAAGACCTCACCTACTCACGTGAGATTCTTGCTCAAAAAGAAGAGGACATACAGCGAATAAAACTGGAATTTAAGGAGCGTAAAGAGGCTTTTCAAACAGAAATAGTAGAGACCAAAACCCAACTTCAAAAGGAATTCCAACTGTTAGCGAATTCCATCCTTGAAGACAAAGGCAAACGCTTCACCGAAATAAACAATGATAAAATCGGGAGTCTTATCAAACCGCTTCAGAAAGACATTGAACAATTTAAGAAGCGTGTTGATGAAGTTTATGGCCAAGAGCAAAAAGAACGTGGCTCATTGGAGAATCACCTTAATCAACTTCTCACCCTCAACAAAGAGCTGAACGAAGGAGCCAAAAACCTGACAAAGGCATTGAAAGGTGATTCCAAATCCCAAGGTGATTGGGGGGAGTTACAACTTGAGGTCATCTTGGAAAAAGCAGGGCTCAACAAAGGTGTTCATTTTGAAACGCAAGCCACTTTCAGAGATGACGAAGGCTTTCTTAAAAAACCCGATTTCATTATTCATATGCCAGAAAATAAGGTGTTGATTTTGGATTCAAAAGTCTCTTTGACAGCTTATGAGCGTTACAATTCTGCAGAAGACAAAACGTTGCAAGAACTTGAGCTAAAAGCGCATGTTGAGAGCTTGAGAAAACACATCAAGGATTTGGGGAGCAAGAATTACGAAGACCTCGTTTCCAAGACACCCGATTTCGTGTTGATGTTCGTTCCAATTGAACCTGCCCTCAATGCTGCTTTGGCAAGCAACCAAGGGCTTTATGAAGAGGCCTTGAAAGTGAACGTAGTGCTGGTATCGACAACAACGTTGCTGGCTACCATGCGCACTGTTAGCTACATCTGGACGCAAGAAGACCAGCGCCAGAACATCCAAGAAATCATTAAAAAAACGAGTGCACTTTACGATAAGTTCAGCGGCTTCGTTGGAGACCTTCAAAAGGTAGAAAAACACCTAAATGACGGCCTGAGCGCTCATGGTGATGCCATGAAAAAACTATCTTCAGGTAGGGGGAACTTGATTCGAAAAGTAGAAGATATACGACAGCTTTCGAACTACAAGCCTAAAAAAGCAATTGATGAAAGGCTCATTGCTAACAGTCAAGAAACAGATAACCAGCAAGAAGATTAAAATGAAACAGGGTCTCACATATCTTTTCCTATCATCAATGATGTGCACCCTTCTTGTCGTGGGCTGCACTACCACAACGCCAACGGTCAAAGAAATCAGCAGAATTGATTACGACTGGGAAAGCAGTCCATTTCACCCACAATTCCAATGCTATCACTTGAGCGAAGACAGCACGGAACTCATGCTTAAGATGAAGTCCAAAGAGCTGCTCTACACACGAAAAGACCCCCAATCTCCTTTTGTTGCCAAGGTTAATTGCTGGGTTTTGATTGAAGAAAGACGTCCGGAGGGATTCGCATTTATTGACAGCACTACGTTAACTGTCTCAGATGCCAATCCAGACAAAACCTCTCGATTGGTTGTTTCGAAGACAAACATTGCGCTCCCTACAAACGAGACTACTTTTCGCTTCACGTTTAAGTTGAAAGACACGAATAGAAGGTGGGAACAGACGGAATACCTGTACACGACCAAAAAATCAACACCGGGAAGAGACGACTTTCAACTATTCGTTAACAGCAATACCCTGCCGGTTTTCGGAAGCCAAATTCAATCTGGAGATTTTTTAACCTTCACTTCAGACCGTTTTGAAGGCAATTGGAACTTCGTGCAGTGGCAGGATGAGGAACGACTTCCGGCCCCACCCTATACTGAAACCCGAATCACCATTCCTTTCCCTCCAGAAGAAGGATTGAATGCCTGGGTAGAGAATGATTTGGGAAAGGAAACACAAGAAGGAAGGTTCAGCCTATTCACTTCTAACAATGAGCACATCTGGACCTTGTTGGTTGCGAATGATTACTTTCCTGAAGTTCACATGTTGGATGAAATGACCCAAAGTCTTCGTTATATCAGTTCGAAGAAAGAGTTTGAACGAATCACCAGTTCAGAGGCCACTAGGAAGAAAGAGATTGATGAGTTCTGGTTGGATTGTGGCGGTTCGAAAGAACGATCCCGTGAGCTCATTCGCATTTATTACAGTCGGGTTGAAGAAGCAAACTATTATTTCTCGAGTTATGTTGAAGGTTGGAAAAGCGACCGAGGTTTGATTCACATTGTTTTTGGCAACCCTAACTCCATTCGTTACGGGGCCGACTATGAGACCTGGACTTATGGGGAAGAGAATAACCTTACCTCCATCACTTTTAACTTTCGAAAAGTTGACAATCCTTTGGCGTCAAACCATTTTGTTCTGGATAGAAATCCGATATTTCGCACCCAATGGGACCGGGCTATTACAGCTTGGCGAAACGGACGAATATTCCAAGAATGAAGAAAGACTATTACATCATGGGTTGGCACCCCGTTATCGAAGCACTTGAGAGCGGGAAAGAGTTCCAAAAAATCTTTCTACTTCAAGGAGGTAAAGGAGAGCGTCATGCCGAGCTTTTTGCGTTGACCAAAGAACGCGAAATTCCGGTTCAACATGTTCCTCAGCAAAAACTGGATCGTATCTCACGGAAAAACCACCAAGGCGTTATTGCCATTGTTTCTCCCATAGAATTTGCTGATTTAGACAACCTAGTTGCGTCAACGTACGAAGCTGGGCAAACACCACGAATGATTGCATTGGATGGCGTTACGGATGTCCGAAATTTCGGGGCGATAGTTCGTTCAGCAGAGTGCTTAGGATTCCACGCTGTAATTATCCCAGCAACCGGCATGGCCCCTATCAACGAGGATGCCATCAAATCTTCTTCTGGGGCCTTATTACGACTCCCAATCTGCCGGGTAAACGACTTAAGTAAAAGCCTCAAGTCTATTCAATCTCAAGGACTTCACCTTGTTGGAATGACCGAAAAAGCGATGACAGAACTAACTGAGGTTCAGGTCTCTACACCACTCTGTGTGGTCATGGGGAATGAAGAAACGGGCCTTTCAGAAAGCAGCTTACGGATTTGTGACACCCTTGTTCGTATTCCAATGAGTGGAAAAGTGGCATCGTTAAATGTCTCCGTTTCAGCAGCTATTGGAATGTATGCCTTGACCGCTACTAACGATTGAATGTGAATTAAACGTAGTACAATTGTATATAAGTTGGAGTCAGAGCTACCCACTTTTTTTGCATCTTTGTCAAAGGAGGTAGAACCTTCAGCAAAA
>JAQWQB010000026.1 GCA_029245065.1 Flavobacteriales bacterium | reverse complement strand
GTCCTTGGGTAAGATATATCCATCGATGGTTGACAATTGATCTTGCACCATAACATACTTCATGTGGTCATCACCTAATGAAACGCTCCATTTCTCATTGAAGAAGTATCCAATTCGAAAGTTGGTTTGGGGGATGGTGATTAGTCCAGGATTGAAGTAAGGAGTTAGCCCAAATTCTGACGGACGATCATTGGCTGCAACATTGCTCAGTGTGAAATCGTAGTCTTCTCCTGTGAATTGGATGTCGGAATCGGTGTAATAACCTCTATTCCAACCCCAAAAAGCAAAGAATCTTCCTTTGTTGTCCTTTCGATCCAAAGGAGTTTGGCTGAAACAAGTTGTTCCAGTTACTAAAAGAGTAATGACCAATAGCGTGCTTCTCATCATATCCTATTCAGCCTACAAAGATCGTCTTTACATTGGTCTTCGAAAACCCTTGTACTGTTAAAGTACCGCACTAATTTGATCAAATGAATAGCTAGCGAAGATTCCAAGTCCGCCTTCCACGTTCGAAAAGATCTGAACTGGTTGCGAGAAAGGGTTGCCATCGTTTTCAAAATAGTTGTCCAACGTAAGTTTGTAGAGGTAGTATTCTTCCGAGCAATGAAGGTATTGTACAGCAAAATAACTGGAACCTAGATATGCTTCTATGTCGATGGATGCGTTAGTACCATTGAAAGCATTGTCGGTGAAGAAGGCATCATCGAAATAGTAATTTTCAGATTCTCCGAAAGGATCGCTATTGCCCGGTAATATTGGAGACTCTGAACTAAAACCAGCAACAAAGGGGTCCGTCCCAAATTCATCAGCTGTAAAGAGTAAAAGGAGCTGATAAAAGTTATCCTGGTTAGGGAAATCTTCAATGACCGCGTCAAATTTGAACTCTTCACCAGTAAACTCTGGGTTCGCCAAAGTATCGATATTCGGCGTAGCAGGAATGGTTGTTTCAGCCGTTACGTCATCTAGTCCCTGTGCAGATGCTTCTATGCGATAGGTAGCGCCAATTTCGGGTGTGTGAGTGATGACGAACTTCCCGTCACCAACACTTGTAAGGGCGCCTAAACTTGCGCCGTTTTTGTAAAGTGTGACTGTGGCGTTTGGTAAATTTTGAAGTGACTCGGTACTAATGACACTTTTACTCTGACTTACTTGAACGTGAATTTCATCTAGGTTTGGGCCAATAAATGAATTGATGACAAGTTTATTTCCGTCATCATCAATGTCAAATGGAATTTCTTTCTCGCATGAAACGAAAAGAAGGCAGAGTAATAAGCTTGTAATTATCGTTCTCATAATTAAAATTTGAAAGAGTAGGTAAAAGAAGGAAGTATAGGGAACAGACTTATTTGATAAAGACCCGGGTTTCCTTGTCCGTCTGAGCTAAAGTAAAGGAAGAAAGGGTTTTGCCTGTTGTAAGCGTTGTAAATACCAAAACTCCATGTTCGTTCACCAAAAGAGGTTTCTCGGTGAAAGTTCACGCCAATATCGAAGCGGTGATAGGATGGCATTCGGTAGTCATTTCTAGCCTCGAAGAAGTCAGCAGTTGGGTTAAAACCTTGGTTGTTATTGTTCCCGTAAACAGAAGGTGCTGCATTCAGCGTGTTAAAGCGTGTTGTTCCAAGCGTTACAGCATTTCCAGTTCCGTACACCCATACAAATCCCATGTCGACACGGTCATTAATGTGGTAAGAAACGGCCAGTCCAATATCATGTCTTCGGTCATACCTGAATGGAAACTGCTCTCCGAAGTTCAGGTTGTCAAATTGACGCCAAGTCCAACTCAAGGTGTATCCAAGCCAGCCCGTCCATTTTCCGGTTTTTTTCTCAAGCAAAAGTTCTAGACCATAGGCCGTTCCATCTCCCACTTCAACAAGTTCTTCCCAGTTTTCTCCAGTCCCTTGAAATCCAGCGCCGTCTTTGTATTCAATTAAATTGGTCATCCACTTGTGATAAACCTCTGCGCTGAATTCAAAGCCGTCTTTTAACGTAGTAGCCACTCCAAGTGCCACTTGGTCGCTATTTTGTGGACGAACATTATCGGTGGCAGGAAGCCAAAGGTCAGTTGGAAGCCCGATGGAAACATTTGTGAGTAAGTGAATGAATTGCGTCATTCGAGCATAGGATGCCTTGATAGATGTTTTATCGGAGATTAAATACCTCCCGCTGATTCGTGGTTGTAAGGAAGTATAAACTTCTTGGTTGACGGTGAAAATGCCGAGATGCAGCCCTCCATTTATTTTCAATAAGTTGGTTATTTTCCAATCGTTTTCGGCATAGGCCATCATTTCATGGGCGAAAACAATGTCGGATCCAAAAGTGGTATCAACTTCATTGAAGGCTTCACTAATGTCAATCACGTTCACGCCAGGGGTGAATTTGTGATAGGTGTATCCAGCTCCAAACCTGAAGTATTGCGAAGGGTTGGGGATGAAATCCAAATCCCATTTTACCCCGAAATCCCGAATTCCAGAGTCATATCTGAAAAGAGAAGATTCTGTGCCTGCCGGTGATGTTTGAGTAAATTCATTCGAGGTAAGAAAGTTGTAATTACTGTAGGTTCCTGTAACATTACTGAATGTCTTGGAGTTGTGAATATGATTCCATCTTAGCGCTACAATTTTATTCCCCCATGAAAGCTCTGCGGCTGTTTCATCTTCAAAATCATCAGTGAACGTTTCCTTAAAACGTAAGTACGCCTTATCTCTTCCGAAGTAACCACTAACAAATAACCGGTTGTCATCATTAATCACATGATTAAGCTTGGCGTTGAAGTCATAGAAGAAATAGCCTCCAGTGCCACCATCTGCAGACGAACGAATAAATGGTTGAGCCAATAGATCAATGTAAGTTCGTCGGCCTGATAGAAGAAAAGAGGTCTTGTCTTTCTTTAGAGGGCCCTCAAGCGTGAACTTGGAAGCAATGATTCCGATAGAGCCTTCACCATGAAGCTCTTTCATGTTTCCTTCTTTCATTCGGATGTCAATCACGGAGCTAGTTCTGCCTCCGTATCTGGCAGGGAAGCCACCTTTGATGAGCTCAACATTTCGAATGGCATCAGAGTTGAAAACAGAAAAGAAACCAAACAAATGAGAGGCATTGTAGACTGGCACCCCGTCTAACAGAATTAGATTTTGGTCAGGGCCACCTCCTCTCACATAAATGCCGCTAGCCCCTTCGGTACCTGATTGAATACCGGGAAGCAACTGAATGGTCTTCATAATATCTCGTTCTCCGAGTAACACGGGAAGTTGCTCAACCTTAGACATGTCGAGGTCAATGGAACTCATTTGAGTTTGTTCCTGAATCTGTTCTCCTTGACTGGAGGAAATGACCGCCTCGTCTAAAATGGTGCCAGGTGTCATCGCTACGTTCAAACGAATATCTTCGTTGAGAATGATGCGTTTTTTCTGAGGCTCATAGCCAACATAAGAAAA
Organism: Flavobacteriales bacterium; assembly: GCA_029245065.1. GTDB lineage: Bacteria > Bacteroidota > Bacteroidia > Flavobacteriales_D > Sanyastnellaceae > JAQWQB01. Next base: position 44,181 of record JAQWQB010000026.1, on the reverse strand, counting down.
GATGAGGTCAACGGTGTCTGAAGCTACCGTGAAACTGTAAAAACCGTAAATGTTTGATCCGGTGCCGAGGGCTAAGCTGGATTCGAAGACCGTTGCACCGATCAATTCTTCCCCTGTATCGGCATCAGTAATGGTACCGCTGATTGTGTAGCTCGTATTTTGTGCCGAACCCACGAGTGGAATTAGCGCCAAGACAGCGAGTAGGAATCTGATTTGCTTGAACAACATACGTGTGTTTGGTAGTTAAAACTTCAAAGTTCACTTTTTCGTGCTTTCTTCTGCAATATACGAAGGCACAATGTGCTGCGAACATTGGATTTGTGAACGGATCGATTTAATTTGTAAGTGTTGTTGGAGAGGAAGGTAATACACTCAACCCTTTGGTGTCTGGCTCATCTTTCACGAGTTTTCTATTGATGTAGCGCAACCCGATAGAAGGAGGAATAGTAACTTCTATCTCAATGTCCGAAAACACGAAACTCGGCGTACTCATTGATTCTTGGATCGCACTCGACTTAATAAGCGCATTCAGAATCATCGTAGAAACACGCTTGTCCTTTAATTCTTCTCTTAACTCCTCAATTTCTTCTTCAGTAGCAATTTTGAAACGATTGAAATGGATTTCCAAAGCAGGGGGAATGGAAATCTCTATTTGAAAACTGGTGGTACGGTAACCAATTCTTTCAAACGCGGGAAGCCCTTCGATTACGCGTTCAAAGAACGTGAAAGTCTTATTCTCCTCTTCATCTGACGGCTTGTTCAATTTCGAGAAACCATCTTTAATCTTGTCATACCCTTGGCCGAAATAGGATTTGAAATTGTCTTTGAGAGAATTGATCATGCGTTACATTTTATTCGTTAAGGATAGTGAATAATGAACCGTAAAACTTGAAATTTCATGGATGATTAGCGACTTTTGACGAAAATTACTCAATTGATAGTCGGTCTATTTCGTTTTTTACTAATTGCTGCAGTCGTTTATTACGGCGTCCGCCTGTTCAATCGTCTTCGAAAGAAAGATCGATTTGAGGCGTACGAAGCTGGAAGAAAGGCGGGGGCGAACAACTCATCGAAATCGCAGCGCACTTCATCTAAGAAAAAAGCCACCGACGATGATCTAGGAGAGTATGTTGAGTTCGAAGAAGTGAAAGACTAAGGTCATTCTTTTCGAACTAGTGCTATTCCTATTATCTTGCCCGTTCAACGTAGAATTATGAAAGATTTCTTGCTTAAGGCTTTGCCACACGCAATAGCTGTTGTCCTATTTGTAGTCCTTTCAAGTGCCTTTTTTTCGCCGGCATACCAAGGGTTTGAATTGAGACAAGGAGACATTGATCAGTTTTTGGGAATGTCCAAGGAGCTGAGAGACCTAAGAGAATTCTACGACGAAGATGCACTCTGGACGAACACCATGTTCGCAGGAATGCCAGCCTACCAGATTTCGTTGCAGCAACCTGCGAATATCCCCGGGGCCATTTTCCGAATGGTTAGAACCATTTTCCCCGGGCCTGTAGGGACGTTGTTCTTGGCCATGCTGAGCTTCTATATTCTAGGGCTTTGTATGCGTATCAACCCTTGGCTATCTATCATCGGTGGAATTGCTTTTGGATTTGCCAGTGTGAACATACTGTACCTAGGGGCCGGACATGCTTCCAAGGTAAATGCCATTGCCCTAATGCCCGGTGTGCTGGGAGGGGTGTTGTTGTCGTTTAGGGGCAAACTCCTAGCCGGTGCAGCACTAACCGTTTTCTTTTTGAGCATGCAAATTGCAGCAGGTCACCCACAAATGACCTACTACCTGGCGTTCTTAGTCGGGTTTGTTGTAATTGGTGAAATCATTCGTCAAGGAATGAATGGACAGTGGTCGAAAGGTGTTAAAGTAGGAGCTGTATTAGCAATAGCAGCAGTTTTGGCGGTGCTTCCAAACTTGACCAGTTTAATGACCACTTTGGAGTACAGTAAGCACTCCACGAGAGGTGAAACAGAATTGACAATTCGCCCAGAAGGACAAGCTTTTCAAGAAGCTCCAAGAGAAGGGTTAGATAAAGACTACATCCTTAAGTACAGCATGTCTAGGGGAGAGTTTTGGTCCATGTTGATTCCTGATGTGAAAGGAGGTGCTGCTGGTGCCATAGGGAAAGACAGAAAGACCTTGGCGAACGTAGACAGAGAATTCAAAGAACAAGTATCTCAATCCAATAGGTATTGGGGAGCACAGTACTATTCTGGTGGTGCTTTTTACTTCGGTGCCATCATCATAGCACTCTTCTTGTTGGGGATGTTTATCGTCAAAGATTCCATCAAGTGGCCGTTGCTAATAGTTTCCATCTTGGCCATTGTTCTTTCATGGAAAGACGCTAGTTGGGTAACCGATTTTTTCATTTCTACCGCACCAGGATTCGCCAAGTTTAGGGATACCAAAATGATGTTGGTTGTCATACAAGTGGCTGCCCCGTTGATGGCGTTGCTTTCAATTCAAGAGATCATAAACGGTATTTCAGCTGAACGAAAGAAGTGGTTCTATGCGGGTGTTGGAACGGTGACATTGCTCATGGTCATTTTCTTGGCCGCACCGCAATTGATCCTAGACTTTACCTCTAACCAAGAAGTGCAACAGTTTGCAGAATACGCAAACAACGCGCAAAGTGCCGAACAGGAAGATTTTATCAATGAGTACGTAGGTCAGTTGGAAAATGCCAGAGTCTCCATCTTCAGAGCTGATGCCATCCGAAGTTTCCTATTCGTACTCCTCGCATTTGGACTGTTATTCGTTTTATTCTTGAAAAAGCTCAAAGCGGAAGTTGTTTTCGGAATCATTGGCGTATTGGTACTTGTTGATTTGTGGAGTGTTGACAGAAGATACATGACCAATGACAAGCAAGGAAGGCAGTATGTTCATTGGCGAAAAGGGTTGGATAAAATGTACCCGCACAACGCATCAGCCGCTGATTTGGGCATCCTAGATATTGAAATGCAAAACAATCCTTCGGTTCCAAAAGAAATGGAAGAGAAGGTGCTGATGAAGCAAGAGACCATGGGACGAAAGCTGACTGGCGAATACGAAAAAGTGCGTCATTCAGTTCAGTTCGGAGTGCTTGATTTGAACACAAACTACCGGGTGTTGAATATCAATAACCCTTGGAGCGATGCCCGCACGAGTTACTACCATAAATCACTTGGCGGTTACCATGGGGCGAAATTGCGCAGGTACAATGAACTTGTTGAATTCCACGTATCGCCTGAGCTCCAACGCTTCATTTCTTCGGCTAATACACTCGGGCCTTCTGTGATGCAAAGCATGTCTTTCGCTAATATGTTAAATGCGAAATACCTGGTTTTCGATCCGGCAAGCCCACCTTTGGCAAACCCGTATGCAAATGGAAATGCTTGGTTTGTAGCTGATGTAGAGATGGTAATGAGTGCTGATGATGAAATGGAAGAGATGTACACCTTCGATTCCAAATATACTGCCGTTGTGCATGACGAGTTTGAAGCCATCGTCCCGTCGATTATCGTTCCTGATTCAACTGCGCAAATAGCAATGACGTCTTATGCTCCAGACCGCATAACCTACAATGCCACGTGTTCTTCCGAGCAACTGGCCGTTTTCTCTGAGGTTTGGTATCCTGAAGGATGGGTGTGCTTGTTAGACGGGGAGGAAGTTCCTTTTGCCAGGGCGAATTATGTGCTACGTGCGGTTTCTGTACCGGAAGGTAATCACGAAATAGAGTTTGTATTTCAGCCCGCATCGCATGCTACAGCAACCATGCTCTCAGGAATAGGATCCGTACTCGTGCTATTGGTTATTGGAGGAGCTCTTTTCGTCGCTTGGCGAAGTAGAAACACAGAAGAAGCGGCTTAATCGTTGCAACTCTTACTTCATATCCTTTTTACGTTAGCAAGTTTTGTCTTGTGCCTAGCGCTGCTGAAAAAATGGAGCGTTGTGCGCTTAAGCGGAATCCGTTACAAGACAGTTCGACTTGTTTTCGTGCTAAAAGTCGCAGCTGGATTTGCCCTTTGGGCCATTTATACGTTTCATTATTCGTACCGAGAAACCAGTGATGCATTTCGTTATTTCGATGATGCAATGGTTCTTTTCAACACGCTGAAAGATTCACCAACCATCTACTTCCAATTCCTTTTTGGCATTGGATTGGATGATCCAGCGCTGACCCCCATCTTCGACCAGCTAAGAGGTTGGAGTTCTTCCTACTCCTATGGAATTGCGAATGACAACCCAACCATTATTCGACTGAACATGTTGATAGCTCTTTTTTCTCAGGGGTTCTATCATGTTCATACCGTCGTGTTCGGCTTTTTAAGCACGGTAGGAGTGATGGCATTTGTGAGAGGAGCATATGCATTGGGGAATATCTCTTTTCATAAAACCTTAGCCTTCCTATCTGTAGCGCTCATGCCCACCGTGCTTTTCTGGGGGTCTGGCGTCTTAAAAGAGGCGCCTCTCATTGCAGGCATAGGCATGTTTCTTTGGTCCTTGACGAATCTCCTGAAAAAGCAATGGCGATTTGTATTTTGGACGGCACTTTCCGTGCTGTTTTTAGCGAATCTCAAACCCTATGTTTTGATAACCATGTTGCCCGCTGTGATCGCTTTTCTTCTTGGAAAGGTGGTACTTAAACAGCGATTGGTTTGGTTGAGGTATACATTGGTAGTGGTTGTTTCATATGTGGGGGCTGTTTTCGCCGCTAGGGTGTATTCCCCGGGAGGAATGCTTTATATTCTGGCGAAGAAACAGCAAGATTTCTATAACGTGGCAACCGCAAATAATGCTGGGAGCACAGTAGAAATCGCTCCAGTTGATCAATCTTTTTTCGGGTTTTTAATGGACGTTCCGGAAAGGCTTTGGTTGGCGTTCATGCGCCCCACATTGAGCGAAGTGGAAGGGGCATTCTACTGGCCGCCCATGCTAGAATCGAGCATGCTGTTTATCCTGTTTGTAGTGGTCATTTTTCGTTTTAGAATTGTGCGCAAAGAACTCCTTACAAATGAACTCTTTTGCTTCAGTTTGACTTTTATAATCGTCTTGGGAACAGTCATTGGTTCGTGTGTGCCCGTGCTAGGGGCGGTTGTTCGGTATCGACTTCCTGGCGTGCTTTTCGCGGCGTTATTGGTTCCGCTCACGCTCTTCGTTTACCCCGTGTTGAATAGGTGGATTGCTGATCGTTTTTGATTGGGATTCCAACTTATTTTAACAAGGACCTAAACATTAAGCTATATGAAGGCGTTATCTTTGCGCCAATGCGTTGCCGAAACTTCAAAGAATTCAAAGGTGGTCTAGACCAAGCTAAAACTGATTCGTCAGAAAAATGCGATGTGTCAGACTACAAGGTATACCTTCATTCTTCTATTGATGAGGTCATCGCTGATAAGTGGAATGCACTTGTTTCGAACAAGAGTGTTTTTCTCACTACTGAGTACTTTGATGCGCTGCGTATTTTGGACGAAAATCTGAGCTACAAATTCGCCTGTTTCTTCTGCGGAGACGATCTAATTGGTGTAGCCGCATTTCAAATCACCATCGCTGAAAGTGACGATCTCACGGCGAACATAGCCAAACGAGGTAAATTCATTAAATCAGTAACTGAAAAACTGATTGGGAACAAGAGCATGCGCTTTCGGGTATTAGTGCTTGGGAATAGCTTTGCAACAGGAGAACATGGATTCGTGTTTACTGAAGGTATAGCTCCCTCTGTTCAAGGCACATTGCTGTTGAAGGCGATTGATGAAATTGAGAATTCATGCAAAGAGGAAGGGCAACGAATTTCTGCGACGGTCATTAAAGATTTCTATCCAGAATCGTTCGATGTAGCTGCTAGCTTTGCACAAGAAGGGTATGCTGAATTCTTTGTCGACCCGAACATGATCATGTCACTGAAGCCAGAGTGGAAGTCATTTGATGACTACTTGAGTTCGATGACGACGAAGTACAGAACCAAGGCGAAAGCAGCATTCAAACGGTCCAAAGAAATTGAGTTGAAAGACTTAAAGGCAGAAGACTTACTTACCTACCAGAAAGAATTATTCGCCTTGTATGAAAAGGTGTACGATCGTGCTGATTTTAGGCTAGGTAAATTGAACGGAGAAGTGTTCCAACGCATGAAAGACAACCTTGGTGAGTCGTTTACCTTAAAAGGGTATTTCTTACATGACAAACTGGTCGGTTTCCAAAGCGCGTTCACCTATGAAGATTGGATTGATACCCATTTCGTAGGCATCGATTATGAGCTCAATAATGAATACGCCATCTATTCTCGAATGCTCTATGAGTATATCAAAATGGGGATTGAAGGCAATGTGAAGCACATTTCTTTTGGGCGAACGGCGGGTGAGATCAAATCTACTGTTGGAGCGTATCCAATGGATGTGAAATGCTACATTCGTCATAGAACTAAAGCGTCTAATGCACTTTTGAAGATATTATTTGGTTACATTAAACCAAGTGAATTTTCGCAACGCGTACCTTTCAAGAAGGCAGAGCTGGACAACATCGAAGGGTACCAAATGCAATAAGAATTATTGCACTAATAACACATCGTATTATGAAGAAAGAGTATACCAATGGTGAAGTAACCATCGCTTGGCAACCGGGTATTTGTATCCATTCTGAGAAATGTTGGAGAGGATTGGCCAATTTATTTCAGCCAAAATCAAAACCGTGGATCAATGCAGAGGGCGCTTCTTCCGAAGAAATTGAAGCGCAAGTAAACAGTGCCCGTCTGGTGCGTTGGCAACGTATCGAAACGCAGATGGAAAACCGTCTGAGGAATCATCAGGAGCAACAACCATTGAGCTGATTCCGAACGGTCCAGCAATTGTTAAGGGAGACTGTGTGGTGAAGCTCAACAATGGCACGACCAAAACCATGAAAGACAACACGGCACTTTGCAGATGCGGTGCTTCAAGCAACAAGCCGTTTTGCGATGGCTCTCACAGCAAAGCCGGATTCGAAGCTGAATGACCAAAAAAGAACGCTTACTGCTATTCATTTTAGCATCAGCTCAGTTCACCCACATCGTTGATTTTATGATCATGATGCCGATGGGTGATATTCTTCAAAAGGAATTGCTCATCACTCCTTTTCAATTCTCCATGCTGGTGTCGGCCTATCCGTTAGCGGCCTTCTTGAGTAGTCTTTTTGGTGTGTTCTTTCTCGATAAATTTGATCGGAAAAAGGCGTTGAGTGTGGCTTACCTCGGTTTTGTCCTAGGTACTTTTTCAAGTGCGGTGGTCCCCAACACGGCAGATCCCTCCTTGAATTATGCCTTGTTTATTGGAACAAGACTCCTTACGGGGCTCTTCGGTGGAATTTTAGGTGCTTTGGTGCTATCCATCGTTGGAGATGTTTTCGCATTGGAACGAAGAGGGAAGGCGATGGGCGTGGTGTCTATGGCGTTCTCACTTGCCGCCGTAGTTGGTGTGCCCTTGGCATTGGAACTGGTAAATCAGTTCGAAGGGAACTGGCACGTGCCATTTTACATGGTCGCCGGGTTGGGGGCGATAGTCAGCGTCATTTTGCTGTTGCAAGTTCCGTCCATGCGCGGACATATCAATGACCAACGTACCAAGCCACATCCGTTTGAAACCATACGGATGGCGAGTAAAAACAAGAACCAGCAACAAGCCTTGTTGTTCATGGTACTCTTGGTTCTGGGGCAGTTTACGGTAATCCCATTCATTACGCCGTACATGATCAATAACGTAGGGCTTTCACAAGAGCAAATCCCGTTAATTTACCTTGTTGGCGGTGCTTGTACGGTAATTAGTTCACCTTTTATAGGTAGAATGGTAGATCGTTTTGGGCGAAAGCGTGTGTTTTATATCATGGCCTCTTCATCTATTCTGCCACTTCTTTTTACAACCCATTTATGGCCGGTAAGCCTGTTCATTGTGTTGACGATTTCAGCAACGTTCTTTATTGCCATTTCAGGTAGAATGATTCCCGCGAACACGCTATTGACAGCAGTAGTGAAACCTGAAAACAGAGGAGGGTTCATGAGTTTGAACAGCTCGGTAATGTCATTGGCCAGTGGATTAGCGTCTGTAATTGCAGGAAGCATTGTAGTGCAGCCGGGGGCTGGTGAGCCCATTGAGAATTACAATTTCGTGGGCTATGTTGCAGTAGCCTTTACAATTGCAGCGCTTTTGCTGGCGCGAAGATTGAAAGAGGTTTCAACCAATTAGAAATCTACGTCGTCCATTCCGCCACCGCTGCCATCGCGAGATCCTTTTTTCCGCCCTTTCTGAGTATCAAGTTTCCCAAAGCGGTAAGAGAAGGTAAAGAATAGGTTGCGAGATTCTCGCTTTCGTAAACTCTCTTGCTCAAAGCCGGTCCCAAACGAATCGAACGCAAATTCACGCGTGTCAAAAATGTCGCGCAAATTAAGCGTTAAAGAGCCCTTGTTATCCAGTATCGTCTTCTTCAATGCAATGTCAGAGAAGAGGAAACCTTTGAATTGTCCCTGTGGGAATAATTCAGGTGCGCGGTAAAAAGCGGATAACTGAATACTGAACCCTTTCTTGAATTTCATGGTCGACATGATTCGGGAAGACCAGCTGTAGGCCTCACTATTCAAATCGCTTTCGAGGTTGGTGCCGTCATTCACGGTTCTATATCCATTGGCGCTCGCATTAATGCTCCACCACTTAGTAAGAGGCCTGTTCACTACGAGTTCGACACCATAGTTTTGAGAGCCAGCAAAGTTTTGATACGATGTGGTACTCACGCCTGCAGAATCAACTGAAGTGAATCGTCTGATTACGTCGTTGACATCTCTCAGGTATACACTAAACATATAATTGGAGCGCCCTTTTTGAATGCTGTAAGCCAATTCAAATGAGTTCGTGTACTCTGGGAGTAGGAAGGGGTTCCCTTTTCGTAAACTCAAGTTGTCTGAGTAGTTCGGGAACGGATTGAGCTGCCTTGTACGCGGACGGTTGATCCGACGGCTATAGCTCAAAGACATTTTGTTGGACTCTGATAAGTCGTAGGTAAAGAATGCACTTGGGAATAGCGAGAAGTAATCATTGTTGAACACTTCGTCGGTCGTCACCAAGGTGCTGGTAGTAAAGACCTGTTCCACACGTAGCCCTCCCAAAAAGGAAATGCGATTCACCTTTCTGCCGTAAGTGCCATAAACAGAGTGGATTTGTTCGTCGTAAACAAACTCATTGTTTCGATCCAGTTGTGCAACGTAACTACCTGTTAAGGTGTCTTGTTCGTAGCCTTCAAACTCGTTATTCAACTGCTGAATAATACTCTTATATCCCAGTTCAAGTTTGCCGTCTTCACCATTCATCGGCCGAACATAATCTGTTTGAACGGTGAGTGTTTTTCGGCCATCATTGGTGAAGTTGAATTCATCAACTCCGCTGAATTCGGGCAAACCGTCAAGCAGAAGCAAGTCTCGGTTATCGAATTCATTCAATTCTTCTTCGGCATTGTCAGAATAACGGGCGTCTGCTGTCCATTCATGTTGCGGTCCTGAAAACTGCTTGATCATGCCAACGTTGATGTCGTAACCTCTGCCATCTTCACTTCCGTCTGTAAAACGATAGAAGTTGTTCAAGATGAGTCCAGAGTCATATTGCTGCAAATTCAGAACGCTGTCTTGATCGGCATCGGTACCTAAATTAAGTGTGCCTGAAGTGCTCAAGGTCAAAGTAGGAGAGAGGTAGAAATCCACTCCAGATTGAATGGTGTGGTTTTGTCTGATGCGACCACCATCTGTCTTCTGCGTCAAGAATAGGTCCCCTTCGTCAGTATTAAACGTAGTTCTGTCATTCGTTGATCTAAAAAAGCGATCAGCGTAACGGTACGAATAATTGGTAAATAAGTTGACCTTCGGTGTTCTGTAGTTCAGCCCTAGAGATCCGTTGTATTGATCTCCAGTTCCAATGGTGGCGGTAACATTTCCGTGAAAACCAGCCAATTTATTCTTCTTGAGCACCACGTTTATGATTCCGGTCATTCCATCGGGGTCATACTTCGCAGATGGATTGGTAATGATTTCAATTCGTTCAATGCTGCTGGCTGGAATCTGTTCCATGATTGCCTGACGCGATGCCCCTGTGAGCGCAGATGGCTTACCATCAATGAGAATGGTCACGTTTTGAGAGCCACGAAGACTGATGTTACCATCAATGTCAACCTGAACGGAAGGAAGTGTTTCAATAATGTCTGTTGCTGATCCACCTGTAGTTCCTAGGCTTTCTTCTACGTTGAAGACGCGTTTGTCCATCTTCATCTCCATGTAAGGTGTTTCAGCCACTACTTCAGCTGCGTCCAAGTCATTCACGGTTGGAGACAGCTTTACATCTCCCAAGTTGGCCGTAGTGCTTTCCTTAGGCGTTAAACGAATAGCATTTATTACTTCCACGTCGTATCCAATGAAGGTAATACGCGCTTCATACATGCCCAACGGAATCTCAGAAATGGTGAAACGGCCTTTTTTATCGGTGATTCCTCCCGTAACGAAGCTGCTGTCTCGCCTAGAACTCATGGTGATTGTAGCGAATTCAATAGGCGAATTGTCTGTTTTGTCAAGAACAGTTCCGGTGACAACCCCAATAGCTGGACGTGCTCCTCCAGAACGTTGAGACCAACTTGTTAAGCTGCTTAAAAGAACCAAACAGAGGAGTAAAAATCGATGTATAGAGTATGAATGCATTGCGTTTAGACAATTAAAAAGGCCGAAGGTTTAACACGGATTGAAAATAAATTACAGTTCGTCGCATGAATTCGACAGTTCGGTAAGATGCAATTTCTAGAACGATCACTCGTCTACATATTGCACCATCAATCAATCAATCAATCAATCAACAAAACAATGAAAAAATTAGCACTACTCTTAGCAATGACTCTTCCTCTGGGAATGATGGCAGCCGAATACACAAAGGATATGAAAAAGGCAATGAAGGCGTTTCAACAAGCTGAATCGGTTGCAGACTTCGTTCAAACGTCGAATATGTTCAGTGAAATTGCCAGTGCCAACCCCGATGAATGGGAAGCAGCTTACTACGAAACATTTTGCCTAGTATCTGCAGGATTTGATGCGGCTGAATTCGGCGAAAAAGAGGGATACTTAGACAAAGCAGAAGGACAAATTGAAAGTATGATGGCCAAGTGGAAAGGAAACGCAGAACTCTGGACCTTGAAAGGAATGTATTTCTGCGCTAGACTGATGGCAGACTTTAGAAGGGCAACTTCGTTAAGCCCAAAAATTGCTGGTTGTGCGCAAGAGGCACTTCGTCTTGATGCGACTAATCCGAGAGCTAAATTCTTGAAGATTTCGAACGACATTGGCCTCGCAGAATTTATGGGAAGAGACACCGCTCCCAATTGCCAGGAGGCGAAGACTGTCTTGGAAAACTTCGATTCGTACAAAGTCACAAACGATTGGAGTCCGCAGTGGGGAAAAGAACAGCTTGAGGGAATCATTAACGGATGTAAGTAAAAATTAGCATTATGCACACGATCAATCATACCATGGAAAATTGAGAAAAAAGAGACCGTGCCATTCGATCGTTCAACCATCACAGCATAGATTACTTGCTGAAGCCAACCAACGAGGAAGACGTGATTGTAGTGGCTAGAGAGCGAACGTCATCGTTCAAAGACTGGCTGGATACCTAGCGCTTTTTCGGCCAGGACGAAGGAACAACGAACCCTCTAGAGCCTTCTTTGAACCCTAATTTACTTGGGTAGAGTTGAACCACACAAAGCGCTAAATTATATTCCGCGAGTAGGTCAAGACACAGGCGCTTCATCTCATAATGCTTGTAAATCGTTAGCTCATTGAAGTGGCTTTCAAAAGGAGACAGCCAATCCGATTTTGGAAGAATGGTCCAAAGGCTTTCCCCAGCAAAAAAATGATCCAATTCATCTGCTTTCACCCACCATCCACTCGTGTAATTGGCAGCACTTTGAACAGGTGCCTTCGCTTTGTGAAGGGTTGTGTAGTGATGAAAAAACATACCTTTCATGAGCAGCGCTGGTTCAGGCAACGCCCATCGCTGTTGATCAAAGTACGTCTTGCCTACTTCAGTGGAAGCAATGGCTAGTTGGAGATTCAACTTATCCATTTTCAGAGCCAAGTTGTCATTGCCATTCGGGCCTATCCAGTGGTCCCATGCCTTGCTGTTTTTGTACCCCAAATAAAATTTACAAGCTACTTCTAGGTGGTAGAATGTACCCGAAGCATTCTCTTTGAATAAGAAATCCATTTCACCAACCGTCCTCTTTTGATCAAGGAGTTGCACGTTGTTCGACATCAACGTATAGTGAGGGCTTTCACGCAACCAAAACTCGATTAATTGCTCAAAACGCTTTCCCAGCGGGAGTTTGTGAGGTGTTTTAAGAAATTCGAGAAGTGGTTCTGGGTCAGCGTCCAATGCATAAAGCCAATCTTGGTGAAGCAAGTAATTTCGTAGAAACCAACCTTCGTCGAGTACTTTGTATGGTGATTTCGGATGTGACAACATCAAGGGTGCAGAGCGAAGCGCCCAAGCCAAGTTGGAAACACTTTGATGCATAAATTGATGTTCTCTCATGCTTGGTCGATTGAGTTCGTATCTTTGCTCAAATTTCAGCTATGCGTGTAATTGCAGAAATTCCACATCAGGTGATGAAAATCACCATTTTTGCTTGGAACGAAAAGTACCACATCAAATATGAAGTTGGGCAATTTGAACAAACATTTAAAATTGGTCAGACAGATGTTACAGGAGTTGACGATCTGAAGAAGATGAGTACGCCTGAATTTGAAACGAAAGTGCTGAAGCGCTTTGTAGAAATGAGAAGCGATTTTGCGGAAGCTTGGAAAACGATTTAATACAGAAAAATGATTCAAAAAATTGCCCTAGGAATTGCCGTTGTTGCATTAGGACTTGGAGTGGTGAATTTCATGTCGAACGATAACACTCCTGAAGAAATAGCACCAGAAATGGTGATGGAAGATACCACCACTGAAGCGGAAGAAGGACTTGTTCCAAGAATTGCTTTTGTGCGCGGTGATAGCATCAATTTGCAGTATCAGTTCATCATTGATAAGGAAGACGAATTGATTAGTCTTGGTCAGGTTAGCGAGCGAAAGCTATCAAGACAATTGAAAAAAGCAGAGACAGAGTACCAGGAGTTGGTGACATATTTGCAAAGTGGAAGCGCTACTGAAAGCGACATGGCAGCAGGTCAACAACGCTTGATGGTATTGGAGCAAGAATTGCAAAATGCCCAGGCCATCGAGCAACAATCACTTGGTAGAAAAGAAGCCGATTTCCAGCAAGAGATTGCCGATCGTTTGAGCAGCTTTCTTGAGCGCTATGCGAACGATAATGAGTATGATTTAATTTTGAACTGGGGATTCTCTAGAGAAGGAGTTTTGTACGGCCAGGCGCCTTATGATATTACCAGAGATGTGATCAACCAGTTGAATGCTGAGTACGCGGCAGAATTCGCCCCAGAAATACCAGAAGAATGACCATTGCCCAAGAGAAAAAAGAAGAAAACATTGTTGAATACATCATCTACCTCTGGCAAATGGAGGATTTGATGCGTGCCGCGAAGTTTGATTTAACCGCCATTCGAGCGTTTCTCGATGCCAGTGGAGATTCCATCGATATGGATGGAGAGCTGGAATGGTTCGCGCAGCTAGGAAAGCAAATGGATTCGCAAGGTCTTATTCAAAAAGGACATGTTGGTGAAGTAGGAGAGTTGCTCATTGAGTTGAGCTACTTGCATCAAACGCTTATTGCTATCACGAAGAATGAAGACTACATCAAGGCGTTCGGTGAGGCTGAACCCAATCTGACGGCATTCATGGAACGCGCTGGAAACAAAGGGATGAATCCCGTTGAAGCCAGTATTACCGCGTTGTATGGCTTACTAAATCTTCGTTTGAAGAAACAAGAAATTTCTCCTGATACCATGGGAGCAATGAAGTCTTTTCAGCTCATGATGGGGCTTTTAGCAGCCCATTACAAGAAGATGAAGGCGGGAGATATGAATGTTTCGTTGAATTAAATCGGTAAGTACAGCTTGTAGCTCCAAGTGTCTTGCTCGAGGGAGGTCAGCAGATTAGCATCTTCCCAATGCATCATCAAATCAGAAACACTAGTGGGGATGTACTCATCTTCAATGAGTTTCCCTTTTTCCAGTTCAATTTTCCCCGCAGGGAAATGATGGCTTATTTGAACCACCAATGTGTCTTCACCTTTCGGTGTGACGCGAATAGATCGCTCGTTGGCAAAAAGAGGTTGGTTGAACGATAATAATTCCACTAAAACCCGCTCTAACATGATCGCGTCCTCTGGTTTCAATACCAACGAGGCAATGGTGTTAGAGAAATCAATGGGCCTGTTGTTAATGCGCTTAGCAACCTGCAAAGCAGAATTAACTACTTGTTGAAATTCAACGTCTTCCTCGAAGGAAGGTCCGTCTTGCAAAATGTAGTCTACAATAACACTGAGCCTTTCAGATGTTTGCGATAAATATTTTATCAGGAGCTCTTGCTCAGGCGTTTCTCGGTATTCGGCTTTTAAAATTTGCGCAATCCCTTTAATTCTATTCACAGGAGCTTTCAATGCATGCGTCACATTCTCGGCAGCCTTGGTGTCAAATTTGCTCAACGCGTGAATCAATTTTGATTTATCGGCCGCGGCAATGGCTTCCAAGTTATTTGAGGATTCGAAAGTTGTTGAGCCAGCAATAGTCAAAGGTGACTCTTGCAAAACAAGTCCTCTCGTTACGGTAATAGGATTGCTTTCGAATAAAGAAGGATCATTTGCGCTCACAACCTGAAAGAATGTGCCATTGGAGGAGCTTAATCTACGCGATCCAGAGATTCGTTCAAACCACGTGATAAACTGTTCTTCAGAAGGAAATGACTTCCTAAGTTCTGTAGCTTCATTGCCAAGAAATAGAAACTGACTTTCCTTGGGTTGGAAGGTCCAGTTGATGCGTTTAGGAAGTGGTAGTTTGACCATAAGGTTTAGGTGCCCGAAGGTATGACCTCTGCACCTGTTTACCAAACATGAATGAGTAATGAGACTAGGAGAGGAGCGATTGGCGCAACATGAATTCGTATTGCTGGTTTTGTTCAATCAACTCTTCGCGAAGCTTTTCATCCTCAGCCGAGTTAAGGTAAATGCTCATTGCGGTCTCAATAGACTGTTGAAGTCGTGCTTCAAATTGCGTTTCATTGGTGATGAAAACGGAAGCAGAATTATTCACCACAGCCTCAATATCTTCAATAACGAAGTCCGTATACTTGTGAAGGTGAACCAAATTCAATTGGGTTGCAGTAATGGCCTTTAAGAATCCACCTGGAGCAGACTGAATAAATGCTTGATTAGAGATGAAAAGAGAAACCTTGTTTTGCTCGAAAATGGTCCAAGCTTCTTCAGCGGTTTTGTAAACACGAACATCAAAAAGTTGTGGGGTCAAAACCTCAGAAGATAATTTCTCTTGAAATGGCGCTAAAACGATTAGCCGATTGTTTTCCATTGCTTTCATGCACATGGTATACGCGAACGAAAGATGAAAGTTTCGTTTTATTGGTGTGATTTCTATCCAGACAGTGTGGATTGTACACTAAATTTCGCCATATTGGAATTATAACCACACTAACGTGCTCATAAAATGAATGAATTGTTGCTCTCGCCTACAACAGTTTCTTCTGATGAAGTAGGATTTCAGATTGACAAGTATAATCTACAAGAGTCTTCTGATGCTGCGAAATTGGGAGGGCTAATCGAAAAGAAGGCGCCAACTATAATCGATACAATTGAATCTCAGCTTCGGGAATTATTCGAATTAAGAGACCCTAGTTCTTCTTGGTCAGAGAGTGAATATGAGTTAGCAGTTAGAGCTAGGTTAGGCGAGCACCCGGAATCGTATGGGCTTTGGGTTTACTACCCGTGGAAGAATACGTTGGTTCACATTCTAGGAAAAAGTGAATTCCGAGAAGTCCGTACCAACCGCAACATGCTCAAAATTTCGAAAGAAGAACAAGCAGTTTTATCTAAAGCAACTCTCGGAGTTATTGGAATGTCTGTTGGATCAGGTGTGGCATTGGCATTGGCCATGGAGAACATTGGAGGCACCATTCGAATTGCAGACATGGATACACTCGATTTATCCAACCTCAACAGACTTCGAGCGGGAGTTACTAGCCTAAACCTTCCGAAAACAACCATTGTAGCCCGAGAAATTGCAGAATTAGACCCCTACATTAATGTAGAAGTATTCGATCAGGGAGTTACAGATGAAAATATTGAAGATTTTTTAACAAGGGACAATAAAAAGCTAGATGTACTAGTTGAGGAATGTGATGCACTGCGCATTAAGATCCTAGCGAGATTGAAAGCGAGGGAGTTAGGGATTCCAGTTGTGATGGAAACGTCAGACCGCGGAATGCTAGATGTGGAGAGATTTGACTTGGATTCAAACATTGGAATCTTACACGGTCGAATTAGTGACGATGAATGCTTACATTTGGTTAGGACAGGTGAATGGACCCAAGAGACAATGATGAAAATAATGTCGATTGATGAATTATCAGATCGCATGAAATTATCACTGTCAGAAATGGGGAAAACAATCAATAGATGGCCGCAATTAGCTTCTGAAGTCACAATGGGAGCTGGGGTTGCAGCCCAGGCCGTACGATTGGTTCTATTAGGCAATAACAACGTTAAGGGGCGAAAATACTTTGATCTGAATGAGTTCTTCATGGACTAAAAGCCAACTTCAGGCATCGAAAACTTCCAAGCTCTCAAAGGTGCACATACGTGCCTTTCGAGCCTGCGATAACCTTTCTTTGAGTCAACGATTCGTAGAAGGGCATACTCAGGTGCTCGCAAATCACGGATTCAAAAAATTGGTTTCATCAAATGATGATTGGATCAATTCAAGAGATACCTATGTCATCCTAGTGACCTCACCAAGTGGACACAAAATTTACGGAGGTGCACGGATGGAAATCAAAAAGCCACAAGTGCGTTTGCCGCTAGAAAAGGCAATTGATAAACATGACCCTAAAGTAAATGAGATCATCGAAGGGTTCGAGCCAGAAGGGTGCGCAGAATTATGTGCTCTATGGAATTCAGTTGAAGTTGCGGGCTTTGGCATTGGAAGTAAGCTTGTGATTCGTTGTGCCATTACACTCTGCGAACAATTAAATGTCTCCCACCTACTAGCCCTTTCCAGTCCTCCAACACGCCGTTGGATGAAAGGTTTTGGGTTCTCCACCATAACAGAAATAGGCGATGATGGCGGCTTTCCGTATCCAAACGAAAAGCTTGTAGCCACGGTTGCCCACTATGTGTCTCCAAACAATTTGGAAAAAATGGACCCCGATTTTAGAACCGAAATCGAAGACTTGCGTATAAATCCCAAGAAGGTGGGAGTTTCATCTGGGCCGAAAGGCGAGATTTCACTCCATTATGACCTTCTTGTGAGCAAATGATAAAGACACCACCCTTTCAACTTGTTTCGAGTATTGTCTTCCTTTTTATCGGACTATTTGTAGCCGATAGCGCCCATGCGGCCGAAGGAGTCCAAAACATTCTGTTGTATACAGATTCAACGAATGCTCTGACAATCGACGATGTAAAAACACGTTCATTCATCCCATCTGAAGCACCCGTTCCAAATCTTGGAGTAAGTACGCATGCTCATTGGGTTAAATTGGAACTAGGCCAAACAAGTCAGACTTCTGTTTTAGAAATTCAAAACCCGAACATCGATAGTTTGTGGTTTTACCAGTTTGTAGAAGGAGGCATTTCAACGGAAGACTTTCAGGGCGAAGCTTATGCTTTTGAAGACAGAACGTTCGAATTGCCAAACTTTGTGTTCAAGCTTCAGCCCGCTGCTACATCTGAAGTTTACATTCGAATGGTAAGTGGTAAGCAATTGCTGTTGCCTATTGAAATTGGCGAAAAAGAGGAGATTGTAAAGACTCAGAACAATAAAAACATTTTCTTCGGAGTGTACGCAGGAATCATTCTTGTAATGCTCTTGTACAATCTCTTTATTTGGTTCAGTGTTCGAGATGAGAACTACATATACTATGTGTTCTTCATCTTGTTTGTTGGGTTAACACAGCTTGTGCTCAACGGCTACGGGAACCAATACTTCTGGCCAACCAATACCTGGCTTGGTCTGCGAGCGGCTCACTACGCTGGAGTTCTTTCAGGAATTACAACCGTATTATTCGCTCAGCATTACCTTCATATCAAAAGGTATAGCCCACGACTGAACAAAGTGCTCATAGGATACATGATTATCTATGGAGTGGCATTTATTTTAGCAACTGCAGGATTCTTCACGGTATCATACAACCTGATCAACTTCTGTGCAGTAGCATCCCTATTGTTAGTCTATGCTGCTGTGAACAGCTACAGAAAAGGCTTCGCGCCGGCACTCTATTTTTTGGTGGCGTTCATCATTTTCTTGATTGGTGTAACCATCTTCGTCCTGAGGGATGTTGGGGTATTCCCAAACAACATTGTTGCGCAATACGCCCTCCCTGTGGGCTCTGCGCTTGAGGTCGTGCTACTTTCATTCGCCCTAGCTGATAGAATTAATCAGCTGAAGCGCGAGAAGGAGAAAGAACAACTTCAAAAGTTAGATGCGTTGAAAGAGAATGAACGAATCATCACCCAACAAAACATATTGCTAGAAGCGAAGGTGAACGAACGTACAAAAGCCTTGGCCGCTTCCAACTCTGAATTAAACGTGACGCTGGATGAACTAAGGTCTGCCCAAGCCCAGCTTGTAGATGCCGAGAAAATGGCATCTTTGGGTCAAATGACAGCCGGAATTGCACACGAGTTGAACAACCCAATCAACTTCGTTTCGTCCAATATTACGCCACTCAAGCGTGATCTCGATGACCTGCTTGAAATCCTTGCCTGCTATGAATCTGCAGAACCTGGAAGTGAAGAAGCAAACGCCAAGATCACAGAAGCACGAGCGCTTAGTGAAGAGTTAGAGTTGGATTTCCTTAAGACAGAAATTGAACAATTGATGAAAGGTATTGAAGATGGCGCCCACAGAACAGCAGAGATTGTGAAAGGGTTGCGTATTTTTTCTAGACTAGATGAAGATGCTTTGAAGAAAGCTGACATCAATGAATGCATTAAATCAACACTGATTATTTTGAAAACAACCATCAGAGGAGCCTCCAATGTGAAGGAAGAATTTTCGATGGACTTGCCTGAAATTTCGTGTTATCCAGGTAAATTGAATCAAGTGTTCATGAATATTATCGCCAACGCTGTTCAAGCTACCGAAGCTTCTGGTAAGCCATTGGAAGAGCGCTTGGTGACTGTGAAAACAGAAAATACAGAAGACTCCATTGTAGTCTCCATAAAAGACAATGGAGTCGGTATGCCTCCTGAAGTAAAGTCTAAAATCTTTGATCCGTTCTACACCACCAAGGAAGTGGGGGCTGGAACAGGTTTAGGATTGAGTATTGTTCTCGGTATTATCAACCACCATCAAGGCAAAATAGCGGTTGAATCAGTACCGAATGAAGGAACCGAATTTATTATAACTTTGCCCAAAGCCCTGTAAAGTCTCCCCCTAATGTCGAACAAGAAGATCAACGTCTTATACTTGGATGATGAAGAGCACAACTTAACTTCATTCAAGGCTGCTTATCGAAGAGAATACAACATTTTCACTACTACAAGTGCAAATGAAGCAGTACAAGTTCTTTCGGAAAATGAGATACACGTTGTCATCTCAGATCAAAAGATGCCCAACTTAAGTGGGGTCGAATTCTTTGAATTAATCATTCCAGATTTCCCTGATCCAGTTCGAATCCTGTTAACAGGGTACGCAGACATTGAGGCAGTAATTGATGCGATAAACAAAGGTCAAGTCTACAGGTATGTGGCGAAACCATGGAATGAAACAGATCTGAAAATCACCATTCAAAATGCCTTTGAGTTGTACAACAACAGAATACAACTCAAGCAGCAGAACGTTGAAATTCAAAAGGCGTACAACGAGTTGGAGAAATTCGTTTACAGCGCAAGTCACGACTTAAGAGCTCCGCTTGTTTCTATTTTAGGGGTGCTTAAACTCGCACGAACTGAAAACATTGAAGGAAAACCGGCAGAGTACTTCGGCATGATTGAACGAACGGTTAATCAACTCGATGGATTCGTTCAAAACATCATTTCGTACTACCAAAACTTGAAGAAGGGAGAGATCCTTGCATCTATTGATTGTGCGCTATTTCTGGATGAAATCACCCAACATTTCGAATTCTTCGAAGGAGCAGATAACATCCGCTTCAACAAGATGGTGCAACAAGATGGAGAGCTCAACTTGGATGAGATGCGACTCAAGATGATCTTGAACAACCTTCTTTCAAATGCCATTAAGTACCGCGATGAAACGAAGAGTGATTCTTCAGTTGATATCAGCATGCAAAGCGATGCGAACAGTCTAAAACTCGTTGTGAAAGACAATGGCATTGGAATGAATCGCGAAGATCGAATGAAAGCATTTGAGATGTTCTTTAGAGCTTCTGAACGATGCACAGGGTCTGGAATAGGACTTTTCATCGTAAAAGAGGCTGTAGATAAAATGGGTGGCGAAATTTCCGTATCTTCAGAATTAGGACAAGGGGCTGAATTTGAGGTAGTAATTCCGAACAAAAGATGAACGAGAAAGAACTGAACATTTTTTTGATCGACGATAATGATATTGACATTGTCGTCAATACGAAGCTCCTTAAATTGGCGAACATTACTTCGCGCATCAGGTCATTCACCAATGGGGCAGATGCACTCCAGTATATCGGAGGTAATTTTGAAGAATTAGACAAGTACCTTAATGTGATTTTAATAGATATTCAAATGCCGGTTTTGAACGGCTTTGATGTTTTTGAGAAATACATGGAGTTCCCAGATGAGGTTAGAAAGAAGTGCAAGGTGTTCTTGCTATCTTCTAGTATCGATCGAAACGATATCCAAAAAGCAGAAGACAATGAGGAAATCATCAAAGTGCTTGAAAAGCCTTTGGATGTTTACCTGTTGAAAAGACTTGTTTCTGCATAAAAAAAGCACCTGCTGAATGAGCAGATGCTTTGAATAGTTTCCCTTTAGTCTTATTTCAGGTACCTGAAGTCTTGTCCGTTTTCAATGGACTTGAGACTCGCCATAATCAATCGAATAACATTCTCAACGTCATCGCGATGAACCGTTTCAACGGTGGTGTGCATATAGCGAAGAGGTAGAGAAATAAGTGCACTAGCTACACCTTTATTGCTATAAGCAAATGCATCGGTATCGGTTCCGGTACTTCTGGAAACCGCAGCGCGTTGGAATGGAATGTTCTCTTTGGTAGCGCCATCAATAATCAATTTCAAAAGATTGTTTTGAACCGCAGGTCCATAGGCCAAGACCGGCCCTTTCCCACAAGCAATATCACCTTGTGCAATCTTGTTGATCATTGGTGTTTGCGTGTCATGAGTCACATCGGTCACAATGGCCACGTCAGGTTGAATACGCTCGGCAATCATTTGAGCACCTCGAAGCCCAATTTCTTCTTGAACAGAGTTCGTGATGTACAATCCGAATGGAAGTTTCGTCTTCTCTGCTTTCAAAAGACGCGCCACTTCAGCGATCATGAAACCACCCATGCGGTTGTCCAAAGCACGCCCAACAAAATTGTCTTTGTTCAATACCATGAACTCATCTTCGAACGTAACAACACATCCTACATGAACTCCCATTTTTTCAACTTCCGCTTTGCTTCGGCAGCCACAGTCCAAGAAAATGTTCTTCAATGTTGGTGGCTCTTCTTTACCACCACTTCGTGTGTGGATTGCTGGCCAGCCAAACACCGCTTTGACAGGACCGTTGTCAGTATGGATGTTAACTCTTTTAGAAGGAGCAATTTGGTGGTCTGAACCGCCATTTCTTCGTAGGTAGATGAATCCATCATTCGTGATGTAGTGCACAAACCAAGCAATTTCATCTGCATGAGCTTCTATGACTACCTTGTACTCTGCCTCCGGATTCACAATGGCAACAGCTGTGCCGTAAGTGTCTACCCAATAGTCATCTACGTATGGCCTAATGTAGTCAAGCCACATCTGCTGTCCTGCACTTTCAAAACCAGTAGGTGATGCGTTGTTCAGGTATTTCTCCATGAAGTCCATTGACTTCTTGTTGATGATCTTTTTCTTCGCCATGAATCAATTTTTTACGAAGGTAAGAAGGAATGTTGCGCACTTCAACCTCTTGATGATTCCTTTCAGTTCCTTTTTTTAGCCTTTGAGTAGAAAAGGTGATTGAACCTTTTGGGCTTTGCGTAGTTTTGCTATCATGGATTCATTATCTCAATTGGTATTAGGCGCTGCTACGGTAGAGGCCGTTATGGGGAAGAAGGTTGGCAATAGAGCCATTTTTTGGGGCGCCATCGGCGGAACCATTCCTGACTTGGATGTTCTTTTTAATCCAATCATGACTGATTTGCAACGAATGGATCTGCACCGCGGATTTTCCCATAGTCTGCTGTTTTTCGTGTTGTTCGCGCCCTTAATGGGCTGGCTCGTTTCGAAATTGCACAAAGGAAAATGGGGTACACCGCGTCAATGGGGATGGGCCATGTTCTTGGCTTTTTTCACTCACGCTATCCTAGATTGTTTTACTACTTGGGGAACACAGCTTTTTTGGCCGTTGCAAGAACGCGTTGCTTGGCACACCGTTTTTGTTGCTGATCCACTTTACACCGTTCCTTTCCTTCTCATCGTGATTGCGGTGATGTTCTTCAAGCGCACTAATGCGAAGAGGCAATTTTTGAATTGGACGGGCATTGCTCTTTCGACTGGGTATTTGGCCGTCACCGTGGTCAATAAAACGATGGTGAATTCAGCAGCAGAAGAAGCCTTCGCCGCACAAAATATTCAGGTTGAGTATTACGAATCGCGTCCTACTCCGCTGAATTCAATCCTCTGGGGTATCACTGCCAAAAGCGGAGATGGGTATTACTTTGGTTATTATTCTTTGCTTGATGATCAACCCGCTGCCAATATTGAATTCGAGTTTGTCCCACGAAACGATGAGTTATTGGATGAGCTTCGACCTAGTGAAGACTTAGATCAGATGCTCTTCTTAACGCAAGGTTTTTACACCGTAAAGAAGGACGAAAATGGTATTTTTCTCAATGACCTTCGATTTGGGGAGCCAGTCACGTTAGACGGGCGCCCTGAAGGATTTGTTTTCGGACATGACGTCACAAAAGACCAAGAAGGAAAAGTCATCTTTAAATCACTTCCTCCACCAGAACCCTCTGCTGAGGAAGCCTCAGAGATGATAGATGTTATTTGGACCAGATTGAAAGGGATTTAATTTTCTATCTCGTGAGCGTGAAGCTTCCGTTAATAGTTCTCTCGCTTGCCTGAGAAAAGCAATTAGCCTTTATTTCTACTACGAAGTAGTAAACACCGTCGCCAACATCATTGTTCTTTTCTGTTTGACCGTCCCAGGTACAACCTCCGTCAGTTATTTGACCACCCCATCTGTTGTAAATGCGCATG
Organism: Flavobacteriales bacterium; assembly: GCA_029245065.1. Taxonomy (GTDB): domain Bacteria; phylum Bacteroidota; class Bacteroidia; order Flavobacteriales_D; family Sanyastnellaceae; genus JAQWQB01. The sequence continues at coordinate 20,605 of JAQWQB010000026.1, read as the reverse complement.
TCAGCCTCAAAATTAGGAATGTTACAAGGTGCTGAAGTAGGGTCAGTAACCAAGATCGGGCGGTAAATATTATTCCTATTATCGCCATTAGGTGTAAAGATATTCGGCATTACAATCAACTCAGGGTCAACGAAATCGTTGATGTCGGCGATAACTGTTTGAACTTCCTCACAACCGAAATAATTGACAGTTGCTTCATAAGTTCCAGAAGTGGTAATAACCAGTGGTTCGCCAGAAAACTCTAATCCCCAATCAGCAGTCCATTCCACTGTCGCATCAGGCACTCCTGTGAAAATTTCTATGCTATCACCGTAGCAACCAGTTACTGCATCTACCAAGTCGAACGGTGGAATAACGATGTAGTCAACAATTGCCGTATCCGTTACGGTGAAACATTCGTTGGAAATAGTACCAAAGTAGGTTCCAGATTGACTGGTAGTGAAGGAGTCAGAAAAACTTCCGTCTTGCCAAGTTACTTCAGTGGAAGCAGTAATTGTTACTGGTTCTTCGTCACAAGGAAAGAGGTCACCACTGAGGTTCATGAACAAGGCAGGAATAACAGTTACTTCAATTTCGTCACTAGCACTGCAAGGGCCGTTGCTGGCGATGACAGTATAAGTTCCAGACTCCGTAACATCATATGTTTGGTTCGACCCGTTGGGCGTCCAGTCGTATTGCAAAGCATTACCTGCATCTAGAATCAATTCTTCGCCTTCACAAATCGTTACGTCTGCTCCCAATTGAGGATCTGGGTAGGTATAGACATTGGCCGTCAGCTCAAAATTATACTCAAGACTATCAAGCCAAGCGTCCACAACTACATTGTAGCTGCCAGGGAATTCATAGAAATGGGTTGGATTGAGGATCTCACTGAAATTATCGTCGCCTGAATCGGGATCACCAAATTCCCAGAATAAGCTATCTGGCTCACTGTTGTAGAAGAAATTGAATTGGGTCGTTTCTCCAATACATACATCTACAGTTTGTGGCTCGAGATATAAAAACTGACCACAAATAACATTCGGAGTATTAGGGAAATAAGTAGTACTTGTGTTGTTCAACTCAAGAACCGATTCTGTGAAAACGATGTCACTTGCCGGTTCATTTGGGTTTTCAATAACGTCCAAAGCGTTGGTGGTCAAATTCATCAAGTAAATCTTGCCGTCTGGGGCAAGTTTAATGTCGTGCCATGTGTTGGAGCCTAAGGTCTCAATTGTTGCAGCGGTTGCATCCACTATTAGCTCTTCAAAAATGGAGACATCGAATTGCTGAATTTCGTTGTAATCACCAATGGTATACAAGTAATCACTGTTCGGTGAAAATGCCAATTCTGCGATGTTGAAGAAACCGTTCTCGGTGTCAACTGCGCCTCCAGAGGCTGATGTTACTTCGCCTATTTCACTATCAAATTCGCACAGACCAACTAAGTGTCCCTTGTATGAACAGGCAATTTTGCTACAATCAGGGGAAATTATGGCATCATCCATCTCATTCTGGAAGAAGAGTAGTGGCCATTCCACACTGAATTCAGAGTGGGCAAAAATTCCTTCAGCATTTACATCAAACACACGAATGAAAGCCGTTCCGGTACCGTTGTCGTTATCAGCTGAAATGAGCCAGTAGCCAACGTCAAGTCCTTTCGGTACAGCCATTAATTCACCTCCCAAGCTGAAGAATTCAATTTCTTTTTCATCTTCAATGATATCTCCTAACCCATCATTCAAGTCTCCATCTACCACTGAGTAGTCCATTCCACTGAAGCCAAGACTTCGAACAAAGTAATACTGGTCCAAACTATCAGCTCTTGGAATAAAAATGGATCCGTCGCAGGTAAATGAAAAAGTACCGTTTGGCATAATCGAGTTGTCTGCAGCAAAGACATTTTCTTCGTCTGCAAAGTAAAGAAGCTCACCCAGCGGAGTGCTCATTACAGATGGCGTTCGATCAATAGGGTTGTTAATGGTGCTCTCATAAAGTGTGAGTGCGTCATCTTCAAAAAGCACGGCATTTCCTTGACCAAAATGCCAGTTGGCGTCTTGGAGTTGACCAAAAGAAGTAATGCTAATGCAAGAGAGAAGGAGTAGGAGTAGCTTCGGTGTTTTCATAGGGAATAATAAGTAATAGAAGTTACAAAATTGAGCTTTATGTGTTCAATTTGAGCTACTTGAAATTGATTGCAACTGTTGGTAGCCTAATAGGATGAGTAGAAGTACCCGTCGTGCGAGCCCAGTGTAGTCATCTACTTTCTAGATGCAATAAAGGATGTTGAAGTTGCTTGGGTGTCTCCCTCACGGGACCCGCCCGTCCCCGCCCGGCCGTCCGAACACAGTGAAACTACCCAACTTTACCACACCTACAACATTAAATATACCGACGTAACGAATCATTTTGTAATTGTTTAATTCATCAAACGAAAGAATAAAAAAAGGGTGTCCCAATGGAACACCCTTTCAAACAATGTGTAATTGTCAAAATTAGAACGGATACTTGTTCGCTTCAATTGCGCGCGCTGCAACAGCTCGTCTCAACGAAGTAATATTCACCGCTTCCATTTTTGTAAAGCGCTTGATTCCCATAAGCATCATGCGCAGTTCATCTCCTTCTCCGAAAGAAAGCAAGGCTTCGCGACCAGCTCTTCCCAATGTTTCTCCAGCGTCAAAGAAGAACGCCTGCATAATTTCAATATGTGCTGCGGCTGCTTCTTCACCTTTTTGATTTGCATACTTTTCAGCACGCAGTAAAAGGGACTCTGCAACGTAAGCCTGAATTGCCATATCGGCAACGGCCATTAAAACTTCCTGTTCTTTAGCAAGCTGCATTGCAAGCTTCTGAGCTGCGGCACCGGCAACCATTAAAACGGCTTTCTTGAAATTCGTCACGTACCCGTGGTACTGCTCGAAGACATTTGCAGGAGCATCTCCAAAGTCTGGAATCGACATTAGGTCACCAGCAACTTTCATGGCAGGGCCCATCAAGTCGAGCTCGCCTTTCATGGCCTTCTTCAAAATCATATCCACCGTTAGCATACGGTTGATTTCATTCGTTCCTTCGAAAATTCGGTTGATTCGGGCATCACGGTAAGCGCGTTCTACACGCGTCTCAGCACTATAACCCATTCCGCCATACACCTGAACGGCTTCGTCAACAACGTAATCAAGTACTTCTGAACCAAATACCTTCAACATGGCACATTCTGGGGCGAAAGAAGCAATTCCTTTTAGTGTTGCTTCCCCTTTTTCCATTCCACCAGCAGTAAGCTGAGAAATGGCATCGTCAATATTTTGAGTAGCTCTATATACAGCAGATTCTAGCGCGAATACGTCAATACACTGCTTAGCGATCTTTCCGCGAATGGCTCCATACTTTGCAATTGGTCTTCCAAATTGATTACGCTCGTTGGCATATCGAACCGTGTCATGGATGGTTCCTTTTGCTCCACCAAGAACACCTCCAGCAAGTTTTATTCGCCCGATATTCAAAATGTTCACGGCAATCTTGAACCCTTTTTCACGCTCGTATAACTGATTTTCTACCGGTACCTTGACGTTGTTGAAGAAAACTTGACGAGTCGAAGACCCCTTGATTCCCATTTTCTTTTCTTCCGGGTTGAGCGTAATTCCTTCCATATCCTTTGTGAGGATGAAAGCGCTCAAATTTTCGTCATCACCAATCTTCGCGAAAACAGTGAAAACATCTGCAAAACCAGCATTTGTAATCCACATCTTCTGGCCATTGATGATGTAGTGCTTCCCATCTTCTGTGAGTTCAGCTTTCGTTTTTCCACTGTTGGCGTCTGACCCAGAGCTAGGTTCAGTCAAGCAGTAACATGCTTTCCATTCACCAGTCGCAAGTTTAGATACGTATTCTTTTCGCTGCGCTTCGTTTCCGTAATAAAGTATTGGAAGCGTTCCTATTCCAGTGTGTGCTCCATAAGCAACAGAGAAAGAGTGCGCCTCACCCAATGCTTCGGTGCAAAGCATAGATGTTTTGAAATCCATGCCCATTCCGCCTAATTCTTCTGGAACGGAAATACCTAACATCCCGAGTTCTCCCGCTTTGTCCATCAAAGAAGGCATTAATCCTTCTTCCATGTTATCAATTCGGTCTAACAACGGAACAATCTCTTGATTCACAAAATCCAAACAGGTTTGCTTCATCATGAGTTGCTCTTCATTCCATTCCTCAGGGATGAAGATTTCATTGGCTTTTACATCGCGGATGAGAAATTCTCCTCCAGTGATCGCTTTATCTTTTGATTCTGACATGTCAGTACTTTTTCTATTATTAATTGAAGAATTCGAAGACACCCGCAGCTCCTTGTCCGGTTCCAACACACATAGTTACCATGCCGTATTTTCCGTTCCGTCTACGAATTTCATTCATCATTTGAACACTGAGCTTTGCACCCGTGCACCCAAGAGGGTGTCCAAGAGCGATTGCTCCACCATTCACATTTACGATATCTGGATTGAGTCCTAATTCACGAACTACCGCTACAGATTGAGAGGCGAAAGCTTCGTTTAACTCGATGAGATCAATGTCTGATTGCTTCAAACCAGCTCTTTCAAGTGCTTTAGGAATGGCGAAAATAGGTCCAACTCCCATTATTTTGGGATCAAGTCCACTAACATGGTACGACTTCAATTGAGCAATCGGTTCTACTCCGAGTTCTTTCAACATGCGCTCAGAAACAACCATTACGAAGGCCGCTCCATCTGAAGTTTGTGAACTGTTTCCAGCTGTTACGCTTCCTTTGGCATTGAAAACAGGACGAAGTCTAGCAAGGGCTTCCATACTGCCGCCTCTTCTTACACCTTCGTCAGTGTCTACCGTATAATTCCGTTCCTGACGTTTTTCATTTTCGTCCAAAAACACCTCCTTGATGTCGATTGGCACGATGTCATCTTTGAATCGACCGTTGTCAATAGCATCAGCTGCTTTGTTGTGAGAGGCTAGGGCGAAAGCGTCTTGTTCTTCTCTACTAACACCGTATTGCTTGGCAACGGCTTCTGCAGTTAATCCCATTCCCCAATACCATTCTGGAGTGTTCTGAGCAACGCGCGCGTTTGGAACGATGCGCCATCCGCCGAATGGGATTGGCGACATTGTTTCAATTCCACCTGCAATAATGCAATCAGCCATGCCAGCATGAATCTTCGCGCTAGCAATCGCAATTGTTTCCAAGCCAGAAGAACAGTAGCGATTAACAGTCATTCCTGGAACCTGATCTGTGTCCAATCCCATGAGTGAAACCATTCTTCCGATGTTCAATCCTTGTTCTGCTTCTGGTGTAGCATTCCCAACAATGACATCATCAATTCTATTTTTGTCGAGCTGAGGGAAATCATTCATCAAATGACGAATTACTTTTTCTCCCAAATCGTCTGGCCTCATAAAACGAAACAGACCTCGAGGTGCTTTTCCAACCGCTGTGCGATATCCACCTATTATATATGCGTTCATAATCTTTTTCTTTAGGGTGAATTAGTTGCGAAGAATTTTTCCTGTTTTCAGAAGACTCTGCATGCGTTCCAACGTTTTGCGCTCTCCGCATAGTTCAAGAAATGCACGTCGTTCAAGATCCAGTAAATACTGCTCTGACACTTCCGTGTTCTCTGAAAGGTCTCCACCACAAAGAACAAAACCGAGTTTTTCACTGATGAGTTTATCGTGCTCTGAAATGTAGTCTCCGCTCATCATACTATGTGCTCCAACGAAGACGATTCCAAGCCCTTCCTGTCCTAAAACAGTGACTTTTCGCTTTGCTGGTTGCGCATATCCTTTGTTCGCTAATTGCAAACAGGCTTGCTTTGCGTAGGCGATTTGCTGTTCTCGACTAACGATCACTTCGTCCTTTCCTTCCTTTAGATAACCAAGATCGAAGGCTTCGTGCGCTGAAGTAGATACTTTAGCCTGGCCTACCGTCAAGAATTTATTTCGAAGGGTGTTGATGCGAATGTCTCCATCTTTCAATTCTTCTGAGGTACGAACGGCGAACTCTTTCGTTCCACCTCCGCCAGGGATCAGGCCTACACCAAATTCAACCAATCCCATGTACGTCTCAGCGTTGGCAATCACTTTGTCTGCGTGCAAACAAAGTTCGCAAGCTCCTCCTAGGGTCAGTCCATGGGGTGCCGCTACAACTGGAACGTTGCTATAACGTACGCGCATCATTGTGTTCTGGAAAGCGCGAATGGCGAAATCCAATTCGTCGTATTCCTGCTCAACCGCCATCATGAAAATCATACCGACGTTGGCTCCTGCAGAGAAGTTTTGTCCTTCATTGGCAACAACCAACCCTTTGTAAGAAGCCTCTGCTAGGTCCAATGCTTTATTGAGTCCTGCTAGAACTTCTCCGCCAATGGTGTTCATCTTGGTGTGGAAAGCGATGTTCAAAATCCCATCTCCCAGGTCATAAACGGTAGTGCCTGAGTTCTTCCAAACAACTGCTGATTCCGGAAGATTAGCGAGAGCAATTTTGCTTTCTTGACCAGGAATCAACGCGTAATAGCCTGACTCAAGATCGTAGTAATACTTAAGGCCATCTTCTGTTTTGTAAAACGAAGTAATGCCTTTCTCGATCATTTGGTTGATCCAAGGAGAAACAACAAGTCCTCTTGAATTCATGTCTTTCAACGCGGCTTCAATACCCACTGCGTCCCATGTCTCAAAGGGGCCTAATTCCCATCCGAAACCAGCACGCATTGCATCGTCAATTTTGTACAATGCATCTGTTATTTCAGGAATTCTATTGGATACATAAGCGAAAACGCCAGAGAATGAACGCTTGTAAAACTCACCAGCCTGATCTTGACCGTTGAAAAGCGCTTTTGTTCGCTTAGCAATGTCCTCAATAGGTTTTGCCATTTCTAACGTGGCGAACTTTGCCTTCACTTGAGGCGTATATTCCAAGCTGTTAAGGTCAAGACTTAATATAGTGGACTTGCCTTTTTCGTCTTTCACTTTTTTGTAGAACCCTTGCTTCGTTTTCGAACCAAGCCATCCGTTTTCTACCATTTTCGTGACATACGAAGGAATTTCAAAAAGGGAGCGTTGCTCATCATCAGGACAGTTGTCTCGAACGCCGTTGGCAACGTGCACAAGTGTGTCCAATCCAACTACATCACACGTTCTGAAAGTAGCAGATTTCGGACGACCCATTACCGGGCCGGTCAGTTTATCAACCTGTTCCACCGTGAGCCCCATGTCGGCTACTGTATGAAATAGGGCCTGGATGGAGAACACTCCAACTCGGTTCGCGATGAATGCAGGAGTGTCTTTACAAAGTACAGTGGTCTTTCCTAAGAAGGTCTCACCATATTCCATGAGGAATGAAGTGATAGCAGGATCGGTAGCTGGAGTTGGGATGATTTCCAACAACTTCAAGTAGCGTGGAGGGTTGAAGAAGTGAGAGCCACAGAAGTGCTTTCTGAAATCTTCTGAACGTCCTTCAATCAGCATGTGGATTGGAATACCAGAGGTATTAGACGTGATCAGTGTTCCTGGTTTTCTGTATTTCTCAACTCGTTCAAACATTTGCTGTTTGATATCAAGTCGCTCAACAATTACCTCAATCGTCCAATCACAATCTGCAATTTTTGCTAGGTCATCATCAAAATTCCCGGTTGTAATCCGGGAAGCAAATGATTTTCTGTAAATAGGAGAGGGGTTGGACTTCAGAGCAAACTTCAAACTGTCATTGACAATTCTGTTTTTTACAGAAGGATGGCTAAGTTGCATTCCTTTCGCTTCTTCCTTTGGCGTGAGCTCACGTGGTGGAATGTCAAGTAAAAGCACTTCCACTCCTACATTGGCAAAGTGGCATGCGATTCGAGACCCCATTACGCCAGAGCCAAGAACGGCTACCTTATTAATGTTTCTCATTAGTGATTGGATGGTTTTCAGATTCTTCTAATTTGCTGAACAATTCAGGCTCATCAATAAATTCATTCAAGTCAGTCATGACTTCCAAAAAGACTTCAAATTTTTCTGGAGCTATTTTCGCCCGCATAAACTCGTTGAAGCAAAGCACAACGCGACGTGATTCTTCGCGCATGGCAATTCCTTTTGAAGTGAGAAAGACACGCACCATTCTTCGGTCATTCTTATCAACCTTTCTGCTGATAAGACCATTGTCTTCCATGGTCTTAAGCGTTCGGGTCAAGCTTCTGGCCTCCATGCCCATTTTTGGGCCAAGTTTGGTGGAATGAGTTCCTTCTTTGTCTATATTTAACAGGATGTAGCCTATTGACATGCTGCCACCGTGTTTGGATGCTTGTACATTATATAGGCGGGCAATCTTGGCCCAAACCCATCGAATGTGAAAGTCTATTGTTTCTTCTGGTTTCATATGCAGGTACAATCTAATAAATAATCTTGTATGCACGCATACTTAATACGCAAAAAAAACCAATAGGTTTTCTTAGGAAGGAAAAAGGGAGGGGGCGAAAAGCGCGGTCAGGTTGCTACTTTCCCATCGTGAATACGGATTTTTCGGTCTGCCATATCCGCTAAAATTTCGTTGTGTGTTACAATAACGAAGGTCTGTTTCAGTTCATCGCGCAATTGAAAGAACAAGTTGTGCAGTTCCTCAGCATTCTTAGAATCAAGATTTCCAGAAGGTTCATCGGCAAATACCACAGCAGGATTGTTAATGAGTGATCGAGCAACAGCTACACGTTGTTGTTCACCTCCAGATAAGGCAGACGGTTTGTGGTCAATTCGGTCTCCAAGGCCCAACATCTTAAGCAGTTCAGTAGCTCTTTCCCTTACTTCAGCTTGGTTGCGTCGAGCGATTAACCCGGGAATGCAAACATTTTCAATGGCGGTGAATTCTGGGAGGAGCTGGTGGAATTGAAAGATGAAACCAATGTTTTCATTTCTGAAAGCCGCTAAATCAGTGGCAGAAAGATTGCTCACCTCATGTTCGCTGAGTTTCAAACTTCCTTCGTCCGGACTGTCAAGAGTACCCAATATCTGAAGCAGCGTAGTTTTTCCAGCACCACTGGCGCCAACAATAGAAACGACCTCACCTTGTTCAATGGAAAGATCAATTCCTTTAAGCACTTCTAATGCTCCATAACGCTTCTTAATACCGCTTGCTGAAATCATGGCGGAAAGATAGTTCGAAAATTGTACTCAAAAAGAATTAATCTCGATTCGATTTTACTTTGATTTCCTTCGAGTAACAAGTACTTTTGACGCCAAATAAACTCGCAATGAATATCCACGAATACCAAGGAAAGTCAATTTTGAAGAGCTTCGGTGTTGCAATCCAAGAAGGACTTGTAGCAGATACACCGCAAGAAGCAGTAGAAGTTGCTAAGAAATTACATGAACAAACTGGAACAGGTTGGTTCGTTGTGAAAGCCCAAATTCACGCAGGTGGACGAGGAAAAGGTGAGGTAAAAGAAACTGGCTCTCGCGGAGTTGTCCTTGCAAAAGGATTGGACAAAGTAGAGGACATTGCTGCCGGAATTCTTGGCGGCACATTGGTAACCGCACAAACTGGTGAGGCTGGGAAAATGGTAAACAAGGTGCTTATTGCACAAGATGTTTACTACCCAGGTGAAAGTGAACCAGCGGAGTACTACATGTCGGTTCTGCTTGATAGAGCCTCAGGTAAGCACATTATTATGTACTCTCCAGATGGTGGAGTGAACATCGAAGAAGTTGCTGAGAAAACACCAGAACGTATTTTCAAGGAGGAAATCGATCCAATGCTTGGACTTCAAGGTTTCCAAATGAGAAGAGTAGCTTTCAACTTAGGTTTGTCTGGACAAGCGTTCAAGCAAATGAGCAAGTTCGTAGCTTCCCTTTACAAAGCATTCCTTGGATGCGATGCTTCAATGTTTGAAATCAACCCTGTTTTGAAAACATCAGATGATAAAATCATCGCAGTTGATTCTAAAGTAACATTGGATGGAAATGCCCTCTATCGCCATAAAGATTACGCAGAAATGCGTGACAAAACTGAGGAAGATGCTACTGAAGTAGAAGCAGATGAGGCTGGGTTGAACTTTGTAAACCTCGACGGAAACGTGGGTTGCATGGTGAACGGTGCTGGTCTGGCAATGGCAACTATGGATATCATTAAGTTGAGCGGAGGTGAGCCTGCAAACTTCTTGGATGTCGGTGGAACTGCTGATGCGGCAAGAGTAGAAAAGGCTTTCAGAATTATTTTGAAAGACACTTCAGTGAAAGCTATCTTGGTAAACATCTTCGGCGGTATCGTACGTTGTGATAGAGTAGCTCAAGGAATTGTTGATGCCTACAAAAACATCGGTGATATTCCTGTCCCAATTATCGTTCGTCTCCAAGGAACGAACGCAAAAGAAGCAAAACAGCTTATTGAAGATTCTGGACTAGAAGTACACAGTGTTATCCTATTGCAGGAAGCTGCTGACAAAGTAAAAGATGTGCTAGGAGCTTAAGCCTAGATCGAACGACATAAAAAAAAGGGGAGCATTTGCTCCCCTTTTTTATGCCACAAATTTTAATTCTTAACTGCAGCCATCACGCCGTCGCGAAGGGGGATGAGCATATTACTTACCCGGTCGTCTTTCTGAATAAATGCGTTCAATTCTTTTAATACCCGCGTCTCAGGATCGTTGCCTTTCACGTCATCAACTACTTTTCCACTCCAAAGAACATTGTCCAATAGAATAACACCTCCTTGGCGCATCAAAGGAAGAGTGAGCTCGTAGTATTTTCCGTAATTCTCCTTATCCGCATCGATAAATGCCATGTCGAATCCCTCTTTCAAGGTGGGGAGAACTGACAAGGCAGAACCATTGTGTCGAATTACTTGAGAAGTAATGCCAGCTTTTGCCCAGTATTTGTCTTGAATAGTATTCAATTCTTCGTTTACCTCAATGGTCTCAATGGTGCCATTTGCAGAAAGTCCTTCAGCAAAACAAATGGCGGAATAACCTGTAAAGGTGCCAATCTCAAGAATGCGGTTTGGACGAATGAGTTTGCTCAAAAAGCTCAAGAACCGTCCTTGTAAGTGACCACTTAGCATACGTGGCATGATCACCTTTTGCCAAGTTTCGCGGTGTAGCTCTTGAAGAACTTGAGGTTCAACTTCTGTATGGTCGCACGAATAGCGATCAATTGATTCCGGTAAAAACTCCATAGTTATTGGCAAAGTGAGCCGAAGGCTCCAAGAAAAATAAGAAGGTCTGATGAAGTAACAATGCCGTCATTGTCAATATCGGTCGGGCAACTTATTAAACAACCAAATCCTCCAAGAAAGATGAGTAAGTCATTCGTTCCAATGACCTGATCGTTGTCGAAATCTCCAAGACACAATGCGCTTTCATCACCTTCAACTAGACCGTTGCAGTTGTTGTCAATGTTCTCTCCAGTTCCAGGAGCACCCGGATAAACATCATTCCGCGAATCATCACAATCAAGGTTGTTGTCTGCATATCCTTCAGGTAGGGAGCATGCTTGAATATTTACAAAAAGGTTTCCAAAGCCATCGTCATCTGCATCTTCAAAGTAGGTGCTGGTTTCTCCGAGAGTTAACGCATCGGTATCATCGCAATCCGTTCCACCATACTCAGCAGAATCCACTCCGTCCATGTCCTGGTCAAAATCACTTAAACCATCACAGTTCTGATCTATACCGTCATACCAAATTTCTGGAGCTCCAGGATAGACGGTATTGTCATTGTCATCACAGTCACTTAAGTTGCTGAATCCGTCTTCGTCAAAATCTCCAACCCCTGCACATTCATTGAATCCTTCCAAGCAGTTAGCCTCAATACAAGCCGCACACTCAGCCTCAGATCCGAAAGCGCATGCAAGGAAACAGTTGTCTGAAGCACACGTTGTTTGCTCAGAAAAGCAGCCTACGCAACCTGCAGTCAATGGGACTTGAGCACTCATGCATTCAGAAAAACATGTTTGAGGGTCTCCCACGAATAAACATTCGATTCCACAATCTGCGGCAACCTGCTGGACGAACTCCAAATTGTTGCCTATATATAGGAGGTCTTCTTCACTGCAGTTTCCTTGGGCTTGAATGTGTGAGCCAAAGGCCAGAAAAATGGAAAGAGTGAACAGGCGTTTTAGGAGTATCATATCATTGGTTTTGGAAATTCGAAGATACGATTTTCCATTTTGCCCCTTTCCTTCGTTCCGCTACCTTTGGCGCATGGAGGAAAGAGGAGCTGCACAGAGACGGATGGTCTTAATTATGGCGACGTTGACGTTGGTGCTCATGCCAGTCACTGGTTGGGTAATCTCACTTTTTAGCTCGAAAATAATCTTGTGGGATCGTTGGGTCGGAAACGAAACCCTCTCATACCAAATAGGGATTGGTTTAGCGGTAGGAACAATAGCAGGGTTTCTAGCAAGAAAGGTCATCGAAATGGATTTTATGGAACCCGTTCGTTCGAGGTATGCCGCCAGATTTGCCGACTTAAAACTCAATTGGGTCGCGGTTGTCTTCATTTCATTGTGCGCGGGAATTGGCGAAGAACTGTTGTTCAGAGGGGCAATTCAGCCATTGCTCGGAATTGTCATTACAGCCATTGTCTTTGTCGCAATCCACGGGTATCTGAACCCGAAAGACTGGCGTGTTAGTGTTTACGGCATTTTTATGACAATAATCATTGTGCTGTTTGGATGGATGACAGACGAAATTGGTATCTGGTCAGCAGTAATAGCCCATGCGATGGTAGATGTTATTCTGTTGGCAGATTTAGGAAAAGAAGAAGCTTGAGTCTTCGTACCTTTGCAAAAATCAAAAGCCATGGGGAAAGGCAAAAACAAGAAAAGGATAGATGTGGTGTATAGCACAAATCCTGATTATAGTTACGACGATGAAACATTCGAAGAAGAAGAAACATTGTCGCCCTCAAATCAACTACTCTATATTTCGCACGATCGAAAAATGAGGAAAGGAAAAACAGTGACCTTAATAGAAGGCTTTGTTGGAACATCAGATGATTTAAGTAACCTTGGCAAGAAATTGAAGACGAAATGTGGAGTTGGAGGCAGTGCCAAAGACGGAGAGATCATTTTGCAGGGAGAATTAAGAGATAAAGTAATTGCTGCGTTGGAAGCAGACGGATACAAGTGTAAAAGGAAAGGTGGATAACATGTCAAAAGTGCAACCGTATTTTGCGAAATGTCTAGCAGGGCTCGAGCCGCTGTTAGAAGAAGAATTGAAGGGTTTTGGCTTCAAAAATGTGAAGCCAGTAGTTCGTGGTGTAGAGTTCGAAACGGATTACAAAGGCATGGTGTTGGCTAATATGGCTTCGCGCTTCGCCATTCGAATTCTGTCTCCTTGGTGGGAAGGGAATGCAAAGAATCCAGATGACTTGTACGAACAAGGAAAACGTATTCCTTGGCACAAAATCCTCCATGTTCGACAAACTTTTGCAATCGGGTCAACTGTGAGTGATGAGAATTTCCCGCATTCGCAATATGCCGGATTAAAACTCAAGGATGCCATCGCTGATTCATTCCGCGCGCGTTCAGGAAACCGTCCGAACGTAGATAAAATGAACCCGGATGTGCGTATAGACCTTCAGATTTACAACGGAAGAGTCCGCATTTCACTAGATACAACTGGCGATAGTTTGCACCGAAGAGGCTACAGACCTTCTGGAGCGAAAGCCCCACTGAACGAATGCTTGGCCGCTGCCATGATTACTTTTTCAGGTTGGACACCAGACAAACCGCTTTATGTACCAATGTGTGGTTCGGGAACGCTTGTGATGGAGGCAGCTATGATGGACGTAAATCTTCCGTCACAATGGTTTCGTCAAGGATATGGTTTCATGAACTGGAACGATTTTGACCGAAAGGTTGTGGAAGAAGTGAGAATGGAACTCTGGAAGAATAAAAGAGACCCTCAAGCGGTAATTTACGCGAGCGATAAAGAAAAGGCTGCCATCGAACAAACACAACAGTGCGTTTCGAAAATGTCTTGGCGAACCCAAATTTCAGTTGAAAGAACAGACTTTTTCAACTTGAAACCTGCGAAGGAAGATGGAGTCATGATTTTGAACCCACCGTATGGTGAGCGAATGCGTAAAGAGAATATGGAAGAATTCTATAGGTACATCGGTCAAAAGATGAAAGTTGATTTTGCCGGATACAGCGCTTGGGTCATTTCAAGCAATTTTGAGGCAATGAATCACCTAGGTTTTCGCCCCAATAGCAAACATACCCTGTTCAACGGTCAATTAGAATGCAAGTACTATGGCTTCTCACTTTACGAAGGAAGTCGCAAAACCAAGGATGTATCCCAAAAGGATGCTTAATAACTCCTGGTTTACACACTTATTCTTACTGCTACTTTGTCCTAGCTTTGTGAAAACACCACATTGTTATGACAAGACCCATTGCTATGGTCACCGGAGCTTCCTCTGGTTTTGGAGAAGCAATCGCCCGTCGATTTGCCCAAGAAGGTTGGAACGTTATTATCACCGGTCGCAGAACAGAACGACTTCAAGCCCTTGCGAACGAACTCGAGCAATCGTGCGAAGTCAGCATTTTACCTGTTTCTTTCGATGTACGCGATGCAAAAGCAGTCTCAACTTCATTGAACGATATCTCCGAGGAATGGAGAAAGGTTGAAGTCCTTGTGAACAATGCGGGCTTGGCCGTCGGAAGAAACTCCATCGATAAAGGAGATTTGGAAGACTGGGGTCGAATGATTGATACGAATATCAAAGGGCTGCTCTACGTGACTCGAAATGTGGTTCAGTGGATGAAAGCCAATCAGCTTGGTCACATCGTGAACATAGGATCTATTGCTGGAAAGGAAGTGTACAATGGCGGAAACGTCTATTGCGCCACGAAGTTCGCAGTTGATGCCTTGTCCAAAGCGATGCGCGTTGAATTCATTCCGTACGGAGTGAAAGTAACACAGATTGCACCAGGCGCTGCGGAGACAGAGTTTAGCCTTGTGCGCTTCAAAGGGGATTCAGAAAAAGCAAATCAAGTTTACCAAGGATATAAGGCCCTCACGGCGGAAGACATTGCAGACACACTTTGGTTCGCCGTAACTCGACCCGCCCACGTATGCCTAAATGATATCGTCATCATGCCGTCTGCGCAACCCAACTCTTACACTTTTCAAAAGAACTAATGAAGGCAATCTCTATAAGTCTCATCTTGTTATTGGCAGGATGCGGATTCCAAACAGAAACGGCAGACTTAATCGTTCACAATGCGCAAATCTATACCGTCGATTCTGAGTTTTCGACCCATGAAGCCATGGCTATTAAGAACGGTGTTGTTTTAGAACTAGGCCCAGAAAGGCAGATTCTCAACAAATACAGCGCTCCTGAAAAATACGATGCTCAAAAAAGAGCCGTTTATCCGGGGTTCATAGATGCCCACTGTCATTTCTTGGCTTACGGATTAGGCTTGAACGAAGCTGATCTTGTTGGAACATCTTCTTGGAATGAAGTGGTTACCCGTTTGCAATCAATTGAGATGTTGAATTCGGAAGATTGGGTACTTGGAAGAGGTTGGGACCAGAATGATTGGGATATAAATGAGTTTCCAACTGCTGAAATGTTAGATGAGTTATTTCCAGATAATCCAGTTTTCATTCGTAGAGTTGATGGTCATGCGGCGTTAATCAACTCCAAAGTGATGGAATTAATCGACTTGAAGAACCAGGAAGATGTGCCTGGAGGAGAAATCCTTCGAGATGAAAACAGTGTTCCTACAGGAATTCTAATTGACAATGCCATCTCGTTGGCCGAAAATGTCATTCCTCAGCCTTCACTGGATCAAAAAACACAAGCGCTCATGAACGCGCAACGCGATTGTTTTGGAGTTGGACTCACCACTGTGGATGATGCCGGTCTATTAAAGGACGAAGTGGAACTGATCAAAAAGCTCCAAGACGATGGTGAACTTGATATGCGGGTGTATGTGATGTTATCAGATACACCGGAAAACATGGAGTACTATTGTGCAACTGGTCCGTACAAAGATGATAAGTTGAACATTGGTGCGTTCAAATTCTATGCAGACGGAGCGCTCGGTTCAAGAGGAGCTTGTCTAATCAAACCGTATACAGATCGTGATTCGACCGGACACCGAGGATTCTTGTTGAGCTCAGTGGAGCACTACCGGGAATCTGCCCAGAAATTGTACGATGCCGGTTTTCAAATGAACACACATTGTATAGGAGATTCAGCGAATCGAATGATGTTAGGAGTGTATGCCGAAGTGTTGAAAGGAACCAATGACAGAAGGTGGCGAATCGAGCACGCTCAGGTAGTACACAAAACAGATGTTCCATACTTCGGCGCGTATTCAATTTTGCCTTCCATTCAACCAACACATGCCACAAGTGATATGTACTGGGCTGAAATGAGGTTAGGGCGAAATAGAGTGCGAAGGGCATATGCGTACAAGGAGCTACTAGCACAAAACGGAATGGTTACACTAGGAACTGATTTCCCTGTGGAAGGGATTTCACCCCTGCGAACATTCTATGCTGCTGTAGTTAGAAAAGATACAAAAGGATTTCCTGCTGAAGGTTTTCAAATGGAGAATGCACTGTCGAGACAAGAAGCATTGCAAGGATTAACCATTTGGGCTGCCCTGTCCAATTTCGAAGAGAATGAAAAAGGGAGTTTAGAAGTAGGGAAGATGGCAGACTTTGTTGTCTTGGATCGAGACATTATGTTGGTGCCAGACAATCAACTACTCGATGTGCAAGTGAAAGCAACCTACGTTGGAGGTAAGCAAGTGTTCGCGAAGTAATGGCGAAATGACGTCAATCAGCTCTTTTTCACAGCGAATAAAACCTATGTCTTCTTCAGTTGTTGAGATGATGTAAGGCATAGGCCGAAAGAGATAAGTTGAGGGTACTATATATATAAGGTATAAATGAAGAACGTACGGAAGCAGTTTGGAGCATTCCTGATCATCGCGGGAATAGCAATTGGAGTTGGGTATTTTATGTTGAAGCCATCTGATATGTTGCCGATATTTCAGCCAAGTGATGTGAACCCGGCATTGGTTGATGAAGATTTAAGGGGGAATGAAGATCACCACATTCTCGATTTTGAACTCGTAAATCAACTTGGTGATACAGTAACAAAGCAAGATGTTGAAGGGAAACTACTCGTGGTGAACTTCTTTTTTGCAAGATGTGCTACAATCTGTCCGAAGATAAGTGCGAACATTTCGAAGACTTCGGCCTATTTCGAGGGAGACGAATCCGTTCATTTTTTATCTCATTCGGTCACCCCGCAAATTGATAGTGTATCCGTTTTGGCGAATTATGCGCAAACATTTGAAGCGGATTCAGACAGATGGTGGTTGTTGACAGGAGAGAAATCGCATATATATGAGCTAGCCCGACGATCTTACTTTGCTGTTTTGGATGAGGGCGATGGAGGGCTCCAGGATTTCATTCATACCGAGAATGTGGTGCTAATTGATACAAAAGGTCGTTTGAGAGGGTATTACGACGGCACTGCTAGTAAAGATATCTCCCGTCTAATCAGTGATATAGAGAAGCTCAAGTTGGAGGTCTCCACGGAGGATTAACCCCGTTTGAAATTTAACGCTCTGGTAATCAGTAGTTAATCGTTTATTTCGAAAAATAAATCAGAAAAGGTATGGTGGAGTGAAAGTCATCACTATCTTTGCACCCGCTTTACAACGAAGCACACGTTCTTAACATGATTGCACAGATAACTTGAATGGCTTTTCAGGTTTCAATTTCAAACCGGATTAGGTGGCGCAAGCAACCTGGAAACGATGAAAAAGAAAGTTGAAAAAAAAGCACACGAAAGTTTTGAGGAATAGAATTTATATCTATCTTTGCACCCGCTTTACAACGAAGCATACGTTCTTAACAGATGGCAGAGATAATTGGAGTGAAACTTTTCACTGATTGATTGGGTTAAAAGGAGTGGTTCGCCACGAGAAAATAGCTCGAAAAAAAAGTTAAAAAAAACTTCACGAAAGTTTTGAGGAATTAAAATTCTATCTATCTTTGCGGTCCGCTTAACGAAACAAGTATTCGACGCCCAATGGGGCATAGCGATAAAGTTCTTTGAAATGATGCAATAACCTAGTGAACGTCAATTGAAATAGAGCAAAATAAGATTAAACTTTTTACAATGGAGAGTTTGATCCTGGCTCAGGATGAACGCTAGCGGCAGGCTTAACACATGCAAGTCGAGGGGTAACAGAAGAAAGCTTGCTTTCTTGCTGACGACCGGCGAACGGGTGCGTAACACGTATGCAACTTACCTTTATCAGGGGGATAGCCCAGAGAAATCTGGATTAATACCCCATAATATTTTCACAACTCATGTTGTGATTCTTAAAGCTCCGGCGGATAGAGATAGGCATGCGGCCCATTAGTTAGTTGGTGAGGTAACGGCTCACCAAGACCACGATAGATAGGGGGCCTGAGAGGGTTGTCCCCCACACTGGTACTGAGACACGGACCAGACTCCTACGGGAGGCAGCAGTGAGGAATATTGCGCAATGGACGAAAGTCTGACGCAGCCATGCCGCGTGCAGGATGAATGCCCTATGGGTTGTAAACTGCTTTTATATACCAAGAAACCCCCGGACGTGTCCGGGGCTGACGGTAGTATATGAATAAGGACCGGCTAACTCCGTGCCAGCAGCCGCGGTAATACGGAGGGTCCAAGCGTTATCCGGATTTATTGGGTTTAAAGGGTTCGTAGGCGGGATATTAAGTCAGTGGTGAAAGCCCACAGCTCAACTGTGGAACTGCCATTGATACTGATATTCTTGAGTTTATTTGGAGTTAGCGGAATATGTCATGTAGCGGTGAAATGCTTAGATATGACATAGAACACCGATCGCGAAAGCAGCTAACTAAGATAATACTGACGCTGAGGAACGAAAGCGTGGGGAGCGAACAGGATTAGATACCCTGGTAGTCCACGCCGTAAACGATGATTACTCGATATTGGTCTTTGATCAGTGTCCAAGCGAAAGTGATAAGTAATCCACCTGGGGAGTACGCTCGCAAGAGTGAAACTCAAAGGAATTGACGGGGGCCCGCACAAGCGGTGGAGCATGTGGTTTAATTCGATGATACGCGAGGAACCTTACCAAGGCTTAAATGTGGAACGACAGATTTGGAAACTTATCTTTCTTCGGACGGTCCACAAGGTGCTGCATGGTTGTCGTCAGCTCGTGCTGTGAAGTGTCGGGTTAAGTCCCATAACGAGCGCAACCCCTATCTTTAGTTGCCAGCGATTCGGTCGGGGACTCTAAAGAAACTGCCGGCGTAAGCCGCGAGGAAGGTGGGGATGACGTCAAATCATCACGGCCCTTACGTCTTGGGCTACACACGTGCTACAATGGTAGGGACAGAGAGTCGCAAACTAGTGATAGTGAGCTAATCTTCAAACCCTATCTCAGTTCGGATCGGAGTCTGCAACTCGACTCCGTGAAGTTGGAATCGCTAGTAATCGCATATCAGCCATGATGCGGTGAATACGTTCCCGGGCCTTGTACACACCGCCCGTCAAGCCATGGAAGCTGGGGGCGCCTGAAGTCGGTCACCGAAAGGAGCTGCCTAGGGCGAAACTAGTAACTGGGGCTAAGTCGTAACAAGGTAGCCGTACCGGAAGGTGTGGCTGGATTACCTCCTTTTTAGAGAAACGCCTATTCAATTGGCGATGGTTATTGCATCATTTTTTTTATCTAGTCCTGTAGCTCAGTTGGTTAGAGCGCTACACTGATAATGTAGAGGTCAGCAGTTCAAATCTGCTCAGGACTACGGATAAAACGAGGGGAATTAGCTCAGCTGGCTAGAGCGCCTGCCTTGCACGCAGGAGGTCATCGGTTCGACTCCGATATTCTCCACTATAGAAGTTCTTTGACATATTGGTAGAGTAAAAATCTTAATAAGCAATTAAGGGCAGTAGGCGGATGCCTTTGCTCTTGACAACGATGAAGGACGTTATAAGCTGCGATAAGCTATACTGAGGCGCAAATGGCCTGTGAGGTATAGATTTCCGAATGGGGTAACCCGGCAATATGAAGTATTGTCATCCGAAAGGAAGTACACCCGGAGAACTGAAACATCTAAGTACCCGGAGGAAAAGAAAACAATAGTGATTCCCTAAGTAGCGGCGAGCGAACGGGGAACAGCCCAAACCAGTAATGTCTAGGCATTGCTGGGGTTGTAGGACAGATATAAGTTATACGTAGGTCTTCAGAAGTAACTGGAAAGTTACACCACAGGGGGTGATAGTCCCGTATGAAGGTTGAAATGTAATGATCTGTATCCTGAGTAGCGCGGAACATGTGTAATTCTGTGTGAATCTGCCAGAACCATCTGGTAAGGCTAAATATGTCAAGAGACCGATAGTGAACAAGTACCGTGAGGGAAAGGTGAAAAGTACCCTGAAAAAGGGAGCGAAATAGTACCTGAAACCAATTGTTTACAAGCGGTCGAAGCCTTCGGGCGACGGCGTGCCTTTTGCATAATGAGCCTACGAGTTACTCTTCAGTAGCAAGGATAAGGACTTCAGGTCCGTATCCGAAGCGAAAGCGAGTCCTAAATAGGCGCTTAGTTAGTGGAGGTAGACGCGAAACCTTGTGATCTACCCATGGT
>JAQWQB010000001.1 GCA_029245065.1 Flavobacteriales bacterium | reverse complement strand
CCTTGGCCATTCCCCGTGGCTTGGTAATTACGTAAATACCGCTTGTAGAATTGTGTGTCCTTGTTTTTTACAAACTCATGCTCTTCATAGAATGCTTCATACGCCGCTTTCACTTCCAACGGGTGCGCATTCGTGTACATTAATTGAACCCAATTCGGACTAGATTCTTGAAATGTATATGGCGTTTGAGGAACATGTTGTGCGGCTAAATTCGAAACAAAAAATGCCGCAACAAAAGTTAAAAAGACGTTACGCATGACAACAGGTTTTCATCAAAAATAAGCAATCATTTCGGTCAATTCCTTGCTGCATATAAAGTTCATCGCTTTCTGACTTGACCTTTCGCACTTTCGCACATGTGTGTGAAAATATGAGTACCTTTGCACCTCACTACGCAGGGACCTACCAATGAGTGACGCTATCAAGCATGAATGTGGAATCGCAGTCTTGAGACTCAAAAAGCCACTATCCTACTACCGAGAAAAATACGGTACTTCCTTTTACGGCCTAAACAAAATGTATCTCCTAATGGAGAAACAGCACAACCGCGGACAAGACGGCGCTGGATTGGCAAACATCAAGTTAGATGTTGAGCCTGGTCAACGTTACATTTCCCGATTGAGGTCTAACAGCAACAAACCCATCCAAGATGTTTTCCAAAAGGTGAACGCACGGTTTGAAGAGTTGCAAGAAAAGGATCCAGAAAAAATTGATGATGTTGAGTATTTAAAGGCCAACTATGGCTTTACAGGTGAGTTGTTTTTAGGGCACCTACGCTACGGTACTTTTGGGAAAAACTCCATTGAGAGTTGTCATCCTTTCCTTCGTCAAAACAACTGGATGACCCGAAATTTAGTTGTTGCAGGAAACTTCAACCTTACCAACGTTGACGAACTATTTGGACAGCTTGTTGACCTCGGTCAGCATCCCAAAGAAAAAGCAGATACGGTAACGGTACTTGAAAAAATTGGCCACTTCTTAGACGAGGAAAATGAACGCCTATTCCAACTTTATAAAGGAATGGGCTATTCAAACGAAAAGATCACTGATCAAATCGCCAAGAACCTTGATGTAGTTGATATTCTCAGAAAGTCTGCAGACAAATGGGATGGTGGATACGCAATGGCCGGATTGATAGGTCACGGAGACGCCTTCATCCTAAGAGACCCAAGTGGAATCCGTCCGGCTTATTGGTACGAAGACGATGAAATCACTGTTGTCGCTTCTGAGAGACCCGTTATTCAAACAGCGTTCAATGTGCCTGAAGAAGAAGTAACTGAGTTGCTTCCAGGACATGCTTTGATTATCAAAAAAGACGGCAGGGTTTCTCAAGAAGAAATCAAAACACCGCTCGAACGTAAAGCATGCAGCTTTGAACGCATTTACTTCTCTAGAGGAAGTGACGCTGACATTTACAAAGAGCGAAAAGAACTTGGAAGACTCGTTGTTCCTCAAATTCTAGAGGCCATCGACTTCGACATGAGGAATTCTGTTTTCTCATTCATTCCGAACACGGCTGAAACCTCGTTTCTTGGAATGGTGAAAGGACTGGAAGACTACTTGAACGAGTGGAAATTCCAGAAGATCAAAGAAGAAAGCGCAGACATGACCGATGAACGTTTGCACTCTTTTATTGATGTTCGTCCAAGGGTGGAAAAAATTGCCATCAAAGACGCCAAACTTAGAACGTTCATCACACAAGATGACGCGCGTGACGATATGGTAGCGCACGTTTATGACATTACTTACGGAACCGTCAACAGACACCAAGATAACCTCGTGGTGATTGATGACAGTATTGTTCGTGGAACAACGTTGAAAAAGTCCATCATCCGCATTCTTGACCGACTAGATCCCAAACAAATTGTAGTTGTTTCATCGGCTCCACAGATTCGTTTTCCTGATTGCTACGGGATTGACATGGCAAAAATGGGCGACTTTATTGCCTTTCAAGCTGCTGTTTCCTTGTTGAAGAAGCGCGGAAAACAAGACATCCTTGACAGTGTTTACCGCAAATGTAAAGAACAGGAAGATCTGCCGAAGGAACAGGTGAAAAACTACGTGAAAGAGGTTTATGCATCGTTCACGAATGAAGAAGTTTCCGATGAAATCTCTGAGTTGCTAACCCCGCCAGGAGTGAAAGCTGACGTGAAGATTATTTACCAAACGGTACAGAAACTGCACAAAGCGTGTCCTGATAACCTAGGCGATTGGTACTTTACTGGTGACTATCCGACCCCGGGAGGAAACAAAGTGGTCAACAAGGCTTTCATGAACTACATGGAAGGGAAAAACGTACGAGCGTATTAAGCAATGAGCGGCGAGTTGAACATAAAAAGACTCGACACGCTTTATCCTGAAGCGCCTGGAAACAAATATTTCAAGCTTAAATACAACCTGCTCAAAGCGCAGTCCAAAGGAGTAGATCGAATTGTTACCGTGGGTGGACCATGGAGCAATCATCTCCATGCCACTGCACTTTCGTGTCAAAAGGAGGGTATCCCATGTGTTGGACTTGTTCATGGAAATAAGCCACCAACACTGAGTCCCACGTTGAAAGATTGCCAAGAGGCCGGCATGGAGTTGCAGTTTCTAGATCGCACATGGTATGCCGAACGCACTTCAGAAGCCTTCAAAGCGTGGGTAAATGATACGTTTAGCTTTTGCTATTTCATTCCTGAAGGCGGGCGAAATTACCTCGGATTGAATGGCTGCATGGAAATTTTGAAGGGGGACGACAAAACGTTTTCGCGCATCGCCGTTTCTGTTGGAACAGGAACTACATTAGCCGGTTTGCTCCTCTCTGCGGCACCTCAACAAACCTTTCTCGCTTTCCCCGCTTTGAAAGACGACACGCTAGAAGAACGCATCAAAGAACAGTTGTACTGGGCAACCACTGATATGGAATTGGCCGAAGACCTGATGAACAAGGTTACCTGGGTCAACGACTATACGTTTGGCGGATTTGCCAAGAGCACACCTGAATTAATCGACTTCATTCGTTCAAAAGAGAAAGAAGGAATACCGCTGGATCTAGTATACACAGCAAAGATGATTTTCGGTTTAGAAGATTTGGCGCGAAAAGGGGATATCAATTTAGCGGATGTTCTCGCCGTTCACACTGGTGGGTTGCAAGGAAATCGAAGCATTGGTTGGACTCCGCACTAACGAAAAAGCACCAGTGAAAGGAAACCTTATCAATCCTTCCACTGATGCTCAATCACTGTTTATAGTAGTTAAGCCGCCACGTTTGGCGGACTTGGTTTAAGCGTTATTGAATTGCCAACTTCGATCTGTAAACACCCTCAGAAGAAGTAATGATCATTACATAATTGCCTTTTTCCAAGTCAGAAACATTGGCGCTGCTCGCGCCATTCATTTGTTGCGAAAGCACCAATCTTCCAGCTGCATCGTACAAATCCAATTGTGCATCTGCTGGCAATGTGCTGAAGGTTATTTGTGACGTTGCCGGGTTAGGGCCGAAAGCGGTTTGGAAACCTGTTTCCTCGTTCACACTGTCAATGAATTCAAAGAACCACCCATCGGTGTTACCATTGTCTTCTGAGTTGACTGCAGTGAATGTTCCTGAGCCAGTGGTGTGGTTGTCTATCAACGCTACATAACTCACTGTCTGATCAGAATCGAAAACAAACGTACCCGTTCCACCATTCTCTTGGCAGTCAATGGTAATAAGCTCACCTTCACTCCCGTCAGCTATCAGCAAACCAACTTCAAGCTCGGCTCCATTTTCAAAAGATAAATTGGCCGTTGGGTTGATTTCAAGAATAGTGAACGAAGACGCTCCGCTAATGAGACATGAAGGGCCAGTAATCGACACGCTGTTATACGCTACGCCGTTAGACGCGGCCATTTCATCACTGATATTCAAGGCGCTCAAATCCATTTCGTAATTACCTCCCGTAGAAGTAATTCGCCATTCTTTTGCTTCTAAATCTGAACCAATGAAATCAACCGTCTGACCACCCGTATTGGTAATCATCATGTCTTCTTCCAGCACCACAGAGAAGCAGTTTGCCAGGAAGTTTCCTCCGAAAATTCGAATTCGATTTAACTGGATATCATCATTTAGAATGAAGTCAGTATTGTCTTCAACCCACAAATCAGTACTTGTGAAATCGCCAGAACTAGTAGCCCAATGAGAGAGATCAGACCAGTTGCCCGTTCCGCCAACCCAGTAGTAATCTTGAGAGAGTAGAGAGAGTGAAGAGAAAAGAGAGAGTATGAGTAATTGAAATTTCATCTTGGTGGTTTTATGGTGCAAAGGTGGATGGACAAAAAAGATGCTTCCTCACCCATATGGGCGATTTTTCACCTGGATCGAAGTTTTCGCGAACGTCGTTCCATTTAGTACTTTTGTTCCATGGCGGAAGACATGAGCGGATTTGGGAAAAGAAACCAGTTGGAGGAGGGCGATTTTTATACCTCTGAAGATGGCTACATTGTTTTCACTGAACAGTATCACCTCAAAAGAGGTTACTGTTGCAAAAGCGGGTGTAAGCATTGCCCGTATGGCTTCAAGAAAGGCCGCGTAGAATAACAAAAAACACATTGGAATTGAACGATACTATCAGCATCACCGACTTTAGAACTCAAATTGAAGAGGGCATCCCGGCAGAATTGCCTGTACTCAAAGAGGTCGACGCCTCTCTTAGTCATGCTCCACGTCGTAAAGACATTCTTTCAAAGGAAGAAAAGGAACTAGCCTTGCGCAATGCCCTGCGTTATTTCCCTAAAAGTCAGCATGGTCAGTTGGCTCCTGAATTTGCAGAAGAGTTGAAGACTTACGGTCGAATCTACATGCACCGCTACCGACCTAATTATGCCATGTATGCTAGGCCAATTGAAGCGTATCCTGCCAAATGTCAGCAGGCGGCGGCCATTATGCTGATGATCCAAAACAACTTGGACCCAGCCGTAGCGCAGCACCCGCATGAGTTAATCACGTATGGTGGAAACGGCGCTGTTTTTCAAAATTGGGGACAGTACCGCATGGTCATGAAGTACTTGTCTGAAATGGCTGAAGACCAAACCTTGGTGATTTATAGCGGACATCCGTTGGGCTTGTTCCCTTCTCACAAAGATGCTCCAAGAGTGGTTGTGACGAATGGCATGATGATTCCGAACTACTCAAAGCCAGATGACTGGGAAAAATTCAACGCACTAGGTGTTACCCAGTACGGACAAATGACCGCTGGGTCCTACATGTACATTGGCCCGCAAGGAATTGTGCACGGAACGACCATCACCGTGTTGAATGCAGCTCGAAAAATCAGAGCGGGCGAAAACAGCACAAAAGGAATGCTCTTTTTGACTGCTGGTTTGGGAGGCATGAGTGGAGCTCAGCCCAAGGCGGGTAACATCGCAGGTGTGGTCTCTGTAACAGCTGAAGTAAACCCTGCAGCGGCCTGGAAACGCCATGAACAAGGTTGGGTCGACGAAGTAATTGAAGAGTTGGATGAGCTTAGCGCGAAAGTTGCTGCCTCCAAGGCAAAAGGTGAAGTTAAGTCCTATGCCTACCTCGGAAACGTAGTAGATGTGTGGGAGAAATTCGATGCAGACAACGTTGCTGTTGAGTTGGGTTCTGATCAAACATCGCTGCATAACCCGTGGGCTGGTGGATACTACCCGGTTGGATTGTCTTTTGATGAAGCCAATAGCATGATGGCAGACGAGCCAGAAAAATTTGCTGAGTTCGTTCGTGAATCTCTTCGCAGACATGCCGAAGCAGTGAATAAACATACTTCTAAGGGAACGTACTTCTTCGACTATGGGAACGCCTTCCTACTGGAAGCTTCTCGTTCGGGAGCCGATGTCATGGCCGC
>JAQWQB010000143.1 GCA_029245065.1 Flavobacteriales bacterium | reverse complement strand
CTGCTGTTGGATCGAAGTTACATGCTGTAGGGTTTGTACATCCATCTGGAAGGATACAAGATCCATCGTCGCATACTGCTGCTGGATCGAAGTTACAAGCTACTGGGTTTGTACATCCATCAGGAAGAATACAAGATCCATCATCACAAACGGCTGTTGGGTCGAAGTTACATGCTGTTGCATCGGTACATCCGTCAGGAAGGATACAAGATCCATCATCATTGGTTGCATTCTCATCGTAGTTACATGCGGTTGGATCTGTACACCCATCAATAAGGTTAGGGAATACCAGGTTCAACGCTTCTTCTTGCGGGTTAGTTCCATCCTGAGCTCTGTACTGCAAGTTTACCGTCATATCAACGATGCCGTCAGTAGAAAGCTGAGCGATTAACACACGTCCCATAGCGTCTGGGAAAGCTGCTGGCTCATCGTTAGGAAAAACAAACCAAGCACCACCGCTTCCATCATTCACAACAAGGTCACCACCTGCTTCGAAAGCAGCTGCGTCCACATTCAGGTTCTGGAGGTTGTTTGGTCCTTCTTCTGTACCAATAGTTACCCATGAATCGTATTCTAAGTCAGGAAATGCTCCAAACAAAGCCGAAAATACGTTGGAAGAATAGGCTCCACCGTTCACGTCTTGATAAAAAGAACCAGATGATGTAATAGAGAGTGGTGTTACGTCCTGCCCGTAAACAGCAATGAGTTGGTCAAATGGGTTGGTGAAGTTTGCATATACTCTATACGTCGTATATCCTGTTACTCCATCTTCAATTACTTCTTCCCAAGAAAGACCTGAAAAACTAGGAGCTGGATACGTACAAGATCCATCATCCTCAGTTGCTGTTGGATCATAGTTCAAGGCATTTGGATCGTTACATCCTGGGTTTGCCATTGGGAATTGAAGTGTCAATCCAAATACATCTGTTGGGACACCTGCGCTATTTCTCCACTGAACGTTCCATGTCATATCCATCAAACCGTCAGTAGTCAACTGTGCCATCAATACTCTTCCTCCCACTGGAAACGCTTGAGCATCTCCTGGTAGAACGAACATCGTACCACCGATGATATCATCTACGACAAAGTTTCCTCCTGCTTCAAAAGTTGAGAAATCAAACCCGATTGTTTGGAAGGTATTCGGGGAATTGGTGTCAGCTCCGATTGTAAACCAAGAATCAAACTCTGCATCTGGGAAGAATCCCCATAAAGCCGGGTTAGAAGTCAATGAAGTTGGTCCACCTGCTGTTGTTTCTTGAAAGAAAGAGGTGGAAGTTGCAATAGACAATGGAGACGTATCCAACCCAAAAATAGCGATCAGTTGATCGGTAGGGTTATCAAAGTCTGCATAAATTCGGTAGGTTGTCAATCCGGTAACTCCGTCGACTGCGTATATCTCTCCTGATACGCCTGTCAGGTCAGCAATGGAAGCAAATGGGGTAAGAAGCCCACATAGCACCACGCAAATAGTGTAAACTATTCTCATGAGTATAATTTTGGTTAAGGTATCTTAGAGTCCTTGAGGACTAAGGTTCTCAAATATACGGAATCTTAACCAAAATTCCACACATCATTTTTCGCTAGAACCCAAAAATCGGTGTATTAAACCCGAAGTTGAGCTGTCGAATTCACTTTTTTGTCCTCCTTCGAGAACTGGTAATATTCTTTTAGCGAGCTCTTTACCAAGTTCAACTCCCCATTGATCGTAGCTGAAAACATTCCATACTACTCCCTGAATGAAAATTTTGTGTTCGTACAAAGCGATCAATTGTCCCAGGCTCTTCGGCGATAGCTCATTGAACAATAACGTTGAAGAAGGGCGGTCGCCTTCGAACACCTTAAAAGGAGCCACCTTTGCGCGTTCCTCTTCTGTTAAACCAGCAGCCTCCAACTGTTCAGCTACTTGTTGAGCAGATTTCCCGTTCATTAGAGCCTCCGATTGCGCGAAACAGTTCGCCATGAGCTTGGTGTGGTGATCTTTGAAAGAAGAAGTCGGCTGGATATAAGCAATGAAATCCACTGGAATTACTTCAGTCCCTTGATGAAGTAGCTGAAAGAATGCGTGCTGACCATTGGTACCTGGCTCTCCCCAAATGACAGGCCCCGTTTGATGAGACACCTTGGCGCCATCGCGTCCAACATACTTGCCATTGCTTTCCATGTCGGCTTGTTGCAAGTAAGCAGCAAACCTAGAAAGTTCTTGGCTGTAGGGAATGATCGCCAAGCTGCTGTAATTGTTGAAATTTCGGTTCCAAACACCTAGCATGGCTGTCATTACCGGAATATTCACCTCAAATGAAGCCGTTCTGAAGTGGTGGTCCATTTCACGCGCACCGGCTAATAGCTCTTCAAAGGCCTTCCAACCGCAGCTTAATGCAATACTAAGACCTACTGAGCTCCAAAGAGAATAACGTCCTCCTACCCAGTCCCAAAAACCGAATACGTTGCTAGCGGCAATACCAAATATTCCTACCGCATCTAAATTCGTAGATACCGCTGCGAAATGAATGGCTACGTCAGCCTCTCCTGTCGCTTTTTCAATGAACCAAGCTTTTGCCGCCTCTGCATTTGCAAGCGTCTCTTGCGTTGTAAACGTCTTCGAAACGACGATAAACAAGGTCGTTTCAGGGTTTACTTGATTGAGCACCGACGCTAAATCAGCGCCATCTACATTCGATACAAAGTGGGCTTTCAAACCATTTGTGCTTGCTTCGAGCGCTTTTGAAACCATGGCCGGACCAAGGTCTGATCCTCCAATACCGATATTCACAACATCGGTAAATGTTTTTCCTGTGTACCCTTTTCGCTCTCCTGATAAAATGGCTCTCGTGAACTCTTCCATTCGACCGAGTACCTCGTGAACGAAAGGAACAACATTCACTCCCTCGAAACGTACCTCCTCGGATTTAGCTGCCCGCAACGCGGTGTGCAATACCGCTCGTCCTTCTGTTTGATTGATCTTCTCTCCTGAGAACTGGGCTTCGATGCTTTCAGCAACGCCCGCCTCTTTGGCTAACTCCACCAATTCGGCTACCACTTCTTCATTTATCTTTTGTTTCGAAAAATCGAAGAACAGCCCATTGTGGTCTATCGAGAACTTGTTATTACGTTCCGCGTCTTCAGCAAAAAGCGACTTCAAGTGGGTAGACTTCATGGCCTCGGATAAAGCGGTTAGGCGCTTGGCCGAAGCGGAAGAAAGGAGGTCAAAAGGTTTCATATCTTACTTAGTGTTTTATTTACACTTACTCAAAGAAACAAAAAGAAATCCACGTGCCATTGCTACCACGTGGATTTCACAAAACGATAATTTAAGCGTTTCTATTCAACGAGTTGAGATCATCAAATGCTTGATGCAATCTTTTCACGAAGGTCTTCTCTCCTTCTCTTAGCCAAACGCGTGGGTCGTACTTCTTCTTATTTGGAACATCTGCTCCTTCAGGATTTCCAATTTGCGTATTGAGATAATCCTTATTCGTATTCATGTAATCACGTACCCCAGACAAAAATGCCCATTGCATATCGGTGTCAATGTTCATCTTAATTGCACCGTACTCGATTGCTTCACGAATTTCTTCTGCTGAAGATCCTGACCCTCCGTGGAACACGAAGTTCACCGGATTGTGTCCTGTATTGAATTTCTCTTGGATGTAATCTTGAGAATTCTTCAAGATTACAGGACGAAGCTCCACGTTTCCAGGCTTGTAAACACCGTGTACGTTTCCAAATGCCGCCGCTACTGTGAACTGGTCGCTTACCGCATTTAGCTCTTCGTAAGCATATGCAACTTCCTCTGGCTGCGTATATAATTTTGAGCTATCGATATCGGTATTATCTACCCCATCTTCTTCACCTCCAGTAACGCCCAATTCAATTTCAAGTGTCATCCCCAAAGGCGCCATGCGCTCCAAGAATCCTTTGCATGTTGAAATGTTCTCTTCAATTGACTCTTCACTTAAATCGATCATATGCGAAGAATAGAGTGGTTTCCCTGTTGCTTCAAAATGACGTTGTGAATGATCAACAAGTCCGTCAATCCACGGCAAGAGTTTCTTAGCACAGTGGTCTGTGTGAAGAATTACAGGAACGCCATATGCTTCTGCCATGACGTGAATGTGGTGTGCTCCTGCAACTGAGCCTAAAATCGCTGCTTCTTGTCCATCATTCGATAATCCCTTCCCTGCATTGAAGCAAGCACCTCCGTTGGAGAACTGAAGAATTACAGGAGAATTAACCTCTTTAGCTGTTTCTAGAACTGCATTGATGGTGTTTGATCCAATTACGTTTACCGCTGGTAAAGCGTAGTTATTGTCATTTGCGT
Source organism: Flavobacteriales bacterium (assembly GCA_029245065.1). Taxonomy (GTDB): domain Bacteria; phylum Bacteroidota; class Bacteroidia; order Flavobacteriales_D; family Sanyastnellaceae; genus JAQWQB01. The sequence goes on along the minus strand of JAQWQB010000143.1, from coordinate 14,273 downwards.
CACGAAGAAGCGCTTTCACTTCTTCACCCCACAGAACGCCTGGGCGAAATTTTTGACTCATTTAAATTCATTTTATTGAACAGCAAAAATGGTAAAAAAGCAGGTAGCATTTAGCTAGGCACCTCGGATTTATCTTGCAAGCCTTCAACACGTTTATTCATCATGTGAAAAAACAGCGGTGGAAATAACGATAAAAGCATCATGCCTGGATAGCCTGTAGGCAGTTGGGGCGCTTCGTCTATGTGAGAAAGTAAATGATACGGTGTAGAGGCTTTGTAGTGGTGATCTGAATGCCTAGACAATTCAAAAAGCATCAATCTACCAACAACATGGTTCGAATTCCAGGAATGGACCGGCATGACCCGTTCGTATTTTCCATTGTTTCTTTTCTGACGAAGCAATCCGTAGTGTTCAATGTAATTAACCGTTTCGAGTAGAAGCATTCCTGTGGCAGCCGCTCCCACGAAAAGCAACATAACGTACCCACCTGCGAAGAAGAATAGTGTTCCCAAAAGAACCAATTGAATCAATTGAAACCGAAGCATTTCATTGTGAAGGCTTACCACTGGGGTATTCGTTCGTTGTAGCCTTGTTCGTTCGAGTTTCCACGCATGCAGCCAAGACAGCACGATTGTTCGAACCCAAAAAAGAAATACCCATTCATTTTTTCTAGCAGTGGCTGGGTCATCATGGGTTGCTACATTCCGATGGTGACCTCGGTTGTGTTCTATGAAAAAGTGCAGGTATAAACTACTTAATAGCAACGCTTTTGAAAGCCCCTGTTCAAATTTACTTGACCGATGTCCAAGTTCATGTGCGACGTTGATTCCTATTACTCCACACATCATTCCCAGTGAGAGGGTCCTCCCTACCACGGCATAGGTTGGCAATTCGTCTGTGCTCATTGCAAGCAAAAACCAAAGAACGAATCCCCATTGAAGAGGAACCATGAGGTAAAGAAGCAGGTCATAAGTGCGATCCTGCCTGACAATTTCTCGTTCCGCTGTTGTCAAGTTTTTCTCAGATGGTTTGAAAAACAACTCCAGCATAGGGACTACGCCAAAGGCATAAATTACAGGAAAGAAAGTCCAAGCATTCGAACTGAGAAAGGAAATCGCCACCGTAATTGGGAGCGTAATTGCAATGAGGTATGTTAAAGCGCGCAATGAAAACATTGCCTTAATTTAATCAATCTAGCTTTACAGCTGTTCCATATGCTAAGATTTCTGCTGCTCCTTGCATCACTGCGGAGGTAGTGAAACGGACGTTAACGATGGCGTCAGCTCCCATTCGTTCAGCATCTTCTTTCATGCGTTCCAAAGCACTTTCACGGGCATCGGCTAGCAGCTTTGTGTACTCAGAAATCTCTCCACCAACAATGCTTTTTAATCCAGCTAGAATATCTCTACCTGCATTTCGGGCGCGCACCGTACTTCCTCGTGAAATTCCCATTACAGTGGTAATCTGTCTTCCAGGAACGCTTTCTACAGTTGATACAATCATCTTAGTTCTGATTTTTTTCTTTGAATTTAAGAATCTTTTGTTCATCCGTGAGGTACAGTAATTCAATTGAAGACTGAGCATCTGCTGCCCATGGCGATTCCGGGTAGAATTCAATCACTTTCTCGTAAGCCTCTTGTGCTTTGATACGGTCATTCAGGACGTTCTCATAGATAAACCCGATGAGAAAAGCAGTCTCAGTCCGTTTGTCGAATTTTGGATGTCCGTCGTGCGCATTCATCAACAAATCGATCGCCTTTCGTGGTTTACCAATTTCGTTTGCCAATTTTCCTGCACGGAAGAGGTACTCTGCTGTCATGTCGTCTTGCGGGTACTTATTGGCAAATGAAGTATAATTTCCTAGCAAGTTGCGCTTTAGATCAATGTCTTGGGTAGTAAGAGCATTTACTTCGTCCTCAAGTGATCCAATGCTGTTTTGGAGTTCTTCGTAAACCTCTTCGGCCGTTTGCTTTGCAGGTTCTACGTTTTGTTGTGATTCTTCTCCGGTGGTGCCGCAAGATGCCAGCACAACAGTGATCATCAAAAAGAGCGTTAGGTACTTCATCTTCTTTTTTGTTTTGGGAATTTCATTTTGTAAGCTACGTCAACATTTCCTTTCGTAATATCGGCCAACTTTCCTTTCAAAAGGGTTCGGCGCAATGGGCTAAGCTTGTCGGTGAAAAGCACCCCTTCAATGTGATCGTATTCATGCTGCACCACTCTTGCAAGAACCCCATCGAGCTCTTCTTCGTACAGTTCCCAATTCTCATCGTAGTATTCTATTTTGAGGTTGGACTTTCGCTTAACTTCCTCGCGAATATTTGGAATTGAAAGACATCCTTCCTCGAATGGCCATTCCTCTCCTGTTTCTTCGAAAATGATTGGGTTGATGAACACACGCTTGAATCCTTCAGCAGCTGGTTCTGCATCTTCGCCTTCTGCAAAAGGTGTTGCATCTACTATGAACAAGCGAATTGGAAGACCTACTTGTGGTGCAGCGAGGCCTACCCCTCTTGCTTCATACATGGTCTCAAACATGTTTTCAATAAGCTTGTCAAGCTTTGGGTAGTCTTCACTAATATCCTCCGCTTTCTTTCTCAAAACGGGATCGCCGTATGCTACGATAGATAAAATCATTGAATGTGCATTAAAGGTACTAGAAGATCAAGGAACTTCGAATCAATAGTTGTGCGTTGTTATCAGTTCAAACGTTAGTGCAGCGGTACAGTGTCTTCAATCGTCAAACCGTAAACCTTAATTCCTTTTCTTTTGTTCGGTGTATTCGAAAGGAGGTTCATTCTATGCACACCTAAATCGCGTAAGATTTGTGAACCGATACCATAGTCTTTCGAATCCATGATTCTGTTCATATTATTCACGGCTTCAGTAGACATTTGGCTGTACGCTTCGATTTCATCGAGCAACCCTTTTCCTTTCCGAAGCTTGTTGATGTATACAATAACTCCTTTTCCTTCTTGCTCGATGTGATACATGGCTTTCTGGAGCTGATGTCCTTTTCCCACATTCACTGCATTAAAGATGTCCCCAATCATACTGCTGGAGTGAACTCTAACTGGAATTACTTCATCCTTATCCCACGTTCCTTTGACCAAGGCCAAGTGCTCACTGTCTGTGGTGAGTTGCTTGTATGCGATTAATTTGAATGGTCCATTTTCCGTTTGCAGCTCAACTTCGCTTTGTCTTTCAATGAGCGAATCATGCTCTAGTCGGTATGCAATGAGGTCAGCGATGCTCACCAATTTCAAATCGAATTTATCTGCTATTTCAAACAACGATGGCAGACGGGCCATGGTACCGTCTTCATTCATGATTTCAACAATAACACCTGCTGGTTCGAAACCGGCTAGTCTGCTAAAGTCAATTGCTGCTTCGGTATGGCCAGCTCGACGCAAGACACCACCTTCCTTTGCACGCAAGGGGAAGATATGCCCAGGCTTACCTAATTCTTCAGGCTTGATCTTTGGATCAATGAGAGCAAGAACTGTCTTCGACCTATCTGACGCTGAAATACCTGTAGTTGTGCCATAGCCCACGAGGTCTACAGACACAGTGAAAGGTGTTTCGAATGCTGCGCTATTCTGATTTACCATGAGACTAAGCCCAAGGTCATCGCACTTAGACTCTACAAGAGGGGCACAAATGAGGCCTCTGCCATGCGTTGCCATGAAGTTGATTATTTCAGGGGTCACATTGCGAGCGGCCGTTAAAAAATCACCTTCGTTTTCACGATCTTCATCATCAACTACAATGATTACTTCACCATTGCGAATGGCTTCTATCGCGTCTTCAATTGAATCAAGTTCTTTTTTCATCGGTGCAAAGATAATTATTCTGGCTCGCACGGAGTGAATATGGACCTAGATTTCGGTCAATTTTTGCCAACAAAAAAACCCAGCACAGGGCCGGGTTCGTATTGGGTTGGGCGAAGGGATTAACCTTCTTAGTTTTCTTCAGTCTTCTCTTCTGAGTTATCCTCAGCTGCTGGCTTGTCGTTCTTTGACCACTTTCCGTACTTACTACGGAACTTATCAATACGACCAGCGGTATCAACGAATTGTACTTTTCCAGTGAAGAACGGGTGTGACTCACTAGAAATTTCCAATTTGATCAATGGATACTCTTTTCCATCTTCCCACTCTTCTGTTTCTCTTGAAGGAGCTGTTGAACGGCTCAAGAAACGGTGGTTATTACTCATATCTTTGAAAATTACGAATCTGTAATCTTCTGGATGTAGGTCCTTTTTCATCTTTGCTCAGAATTTCGGGACTGCAAAACTAGCAATTTTCCAGTCATACTCAAACAAATTTACACATAAATATTGCCCTCTCCTTCATTTCTCCTCTCAATTTGATTTTATTACCTTCGACCGCATGCCCAAAGTATTGCGCGTACTCAATCGTTTTAACCTCGGTGGCCCCGTTTACAATGCGTGCTATTTGAGTGCCGATTTATCTCCTGATTTTGAAACCCTTCTCGTTGGAGGGCCGCCAGAAGAGGGTGAATTGAGTGCCGCCTATATAGCTGATGACCTGGGAGTTAACTATTCCGTTATCCCCTCTATGAAACGGGCCATTTCGCTTAAAAATGACCGACAAGCATACTTAGAAATTCGTCAACTGATTCGCACCTTCGAACCTGATATCGTCCATACACATGCTTCTAAGGCAGGATTGATTGGCAGGCTAGCAGCCATCAAAGAAGGTGTACCCGTCATTCTTCACACATTCCACGGGCATGTTTTTCACAGCTATTTTGGAGCACTTAAAACCGGCCTTTTCAAGCAACTAGAGCGATTTTTGGCTCGTAAAAGTAGCGCAGTTGTTACCATCAGTAAACATCAACGCTATGAACTGGTAGAACAGTTTAAGATCATTCCTCCGTCAAAGGCACGCATCGTTCCTTTAGGATTTGATCTGACTAGGTTTCAAAAAGACCATGGTGTTAGACGCATTGACTTCAGAAAACGATTTAACCTCCAAGAAGACACCGTTGCAATAGGCATTGTTGGTAGGTTCGCTCCTATTAAGAATCACACTTTTTTTGTTGACATTCTCTCTCAATTGCAGCACGACAATTGGATTGCATTTTTTGTAGGCGATGGCGACGAACGCCCGGTGATTGAAGAACACCTTCGTAACCGAGGAATCAGCTTCGCGAAAAAAGAATCGTATGCGGGAGAACAGGTATGCATGCTTTCGTGGGTAACCAACGTAGCTTTACTGTTACCAGGACTTGATGTAGTGGCTCTCACCTCCCACAACGAAGGAACGCCCGTTTCGCTCATTGAAGCACAAGCCGCCGCGGTCCCAGTGATCTCCACAAAAGTAGGTGGAGTAGAAGATGTTGTATTGGACGGAGAAACAGGCCTACTTTTCGCCCCAAATGATTTGAACGGGTATGCTGAAGGGCTGGACAAATTGATTTCTGCTCCTTCCTTTAGGTCGAAGTTGGGAGCTGCAGGTGTAACACACGCTTTCAATCACTTCACCCGTGAGCGACTGGCTAAAGACATGATCTCTTTGTACAAGGAACTCATTTAGCCTTTTCCACAGATTCGTGTTTGCAAGTAAAGAGTAGAGCGCGCGTAGCAGGCACATCTAATTCTACTTTTGATATCGGACAACCTTACTTTGTAAAAGTCAACCGATGATCAAATACGCTTTCGTAATCGCCCACCTATTCGGATTTCTCTCTTTCGGAATATTTATGGATGATGGTGTAATAATACAAGACAACACACCAACAACCCTGGCACCCGGAGAGGAGAAAGTAGTGGAAATCACCATTAACAAAGGAGAGGTTGACGGATTTGCCAAGCTGCAAATTGAACTTCCTGAAGGAATGACGGCTAGCGCAGTTCAGACAGAAGGAGCAAGCTTTACGTTCAGCGATCAGAAAATTAAGTTCATTTGGATGGCGCTTCCAGATAACCAGGAGTTTTCAGTGTCTTATGCGCTAACAGCAGCCACTTCTGCAACTGGTAACAAAGCTATTTCTGGTACATTCTCTTACATCAAAGAAAGCCAACGAGTTGATTATGAACTTCCTACTAAAGTCGTAGAAATCAGCGGAGAGTCTGCAGCTTCTGTAACGAGTGAAACTCCTGAATTCACTGTTCCGGTAGATGGAATGGCTTGTGTGCGCACCATTACTGAAATGGGCGGAGGAGAATACCTCGTGACATTGGACTTTGTCAATACGCAATTAGATGGGTTCGCTAAAGTGAAGGAGAAGGTTCCAACGGGTTACACCGTGAGTGAAGATGATTCGGATGGTGCTTTGGTAACGATTGACGATAGCGGCATCAAATACATTTGGTTCGACGCCCCTCAAACAGATCGTTTTTCGATTTCATATCGATTGAGTGGTGATACGCAAACTCCGGAAATAGACGGTGTTTTCTCATTCGTTGAAAACAACGCTCCACGTGAAATGAACGTGATCGACAACGGTGTTATCATGGCTGAAACACTTGCTTCAGTTGAAGAAACAGAAGTTGAAGACACCACAACCACCGAAGAAGTTGAAACATCTACTCCTGAAGAGGCAGTAGCTGTTGTAGAACCAGAAGTTGAATCCACAGAGACTGAAATTGAAGAGGTTGGCGCTGCTAGCATAGCGGACGTTATTCCTGAAGAAACAACCGTTGAAACTACAACTCCTGTGGAGCCAGAAACGGTTGCTGAAGTGGAAACAGCTACTCCTGACGTTAGTGGAACAGGGACATCCGTTCCAAATCCAGAAACAGGCGTTACATATAAAGTTCAAATCGTTGCTGCACACAAGGTAGTTGGAAGTCCATACTTCAAAAGCAGACATGGATTTGATGAAAATTTTGATATTGAAAACCACGAAGGGTGGGTAAAATATACCACTGGCGGACACTCAGCTTACAAGCAAGCAAGAGACGACAGAGAACGTATTCGTACCAGGTATAATTTTCAAGGACCTTTCGTAACTGCATACAATGAAGGTGATCGTATTACAGTGCAAGAAGCACTAATGATTACCAAGCAGAAATGGTTTAAATGAGCTTCACGGAAACGTGAAATAATGCACAATTCTCGTAGTAATTTTGGTTAATTCAATGTAGAATTTGTTTAGGTAAATTAGTCTTAAGAACCTCCGGGAAACGTCGCGGAGGTTTTTTATTGCTTATGAAATGGAACGCTCTCATACGTGGATATAAACACTACCTCCAACTGGAGAAGTCTCTTGCTGAAAACAGCGTTGAGGCCTACCTGCGTGATGTCGAAAAACTAGCACAGTATGACGCCTTGTTCAGAAAGGACAAAGGAGCCATCTCTATTCATCAAACAGAAATTCAAACCTTCTTGGCTTGGCTCTATGACTTGGGCATGAGCGCAAGAAGTCAAGCACGCATCATATCTGGACTGAAAGGCTTCTATTCATACCTTGAGTTAGAAGGACTAATAGATGTCAATCCAATGGACTTGATAGAATCCCCACGGTTGGGGTCTAAATTACCAGACACCCTCTCCTATCATGAAATTGAGCAACTATTTAACGCCGTTGATCTAAGTAGATCTGACGGTCACCGTAACCGGGCCATCTTGGAAACACTTTATAGCTGTGGATTGCGTGTGAGTGAATTAACATCACTGCGCATTAGTCATTTGTACGTTGATGACGGATTCATTCGTGTAATTGGGAAGGGAAATAAAGAAAGACTCGTTCCAATTGGTGCTTCTGCATTGAAATACATTGATCTGTACCTCCAACAAGAAAGAACACAACTCCTAATAGAGCCTGGAAGCGAAGATTATATCTTCTTGAACCACAGAGGCCGCTTCCTTTCAAGAGTGAGTGTATTCAACTTTGTCAAAAAGGCGGTGGAAGTGGCTGGTATTAAGAAGAGGATCAGTCCGCACACCTTTCGTCATTCTTTCGCCTCTCATCTTGTAGAAGCTGGGGCAGACCTTCGTGCCGTTCAAGAAATGTTGGGACACGAAAGCATAACGACAACAGAAATCTACACCCACTTGGATACGGCTTACCTACGCGCTGAAATGCTGGAATTTCATCCTCGAAATAGAGGCACAAAAAAAAGGGAAGCTTAACACCTCCCCTTTTCAAAAGTTTCTCGTTGGATTACTTGATAGATCCTAGACGAGCAGTTACTTTAACAGTAGTTACTGTCTTCAAGAATCCAATTCCTAAGATTGGACGCTCTACTTTCGTTTCGTATTGAGGGTAGAATACAACATCGTAACCTGGGTTTTCAGACATCAAGTTGTACAATGCATAGCTAGAAGTAGCATCTGTAAGAACACCGCCAATTACTGGAATGCTTGCACTGTCAATAAGACCAGGAAATCCACCAAAACCTTCAACAGTTCCTGTTTCTTTTTTCGTCAGACGCTTCCAATCGATTCCGATGATCTTCGTTGTTGTAGATGAAGCAGATACTTGCGAGCTCATTGTGAAGTCTTCACGTTCGAATTCTACACGTGCATTTGGCTCGCGCATTGTTTTGTTCATGCTTGTACAGCTAGACATAACAGCCACTAGCAAAACAAAGGGACAAATTTCATAAATGATTTCATGATTAATTGTTTTAAGGTATAAGAATAGTGCGGAAATAGAAATCCAAGTGAATGCTTCAGCGAAATAGGTTCGTGATATATCCACATAATCTTTATCAAAAGTTTATAACTATGCGTTCGTCTATTCAAGTAGAATTTTTCAACAGCCAAAATGAAAAGCTTCATGGACAGCTTGATTTCCCTATCGGACACAAACCTGATTCGTTTGCATTGTTCGCCCATTGCTTTACTTGCGGTAAGAATTTATTGAGTTCGAAGACCGTTGCTAGGGCACTGAATGCGCAAAATATTGCTGTACTCCGCTTTGATTTCACTGGATTAGGGAAATCAGAAGGTGATTTTGCCGATACTGGATTCTCGAGTAACATTGAAGACCTCATCGCCGCAGCCAATTTCCTGCAAAAAGAATATGAAGCACCTAGCTTGCTCATTGGACACTCGTTGGGAGGCGCAGCAGTTCTTTACGCAGGAAAGGCAATCACCAGCGTGAAGGCTATTGCTACCATTGGCGCTCCTTCTGATCCTGTTCATGTTACCCACTTGTTAGGGAGTGAGTCTGAAACCTTGCTGGAAAAAGGAGAAGCTACAGTGAACATAGGAGGACGTCCATTCAAGATGAAAAAGAGTTTCTTGGACGACATTAAACGCTACGACCTTCCAACCTATCTCAAGGAATTGAAGAAGCCTCTGTTGATACTTCATTCACCACAAGATACCATTGTCAATATCAGCAATGCGGCCGAACTCTATTCCAACGCCTTTCACCCAAAAAGTTTCATATCACTAGATGGGGCAGATCACTTGTTATCTTCAAGACCAGATGCTGAATACGCAGGAAGTACCATTGCTGCATGGGCAAAAAGATACCTTCCGGAGGTAGCACTAACAGAAGAACTAAGCACCGAACTTCAAGCCGCAGCCCGCATTGGAAATGAAGAAGGTTTTCTAACAGAATTAAAAGCGGGGAATCATGCACTCATTGCAGATGAGCCAGCATCCGTAGGAGGGAGTGATTTCGGCCCTTCGCCCTATGAATTTCTTTCTGCTTCCTTGGCCGCCTGCACTGCCATGACCATGAAAATGTACGCCAACCGAAAAAAGTGGCCGCTTGACAATGTTGAAATGCATGTTGCGCATGACAGAAAACATCATGAAGACAGCGTTTCGGGCGAAGAAAAACGCATTGATGTATTTACCAAGTCCATTCAGATTGAAGGAGACCTGACGGAAGAACAGGTAAAAAGACTCCAACATATCGCTGGGAGGTGTCCTGTGCACCTTACTTTGTTAAATACGATCGAAATTGAGTCTACTTACTCGTAGTGGCAGTACATTCGCACCATGAAGCAACTTTTAACCTTCCTTTTCTGCGCTGTAATTTCCAGCTCAATAGCTCAAACAGAGATTAACGTACTCTGCTACAACGTTTTGAACTTTCCTCAAGGAGAAATGCAAAACCGAGAAGATACACTCAGAAAAATTTTCAATTACACACAACCCGACCTCATCTTGCTTCAAGAATTGAAATCTGAAACGGGTCTCAATAGTATTGTTGAAGTTTCTTGCGCTGATTTAGACGGTGAGTATTTCAGCTCAACTTGGGTTAGTCAACAATCTAACCAAAACTCAGACTGGTTGTTGCAGCAAGCGATTGTTTACAACAACGAAGTTTTCGGTTTAGCTGAAGAACGTCTTAAAACCACCCCAGTTCGCGACATTAACATCTACAAGCTTTTCCTAAGAGATGAAGGCCTTTCCCAAGGAGCTGACACGACTTTTATGTACGTTTTCAACACCCACTTGAAATCAAGCAGTGGCAGCGATAATGAGCAACTTCGTCTTGAAATGGCTGAAGTTTTTGTGAATGCCTTGACAGAAATTGACCCGGCTAGTCTATGTATTTTCGGTGGAGATTTTAACTTGTATGGCAGCGATGAGCCAGCCTATGAATTATTGCTTTCTGGAACGAATTCGATTGTTTTTCAAGACCCTATTGACGCTCCAGGCAGCTGGACCTCATCATCATATCCCTTCAAAGAAATCCTGACGCAATCAACCCGAACTTCATCTATCTTCGGAGATGGCGCTGGCGGTGGATTGGATGACCGTTTCGACTTCATTCTTGCAAGTGAAAATGTAATGGACCCCTCATCTGTTCTTCACTACCAAGAAGATAGCTACCTGTCTCTCGGTAATAATGGAACATGTTACAACCAGAATATTCTTGATTGCGAAGAAGATAACCCGGTGCCCTATGACATCTTGAGAGCCATGTATTATATGAGTGATCACTTGCCTATTGTCATGAAATTAGAAACGTCTGTTGTACTTAACACTTCGAACGAACCAAGCTTCAATCCAGCAATCAGGATGTACTCAGATGGCTATCAGCTTTATTTAAGGGCCGAAAATTCAGTCGTTAAATACACGGTTGAACTGATCGATATTTCAGGGAAATTAGTTCACACAGCACTTATTAGTGATAACGAGTCTCTTGATTTGGGGCAATTCCCAAATGGAATCTACATTGCCAGAGCTTTGTGGAATGGTCAGCTAGAACAAGTTGGTAAGATTAGCGTAAGGCATTAAAAAAGGGAAGCTTAACACTTCCCTCCTTTATCAAAATGTGATTTCGCTTTTTAGCGTACAATGAGTTTTTCTACCAGTCTTTCTTTCCCTTGAGTGATGGGATTTGAGTTTCGTTTATCTCCTGCAAAGACGGATTTAAACAATGTGAATTCACTTATTCAGCAGCTCGAGCATTGCTGGCACTTGGCTCTTCCGAATTGGTTTACGATCAACAAAGAAGACATTCGGCAATGATTTCAACTTCGTCATGTCTTCCTCTTTGAACTGCATATCCGTAATCACAGCAATGGGTGTGTTTTTCGACAATTCATACGTTGCAGCTGTTCGTATAAGCTCTTCTCCATCAACCAATGGCAAAGAAAAATCCATGATCATGAGATCAACCGATTCTTCTTTCAACATGTCCAACGCTTCTTTTCCATTCTTCGCTGAAAGCACTTCATCAAATGCGTTCGATTCTCTTAGCATCGTGAACCCCACAAACAAGGACACCGGATCATCCTCTACGTATAGCACTCTGTTTATCATAGCTCGAGTTTGAAGCACAAAAGTAACTAGTTTAGGCTGAAAAGTTTTCCGCATTTCGGCACTATCTTTGACTTGTTACTTACATGTTGCAACCACTCATTAATATGACACCCTTCTTCAGGCTTTCCTCTTTACTCACTTTGCTCGTATTTGGGTTGAGTCTTTCGCTCTCCGCACAGAACGAAAAAACGTTCGATACCTACACCTACACGGTTCGGAACGATCAACCATTGGAGTTGGACGTGTACTCCAAATCCGGGGAAGTAGCGCCTACGGTTATTTTCGTTCACGGAGGAGGATTTTACGCCGGTACTAGGAAGGAGAAAAACATTGACCACTTTTGTGATTCTGTCTCGAACGCAGGCTACACCGTTGTTAACATGTCGTATCACCTCTACTTGGAAGGGCAATCTTTCCATTGCGACCAACCTGCCCCGAATAAGATCAAGGCTTTTGAATCTGCTGCAAGCGACATCTATTCAGCCACGCTCTTTGTACTCGAGAACGCAGCTGCATTGAACATTGACCCCAATGCTATCTTCTTAAGTGGAAGTAGCGCTGGGGCCGAAGCAGTTCTGCAAGCGACTTTCGCTCCACACAACCAAGACACAGCTCTCTGGGAACAGTACCCAAGCTTCCAATACAAAGGTGTAATGGCGTTTGCAGGTGCTATGACCTCTTTGGATTGGATTGATCAGTCCTCTGCAATACCCGTCTTATTGTATCATGGAACGTGTGATGCCCTCGTCCCTTACGCTTCAGCACCGCATCATTACTGTCCTGAAAACACCGTTGGAGCATTGCTACTTCATGGAAGTTATTCCATTTATGAACGCTACGCGGAACTAGAAAAATCTTGTTACCTGGTCAGTGCTTGTGGTGGCAAACACGGCAGCTGTATCTACCCAATTGAAAAAGGCATTACTCAGATCCTGTCTTTCATGGACATGGTGTTGAAAGACACTCCTTTCCTGGAACACAGAACGAGGCATGTAAGCGATAAAGCCTGCAAGTACCCCAGCCACAACCCTTGCAAGTAAGAAGGGCTCCTGCCATTGTTTCTAGTCTATTCTGTTATCTTCGCCCTCAGTGATTTGGGATAAAAAAATAAAACTCCAACTGGCTTTCACCTTAGGTGGGTTTGCCGTGTTGTACACATTGATTTCATTCCTTAATCATTATTTGTTTCGGACCTACGCGTTGGATTTAGGTCTGTATACCCAAGCATTGGACGTGTATATGTCTGGAAACATGCCTACAACTAGTATGTTCCAAGAAGACTACAAGGTGCTTTTGGCAGACCATTTCGACTTTTACCTCCCCCTTTTTTCGCCTCTGAAATTCATTTTTGGAACCTACACCCTACTCGTAGTGCAAATTGTAGCCATTCTGCTGGGCGGACTTGGTGTATTTAAGTACGTTGCCCAATTCGTAGATCGAAAATTTGCGCTTCCAGCATTGGTCTGTTTTCTAGCGTTCTTCGGGGTGTTCTCTGCGGTGTCTTATGATTACCATAGCAATGTGGTTGCTGCAATGGTACTTCCTTGGCTGTTTATTTCGTTCCGAAAAGAGAAAATAAAAACCTCATTGCTTCTACTTCTTTTCATGCTACTTGGAAAGGAAAACATGGGCATATGGCTATTTTTTGTGATGATTGGGTTAGCCATTATCTACTTCAAAGAAAAACGAAAACGGAACTGGGCGTTGATCTTTGCAGGTCTGAGTGTAGTGTACTTTCTGGTTGTGCTGGAGTTTATTCTACCTTCAATCACTCCTTCCGGCGCTTACCATGGCTTTCATTATTCAGCGTTAGGTAAATCCTTCGGTGAGGCATTAACAACGCTCGTTACCCGTCCCTTCTACAGTTTTCAGTTGCTCTATAAGGATGTTGGTTATTTCCCTACACCCGGTGCTAAAATTGAGTTTTACGTATTCCTTTGTCTATCTGGCGGTATTTTGTTGTTGAGAAAGCCTGCCTACATTATTATGATGTTGCCCTTGATTGGACAGAAAATGTTTCATGACAACCACACCTTATGGGGAGTACACTTTCAGTACTCCATCGAATTTGCCCCTATTTTGGTCATTGGAGTTATGGAGGTAATAAAGACATTACCTCGACCAAAGTACCACCGGATAGTAGTTGTAATAATTGTTCTAACAACACTTGGCACCTCTATCAGGCTTATGGATAATACACATCAATTCAGCGATAAGAGCAAGTTGAGATTTTACAAATCATACCATTACACACGAGACTTTGATGTCGACGAAGTGTACGAGGCAATGGCTTTGATTCCAGATGATGCGGCCGTTTCTGCACAGAACTCTTTCGTACCTCACCTTAGCCTAAGAGAGCGTGTGTATCAATTTCCGCTTGTTCTAGATGCTGATTACATTCTCCTTCATTTTGAAGAGAACGTCTACCCTTTTTCCGAGAAAGAACAGCTCGAAAAGCATGTAAGTGAATTTCAGGCCTATCATCAATGGGAAGTTCTGATTGAAGAAAACGGGCTGTACCTATTAAGAAGACCTTCAAAGACCGACTGATATCTCATTTTACCTGCT
>JAQWQB010000141.1 GCA_029245065.1 Flavobacteriales bacterium | reverse complement strand
ACCTTCAGCAACTGTACGTCCAAGTTTATCAACTGATGGGTGACGTCTAAGAATCATCTTAGGAGAATCATCAAAATCACCGTAATCAGTATCAAAGAAATCTTGAGCTAAGTCTTCAAGAGGTTGCATTTCAAGTACACCACATCTTGTCCACTTAGATCGATCACTTGTAAGAACGATGTCTACGTTGTTGATAGAGTTCAGTCTTGAGAATACACTCAAATCACCTTTCAACTGGTCATTTGTTGGTGCTACAGAAGGACCAATTTCGTCTTCCATTGTAACACTGTTCGTGTACTCGCTTGTGTAAGAAGCAAGCATATAAGGTGCCCATGTTCCACCAAGTAGACCTTCGTAGATTTCTTCTTCATCAAGTGGATCACCTGGCTTCAAATCATCGAAGATTACTTCTTCTTCAATGTCATCATCTGAATCCTGTGTTCCAGAACGAATCCAGTTCAAAGGAGTAAATCCTTCAGCATCAGGAATACCTGTGAACCAAGGGTTAGATGGATCATCAAATTCAATTGTAGCTGAGATAGGCTCAGTAAATGAACCACCATTCAGGTACTCGTATTGATTGATCGTAATTGAAATACCCCAATCTAGGAGAAGTTCTTCATTCAAGACGTCAATAGTCTTAGTTGAAGTAACAACTGCTCGGTTATCATTTGATGGGTCATTATCGTTCAGCAACGTAAGGTTCGTTAATTCCCATTCAGACTCATCAATACCTTCGTCATTGAAATCAATGCGTAGTTCGAAATCTGCATTAGGAACATTCAACGGATCCACAACTTGAATATCGATAGGGCCTGCTCCAGCTTTGTAAGTTACTTCAGGGACAATCGTGTTTGCCAAGATGTCAAGTTCAGAAGCTTCTGTCAAATCTAGATCGTTGTAGCTGTTTCCGGTTCCTTCGATACGAGTCACTTCAATTCCACTTCCAAAAGCGGCGTTTGAAATAGTTCCTCCAGCTTCAGGAGCCGGATCGTGAGGAATACCAGCGAACACTCTCAATGATCCTCCGCTAGCAGAGGTACGAGATGCTTTGTATTGTTCAGCCTGTCCCGCAAGTGTAACAGGGTTGTACTCACCGTAGTTATTGTAACCGTAAGCCAATACCATGAAGTAGTAGGTCTTGTGGTTGATCAACTTACTGTCTCCCGTTGCGAACTCATCATCAGTTACTAAGAAACTGTGTCTAATTCCTTCATCATCACCTTCTGCACGTAGTGAAGGAACCGGGATATTCATTGTTGCGTCCAACTCGTAGTTGATCGCAAGGTTGATATCATTCTTTACGTCTACTGTTCCAATTAGTCGAGCACGCTCCAAATCTTCCAAATCAGCAGCCGTTACCGTTTCGTCAACTACCTGAAAAATCTGGTAACCTTCGAAAACATAAGAACGCTGTAATGTATCAAGGTCGTTCCCTTCGAATGTAGCTGGAATACCTGGGTCAAAACCTTGACCGTTTGGTCCGAATTCTTCGTTGAAGTTGTTTGATACACCGTTGTTGTTCGATAAGTAAAGAACAAGCTGGTTTTCCATTTCTTGGATAGTCACCTCTGGTGCTGCAGGTCCAGATACAATTTCGAAGCAGTTATCGAAAAGAGCCTGAGCCTTATCATCAGCTTCTTGAAGAAGTTCAACAGATGCAAATGCACCACCACCAGTAGCACGAGCCCATACAACACCCATCGTAATGTTGTTGTAATCACCCGGTAGAAGAGTAAATGGTCCAGCTGACTGGATGAAACGACGGTCAGCAGATGGATTACCAGCTGTTTGTTCCGTCCATGGATCAGTAGGAATACCTGCCGTACTCCAATCCAAAGGATCTGTATCCCCTGGGAACATGTAGTCAGCTTCAATGTCGGTAGTTCCAACGTTTACACCGTCACCACCGTAAACCATTTTCTGTCCGTTCTTCCAAATACCATTCATGTAGTTGTAGTAGTGAACAGGGGTAGTAGGCTCACCGTTTTCAGGATCACCACCGTTGTTGTAGTATACAAAACGACGCATTCCGAAACGCTCATTATCAACAACGCCATCACCGTATCCGATTCCAATACCTGAGTATGGAATACCCAATGCCGTGATTGCTTCAGAAATGCTTTCAGTTAATGGGTTATCAACTTCATCAGCATCTTGGTAAGGGCCTTCAAAGAAGTCAACACCAACTGCAGGAGGGTTTTCACCGTAACCTGGAGAAGAGGTAGTAGCTTCATCAAAATCATCACCGTTGTAGCAGTAACCTAATCCACGCTGTACATCACATCCAACATAATCATCGATAGATGAACCCAAATCTGGATCTACCCATGCTCCGAAGTAAGTGGAGTTCAATGTCTGTGTACCTTGGTTGATCAACACGTAGT
Organism: Flavobacteriales bacterium; assembly: GCA_029245065.1. Taxonomy (GTDB): domain Bacteria; phylum Bacteroidota; class Bacteroidia; order Flavobacteriales_D; family Sanyastnellaceae; genus JAQWQB01. Next base: position 80,522 of record JAQWQB010000141.1, on the reverse strand, counting down.
TGTAGAACGTCATGTTGTTGATCTCGTCATCCGAAGCGAAGGCAAAAGCCTGTCCACGAATTTCCATACCGATTGGTTCACCGTTAGATTCCGAGTGAACGTTTCCTTTATCATTGAAGATCCAGTAGTACGTCTGATCACCAAACAATGGTACTACATCTTCTCTACGACGCTCAGCACAATCAATTTCTTGCAAGAAATCGTAGAAAGGATAATCTCCTTGTGTTGGATCGTAGATTGTGTTGTTATCATAATCATAGAAAGGAGCCAAGTTGAAATCTTGTCCTAATGCTGTATTACCATTACCAGGATACTCGAAAAAGTATGATGGTGTAGAATACGTTTCTAGATCAAGTTCAGCAAGATCACAATCTGGATCATTGATACAGTCGAAGTAAGCACGGTGTGCTTGGGCATCTTGTTTCTGTACTCTCCAGAACGTGTCATATTCTTGACAAACACTTTCATCAATTTCAGCAGTACCATCATTGGTCAATGGTCCAGGCCAGAAATCGTTACCGTTTGCACGGAATGTGATTGCTGCTAGTTTCAACTGCTGATCGGGAGAAATCCCTCCCATCCACAATGCTCCTGCATACAATGATGAAACACCACCATCCTTAGGAATTTCGTAGGCCGCTCTACTGGTAGAACGGTTTTGCCACATCGATCCACCTGTTTCGATCAATGCGCGAACATTGTTGAATTCAAGCTCTCTCAGTGCGGTAGCAGGGGCACAAGCCGCAGCACGTGTTGACGACGTACTAGTTACTTGATCATTCCCTCCATTTCCTTCAACGATTGCACCTTCGTATTTGTACGCCATTGCTGGCACAGCGAACACTCCAGCACAAACGAGTGCCAATACTTTCTTAATGGACTTTTTCTTAAAACACTTCATAGTCGTCATTTTTTAGAAGTCGAGTTTCACGCCAAGGCGCATCGTACGAGGAAGACCCAAGTTGAATGGGTTATCTACGAACATAGAGTAGTAGTTACGGAAAGCGTCAGGTGAATTCTGAGAATTAATCTGAGGCTGGTACTGAGCTGCCGCAAGGTATCCATCATCATCAGATACACCAGTGAATCGGTAAACCGAGTTGATGTTACGGATGTTGAGGAGGTTAGATACCCATAGGTATACGTTTAGGTTAGCTGTCTTTGCTTGTCCATCTTTCTCACCGAAAGAAAGAACGAAGTTACGGTCAAGGTTTAAGTCAAGACTGAACTGCCATGGAAGACGGCTACCGTTGATAGACCCTTCAGTAGAAGGAGAAACTTCACCTGTAATTGGAACTGCAATTGTAGACGCTGTGTAAGGTGTACCTGAACCAAGGTTTGCGATAAAGTTCACACCTGTGTTAGCGAATACTTGCTTCCCGAACCAAACTGGTCCGTTGTAATCACTTCCTCCACCATAACGGTAATCCAAGTTCATCACAATACGGTGACGTTGGTCATAGTTGAATGGAGCAATGGTACGTAGGTTAGGTAAACCTGCGTTGATCAATGCAAGTGCAGTAGTAGTTGTAGATCCTGTTCCATCAGCGAACTGAAGCGTGTATGAAGCGTTCAAACGAACGTTACCCGTACGACGTAAATCGTAAGAAACAGTCAATCCTTTTGTTGTTCCGAAATCAAGGTTACCAAACGCTCTGTATGAACGAGGGTAAGCTCCAGCGAACTGGCGCACCTGGATCATGTCACGAAGCTCACGGTAGAATGCCGAGATTTTCAAAGAAGAACTACGAGAAAGAACCTGCTGGAAACCAAGCTCGTAATCGATTGTCTTCGTTGGCTTCAAGTCTGGGTTGTTGATCAAGTCATTACGAGACTCGATGAACAAGTAATCAATTGGACTGAAACGGTTGTTGTTCAACGGACGCTGAGTCAAGATATCATAGTGAGCGAAGAATACTGCCTCATCCGAAATGTTGAATGAGAAAGAGATACGCGGCATGATGTTCACCTGAGGCTCATAATCCTTAAATGCGCTAGAGTTCAATTCTTCGTCTGGACCATTTACCAAAAGAGGTGCAGGGTTACCATTTGTAGAAGCAATCGCTTGTGGATCTGTGATCTCAGTACCAATAGAGTTGTACCAAGTATCACCGTCACGGTAACCAACAATGTTCGTTGGGTTATCGATGTCATCTACATATACTACGAAGTCATCACCAATATTAGTAGGGATCGTAACGTCAGCGTTGATGTCTTCTAGAATGTCTCCACGAACGTCACCTACTGAAAGAGCGTTTCCTATTACATAAGGATCTTTCAATACTGGTTGGTTGGCGTCGAAACGGTCAATACGAAGACCTACGTTGAAGATGATGTCATCAAAGGTGAACTTATCAAGTACATAACCAGAAACGTAGATTGGCTCATAAGCTCCAACCGGACGAGTTCTAAATCCGTCATCGTTCGTTTCGTTGAAGAAGTCCTCAATAGTAGGACGGTCATTCAACTTATTTCCTTTGTGATCATATCCTGAGTAAAGAACAACATTGTTACCCTGGTTAAGAAGGTCATCTGCACCGAACATATCGATAGAGAAGAACTCTGGGTCAAGGGCATCAACAATGATGTCGTCATTTCCATTTGGATCTAGTCCAAGAGCGATACGCAAGTTGCGGTCAAATTCGAATTGACCACCTCCAATAAGACGCTCATAGGTCACGTACTGGTCAGTACCAATGTTTGTGATGGTAGAATCACTACGGTCAATCTCTTGGATATGACTGTTAGTGTATAGTCTAGCCAATGTCCACAATCCTGTTGGTGCTAGCGAGTAGAATGCATCGCTACGTTGCTCATACTCGAAACCAACCTGAAGTGCGTGATCACCAATATCAGCAGATCCAGAAGCCGTTACACGGAACTGGCTGTTGTCCTGTAGTAGGTAATCGTTCGCCTGTGTACCGAGGTAACTCCATAGGTTGTATGTCGCTGGAGGAGTTCGTCCGTTTTGAAGCGCGTTACCATTTTGTACCTGTAGCAGTGAAGAGTATGGTCCCGGATCATTTGGGTCATATGCTTCGTTCTCAAACAAACCAAAGTACTGGTTGTTGATTGCCGCCAATTCAGGGTTGAACTCAGAAGGAGTGAAGGTTACCAAGGTATCTTCCCATCCGTCATGTACATATACTTGACGAGCGAAGTCATACGTGTAACTTTCTCTATCAAACACGTCAAATTGACCAACGTGTCCGTACTTGAAGAATTCGTCTTTGTGGGTTTCATCCTCACGACGGTCGATGTTCTTAGAGTAATCTACCATCACCGTGTAGAAAATGTTCTTCAGGTTACTAGCAGATCCTTCATCAGAATCTTCTTCGTTATTAAAGCGCTGCGAGAACTTTCCGTAAACTCTCCAGTCGAAGTTCGTCGTCTGAACGTTGTTTTCCCAGTTCATCAAGCTTCGCGCTCTGCTGAATTCGTTAGCTCTACTATAAGCAGCAGTTCCACCGAATGTCAAGTTCATTGTCTCCGTTGTGTTCACATCAATCTTCGCTACAAGGTTCGCTGAGCGACTTCCTGCGTTAAGACGTGTTGGAACATTTTCGAAATCATCTGCATTCAAGAAATCCGCATTGAACAATGCACCGTTCACCTCACCATCAGATCCAATGTTCTGACGCAATGGGTTGTCGATGATTGACTGGCGAGCTTCATCAGTCATACGCATCACACCTCCGTATGCCGGACGTGTATCAACTTGACTGGTGTAGTTACCAGAAAGGAAAAGACCTAATAACGGACGATCTCTATTTCCTTCTTCATCTTTGGTGAACAAGAGTGGACCAGAAATAACACCCTCTACAAGGTTGTATCCATATCTGTCAAGCCCAACTGCTGTTTCACCGCTCTTGAATCCAGAACTAATTACTTCAAACCCTCCGAACCACTTGGCAGAAGAGTTACGAAGTGAGATGTTCATTACTCCTCCGGTTGCATCCCCAATGTTGGCAGGGATACCTCCAGTAAGTACTGACACTTCCTGAATCGCAGATTTCGGCAATGCTGAAGATCCTCTTACTTTAATACCATCGATGTAAACCCACGTAGAGTTCGGACGAGCACCACGGATGGAAATTCCTCCATCTGTACCTGCAGTTCCTACACCGGCAACCTGAGTTGCTAACGTAACAGCGTCACGTCCTGGCATTTTATCAATGTCTTCACGTGTTACAGTACCTCCTGATGCACCCCCGTCTCGATCGATAAGTGGTACGGTGTACTCAACAATTTCCACTTCGTCAATTCGAATACCACTCGCGAGAGGGGCATTAACGAATTGGATTTTGTTAGAAGTAATTTGTACTCCTGTAACTTTTTTGGTGTTATAACCGACATACGAGAAGAGAACGTCATACGTTCCCGGGTCAATTGGTTTGACGGTATACTCTCCATCAAAATCGGTGTTGGTACCGGTAATCTGATTTCCATTCAGGAAGACAACTACGTTAACGAACGGTAGTGGTTCACCTGTTTCAGAATCAGTTACCTTACCTTTTAAAGTTCCTGAACCGGCCTGCCCAAATACAGAGGGCGAAATGAAAAAGGCCAGCAAGAACAGTAAGTAGATCTTACGCGACATACAGTTTGGCTTTGGATTAACTAACTATTTCTCAACAAACGGGGGTAAATATAGAAATTATCTGCGCCGTTATCAAAGGAGGATATTCACTGTATCCAGACTTGCTAACAACACGTTCAAAATGAGAATCTTACTCTTTTAGAAATCTCTATTTACACCTTTTACGGCTCTAAAGATAGGTAAGACATTGGGAGCATGGGCAATAGTTGGCCAATAGAATGTGAGAAAAGTTTACATGTCTAAGCAAAAAACTTCCCTTTAGATTGGAAAGCCGCCTACTTGAAACCCTTCTTTTTAAACCATCTTTTATAAAATGGTTGTGGCTTATTTTGGGCAAGCCGTTGCGATCGTTTGCGCGTTTTTCTCATCCTGCGCTTCGTTTTTCGATCTTGAATGGATGCATGTCTGTCACGATCCTTCTGTAAGTCATCGCGCATTTTTTGCTTCCTGTCTGCTTGTTTTTGATTGGCTTCTTGCTGTGTCTTCTTCGGATTCTGCTTGCGGTCGCGTTGCGCATCAACATCCAAAGGAGCGATAGCGAAAAAGCAAATGAGTAGTGCAATCAGGTAACGCATAAGGTCTAAACGGATTAATCGTGAAATTCGTATGAATATTTATCAATTCTAATATCTCCTGTGTCTGGATCGCGCTTTAGTAAAGCATCGAGCCTACCCGATGCTCCGATAACAATCTCTCTTTCCCACACTATTTCTCCGCCCTCGTAATAGTAGATAGACTCTAACAGTCCGTCTTGGCCATACCGGTATTCGCACTTTGATTCTCCTTTTGCCGATTTGTCCAACCGTTCTGCTAACTGACCGTCGTCGGTGTACGTGAACGAGACAGTTTGCTGTTTTCGCGTTACTAAAAAGGTCTCTTCTATACGTATAAGGTAATTGAGACTGTCATAATAGTACCGTTTGGTGTGATACGGTCTTTTCTGATCATTCATGATCTCAACCGTGTGGGTTTCATCTGTGCGAGAAACGACATGGTACTCACAAGACAACCAGGTTTCAATTCCCTCATTGTTTCCACGGTACCTACAAAAAGAGGTGGTGTCTCCACTGGTTGTCATTTCTTGCCGAAGATAACTTCGTTGGTCTTGCCGAATTGATTCTCGCAGTTTGTCTCCTTCCAGTTTGAAGCGTTCCACTATGCTGTCCAATCTTCCGTAACGGGTTCGCGAAGTAATTCGTGAAGTGCAATGGCCAGTTGTGTCGAAATGATATGTAATAAAGCTACCGAGTTCCTTAATGGTTTGACCATAACGCATTTCGCGCTCATCTGCTGTGATGGTCTTGATGTTGTTTCGTACGATAAAGAGGGGTTCGAAACTTAACTGACGAAAATCAATTTCGCCTTCATCTACTTGAATCATTTGAGCAGCGCAGATTGAAGAGATACCAATTAACAAGAGACTAACGCCCCATTTGAGATAATGCATCGGTAGCAGATTCAGTAGGTAATTGACATGATTTGTTTTCACAAACGAAAATAGTTGACGTTCCAATAAATTTTCCATCTAGTAATGGGAGATCTCCTTTTTCGCCCCCCATAAACAAGACATCAGGAAGGTAAATTCTGTCCAATTCAGCGCGCAGTTCGTTCGCATCTTCACCTGTTATGGCCACTTCGAAGTAGCGGTCGGTTTTCCAGAGCATTAAACGACCCCAATTCGAATAGCCCTGTCCGTATTTCCAGTTTGAACTCACGTTGAGCAGCATTCTTTCACTGATGTTCTTGTACTCTACGATTTCAAATAGGGTGCCAAGTTGAAATAACCCTTTGGCCATGCTCGAGTTAGAGGCGGGAATAACATTGTCTTCTACTTCTTGCTTTCGGGCAATCAGTTCCGGGTCAAGGTCACTAGTGAACCAAAACATCCCGCGTTCTTCGTCATAGAAATGATCAACGGCATAGCTGGCGAGGTTGTTTGCTGTATGAAGGTAACGCTCGTCGAAGGTGGCTTGGTACAAATTGATATAGGCTTCAATGGCGAAGCAGTAATCTTCTAAGTAGCCGTTTATTTTTGCTGTCCCGTCTTTGAAACTATGAAGCAAACTTCCGTCTTTCTGGAGCAAGTGAGTCTCCAATGCCTCGGCCGAAGCTGTGGCTTTATTCAACCAGTCTTTCTCTCCGAAGCAGCGAAAGGCGTCTGTGTAAGCTTTGATCATCAGTGCATTCCACGATGTGAGCGATTTGTCATCCAACCCTGGTCTGATTCGCTCATCTCGCGCTGCCATGAGCGTGTTGTTGATGCGTGTGATTTGTTGGTCAATCTCTTCAATGGTTAGCTCATTCTTTTCAGAGAACGTCGTTTTACTGGACCTCCGTAATAAGATGTAATGATCTCCCTCCCATTTTCCTTTGCTGTTGACGTTGTAGTATTCCTTGGCAAAGGCAAAATCGTCCTTTAGTAAGAGCTCAAGTTCTTCTTTCGTCCAAATGTAGAATTTGCCTTCTTCTCCTTCACTATCAGCATCGAGTGCGCTATAATACAAGTTGTTTTCGTTCGTCAATTCGCGTTCAATGAAAGACAAACTTTGCTCAACTACCACTTTGTAGTCTGCTTCACCAAATGCTCTGTAGCCATCGCAATAGAGGCTTACCAATTGGGCGTTGTCATAAAGCATCTTTTCGAAATGTGGTACTTTCCAGAGGCCGTCTGTTGAATAGCGCGCAAAGCCTCCTCCAATTTGGTCGTAAATACCTCCTTGGGCCATTTTGTCCAAAGTGGTTTTTACATAATCACGCAGTTTTTCGTCGTTGTGCTGACTGCCATAATGCAAGAGGAACTCAAGATTATTGGGCATGGGGAATTTCGGAGATCTGTTTGGTCCGCCTTCTTTATAATCTAGATAAGGTTTCCATTCATCAACAAGTGTATGCAGTAATTCTTGGTCAATGAGTGCGTCGCTTGATGCGGGCGTAATGAGTTCACTTTCTTGAATGCCTTTGGTAAGCTGCTCGGCATAGGTGATCATCTGCTCTGGATTGTTTTTTCTGAGATCAACGAGCATTTGCATGACTTCGAGCCACTTTTCTTTCGGAAAGTAAGTTCCTCCGTAAACAGGTCTACCGTCGGGAAGGGCGAAGCAGTTCAGGGGCCATCCTCCACGTTGTGTCATAAGTTGAACGGCATTCATGTAGATCTGATCAATGTCTGGACGTTCCTCTCGGTCGACTTTGATGCTGATAAAATGTTCATTCATGAATGCGGCTGCAGCAGAGTCCTCAAAAGTCTCATGTTCCATCACATGGCACCAATGGCAGGCACTGTAGCCAACGCTTATCAGAATCAACTTGTCTTCTTCTTGTGCTTTTGCCAGTGCTTCTTCTCCCCAAGGGTACCATTTAACAGGGTTGTGCGCGTGCTGTAACAAGTAAGGGCTGGTTTCATTGATAAGCGCATTGGTGTGCTCGTGCTCCATGGTTTGATGCGTTGTGGTTGTATTGCAGCCACTGAAAAGAAGCGGTATACTAATGATTAAAAATATGCTGAGGAACTTCATGTTGTGGTATAACACAGCCAGGCTGTTGTATCTATCAAAGTTGCGTTCAAATAACGTATGCTTTGCAAGGCTTATTGGTTCTTATTCACACCTCGCGTTGAATTGAGGTTGTTCAAAATGTGGGAACAACTTTTTTGCTCCAAATAGAACGAACTTATATCGGTTTTCAGACCTTTGCATTTCAAATCAAAGTGGTGTTTGAAATGACCTGACGCCCTTTCCTAGCAAATACAACGTTATGTGGAGAGATGAAGAAATCTTCAACCTGATTGATCAGGAGAAAAAAAGACAAGTAGAAGGATTGGAACTTATTGCTTCTGAGAATTTTGTCAGCGAACAGGTCATGCAAGCAATGGGGTCTGTAATGACGAACAAATACGCTGAAGGCCTACCCGGAAAGCGTTACTATGGCGGATGCGAAGTAGTTGATCAATCTGAGCAGTTGGCCATTGATAGAGCCAAGGAGTTGTTCGGGGCCGAATGGGTCAATGTTCAACCGCACAGTGGAGCGAGCGCCAATAGCGCTGTGATGCTTGCTTGCTTGAAGCCCGGGGATGCCATTCTTGGATTTGACCTTTCTCATGGAGGGCATTTAACACACGGGTCGCCGGTGAATTATTCTGGGAAACTCTACAAAGCCCATTTTTATGGGGTAGAGAAGGAAACTGGAAGAGTTGACATGGATAAGGTAGAGGCAACGGCAAAAGAAGTGCAGCCTAAAATGATTATCTGTGGGGCTTCTGCTTACTCAAGAGACTGGGATTATGCACGTTTTAGAGCGATTGCTGATCAGGTTGGTGCAGTGTTGTTAGCAGATGTATCTCATCCATCAGGATTGATTGCGGCGGGGATTCTAAACAATCCACTTCCACATTGTCATATTGTAACAACCACTACACACAAGACGTTAAGAGGTCCTCGTGGTGGAATGATAATGGTCGGAAAGGACATGGAAAATCCATGGGGAATTACAACCGCAAAAGGAAAAGTTCGTTCATTGAGCAGCCTATTGGATTCAGCTGTTTTTCCTGGTAGCCAAGGCGGGCCGTTGGAACACGTTATTGCAGCCAAGGCGGTTGCGTACGGCGAAGCACTTCGTCCAGAATACAAAGCGTATGCGCATCAAGTGATTGCCAATTCGAAAGCACTAGCAACGGCAATGGTTGATCGTGGTTTCGAACTCATTTCAGGAGGAACAGACAATCACTGCATGCTAATTGATCTTCGAAACAAAGGTGTTACCGGTAAATTGGCTGAAAAGGCACTTGTTGGAGCGCATATTACGGTCAACAAAAACATGGTGACTTTCGATACAGAATCTCCGTTTACAACATCGGGAATTCGAATTGGAACACCAGCCATCACTAGCCGAGGATTGGTAGAATCTGATATGGCCCAAGTAGCAGAATGGATTGATCGAGTGATCTCGAATCCTGAGGATGCCGCTTCAATTGCAAGCGTTGCGAAAGAGGTGAATGAGAAAATGACAGCGTATCCGCTCTACAAAGCCTAGCTATTATTGAGGAGCCGGGGCATCTTGCCAAATGAAAATGTCCTGTCTTTTTTCCGGACGATTTACGCTATTCCAGAAGAAGCCTTCCAGAAAGAGGTCATCGGGGTTTGCTTTGCTCATGGGGTGAAGACCGCCCGATGGTTTGTTGATGAGAACGATGCGTTCAATGACACTGTCGTTCACATAGATGTTGACATCAGAGCAATCTGCCCGGTTCACGCCAAGTACTTTTTTCTCTTCGGAATCGTCTAAAGGGAAATAGATGGTTTGCCCATTTCCATTCACGGCAATTTTTCGCAGTTTATTTTCTACGAAATAGCCCACGAGGTTTCGTCCTTTGATTTGGTTGTAGCTTTCGGGAGCAGCTTCGGAAATAATCATCGCTTTTTTGGTGATGATCATCCGGTCAATGCGCCCTTCGAACAGTTTGATGTCGACTTTCTCGCCGCTAATCTGATTGTCTTTAGACCATAGCAAAGGGTTGCCAAAAAGGGATAGCAAAGAATCTGATTCAAGGTAAATCAGTGAGTCGGCGACGCCTTGTAAGTCTTCTTTGAAGATTTTAACATGGTTGTACGCTTTAATGAGGTTGTTTCCTGTGCTGTCTGGGGCTGCGCGAAGGGTGTCAGCGTGTAAAAAGAGCGAGTCACCATCAAAAAACTGGACCATTTCAGCACTTCCAGTAACCAGTGATTTCTCCTTTTCTTCGTTGTGCCAGCCATAGTCTCCGGTAATGAAGTAGTTGCTGGTTGTGTCTTGAATCATGACATTTCCAAAGACTTCGCCGAACCCGTTATTTCCTTCGTAATAAATACTGTCTCCGCCTAGGAAAGTAGACTTCGAATAGATCTTCGCCCCGTTGTTAAACTGAGACACTTCTGTGTTGGTGTTGTACCAGCCCTTATTACAGTAAATGGTGTTGCTTTGGGACTTGATGGTCGTGGGGCCGAAGAAAAAAGCAGTTTCACTGAGTCCACTGTATTTCAGCGTGTCTGAAACAATGGTGTACTCGGGGTTTTTAAGCTCCACGTCATCTCTAAAGTGAAAGAACTCTGACTCTGAATCATAATAGCCTTCCTTACTGGTGAGTACGTTTTTGTTCTCAGTAGAAATGATTTTCCCACCCTCATAATAGCTGGCAATGCCCGTTTCAAGGTCGTAGTTCAGGATCTCGGTAGTAAGCGTGAGGTCTTTGTCTTTCAGACGGATATTGTCGCGTAAACGTGCTTCTTTCGTTTGGTTATCAACGAAAAGTTTATCGCCAAAAAGCAACAGGGTATCTCCTTGGTTGACGCGGATGTTGCTGAAGGCATCAAAATTCCCGGTTGGATAGCGGTAGGCGCTATCGCAGTACATCAACACCTCACCATACTTCAGCCTTACGTTTCCAATTAATCGATCGGCATCAATTAGGTCAGCATCGTAGAAACTGGCATCTGCGTTCAGGATTTCGACTTTCTTCTTTTTTTGGGCAACTGCCGTTTCAGCCGTGAAGCACACGGAGAGAATTGAAAGACAAACAAGGAGCAGGTGTTTCATACTGCTTCAGAGGAAAAAATCATGCCATAACGCTGTCGCGGTGGATGGTTTGAGATCTGTCAGGTCCAACCGAAACAATCGTAATAGGAACGTTCAAATGTTCTTCTAAGTATGTGATGTAATTGTTGAGTTCGGCAGGAAGCTCATCAATTGAGCGCATGCCAGTCAAATCTTGCTGCCATCCTGGAATCGCTTCGTAAACAGGAGTGATCTCACCGTCTTGAATGCTGTAAGGTAGATAGTCAATTTTCTCACCTTGGTGCATGTAATGCGTGCATACTTGAACGTGATCGAAGTTGCTCAAAACATCTGCTTTCGTCATGATGAGTTTTGTAACTCCGTTGATCATGATTGCATACTTCAATGCCGGCAGGTCAATCCAACCACATCTTCTAGGTCGTCCCGTTGTAGCGCCAAACTCATGTCCTTTGGCACGAAGCTCTTCGCCCATATCATCATGGAGTTCGGTAGGGAAGGGGCCAGATCCAACACGTGTACAATACGCTTTGAAGATGCCGAAAACCTCACCGATTTTATTTAGAGCAACACCTAATCCCGTGCAGGCTCCTGCTGAAATGGTGTTTGACGAAGTAACAAATGGGTATGAACCAAAGTCAATATCCAATAGCGATCCTTGTGCCCCCTCAGCCAAGATTCGCTTGTCTGCTCGGAGGTCATTGTTGATATAGTGCTCGCTGTCAATTACCGTCATGGTGCGCAAGAAGTCGATGGCTTTCATCCACTCTTCTTCCAATGGCGCAAGGTCGTAATCAAAGTCGTAGTGACCCAAAAGGCGCTCGTGCTTTGCTTTAAGCTGATCATATTTCTCTTGAAATTTATCGCTCAACGCATCTCCAACACGAAGGCCATTACGACCTGTTTTGTCCATGTAGGTTGGGCCGATTCCTTTGAGAGTAGATCCAATTTTCTTGCTTCCCTTTTCCTTCTCACTCGCTGCATCTAACAGACGGTGAGTTGGTAGAATGAGGTGTGCTTTTCTCGACAGAAGAAGTGACTTGTTGATGTTGACTCCTTCTTTGACCAATGCATCAACTTCTTTTTTGAAGATGACAGGGTCAATCACAACGCCGTTTCCAACAACATTTTTCTTGTCTGAATGGAAAATTCCAGATGGAATGGTGTGTAGCACGTATTTCCGTCCTTCGAATTCAAGCGTGTGTCCGGCGTTTGGGCCGCCCTGGAAACGAGCAATAACTTCGTAATCAGGAGTAATCACATCGACAATTTTTCCCTTGCCTTCGTCGCCCCATTGGAGCCCGAGAAGAATATCTACTTTCATAAGGTTAGTTCAATTGTTGCAATCCTTCTTTAATGGAAGGTTCAATTGCAAATACAGCGTTCAAGCCAATAATGGTGAGTAATTCGTTGATGTTATCTGGAACACCAGTGAAGACGATTTTTCCCTCTTCGGCATTCAAGTACTTCACGAGTTTCACCAATAGGTTGATTCCACTGCTGTTGATATAGGTTAATTCTGTAAGATCAATGATAAATTTCTTGTTCCCAGTTTCACATGCTTCCTTGATTTCGTTGAAGAACTCTTTGTGGGATTCATCTTCCACAAATCGGCCTTTAAGTTTGAAAACAGCGCATGTGCTTTCGGTGTACATTTCGAACTGTTCACTCATTCGGAGTCCTTTTTTCGTTTCGCGTAAAAATTGAGCGAATGGTGTAAAATTTCGATGCCGAAAATATCTTCTAACGTAGCTTTAATTTGCTGAACACGTGGGTCACAGAATTCGAGCATTTCGCCTGAATCTGTTAAGATGATATGATCGTGTTGGTGGTTTTGATGGCTCTTTTCGAACTGAGCAAGATTTTTCCCAAACTGATGCTTTCGAACCAAGCTACACGCCAAAAGCAATTCAATGGTGTTGTACAAGGTAGCCCGCGAAACACGGTAGTTCTTGTTCTTCATGTGTACGTACAGCGATTCAATGTCGAAGTGACCTTCGAAGTCATATATTTCTCTCAAAATGGCAAAACGTTCGGGTGTCTTGCGGTGGCCATTCTTTTCGAGATAGGCTGAGAAAATACCACTTACTTTATCCTGAATATCCTCTTGCATGAAGGTTCGGCTAAAACCAAAAGCCAAAAGTAAGCATTTCAGTGGAAGGAGGGCTATATCTGACCGGGTTCTGTTCGGTCAACTGTTAACACTCCATTCACATTTTTGAGTTTTTCGATGAGCGTGTTCAGGTGTTCGGTGTCATGAACCAAAACACGCACCGCTCCCTCGAAAATTCCATCAAGTGATTCGAAGCTAATGGCCTTCATGTTCACGTGCATGTCTGAGGAAATGATATTGGTAATTTTGTGTACCAATCCGACGTCGTCAATTCCGGTGAAATTCACGCCAACTTCAAATTGTTCTGCGTCTTTACTGGCCCATCTGGCCTTGATAACTCGGTAGGCATAGTTGCTGAGAAGTTGTGTTGCATTCGGACAGTTGACCCGATGAATTTTGATCTCTCCGTTTACGGTAACAAAGCCGAATACATCATCTCCTGGAATTGGGTTGCAACACCTGGCCAACGTGTAATCCATTTGTTGGCTCTCGTCTCCAATCAAAAGTGCGTCTTTCTTTCCTGGGACAGGGGCGATGTACTTTGTTGATGACGGGTTTGGAGCAGGGCCCTTTACTTTTTTGCAACTAATTCTTCCACCGTCAACGGAATATCCTTTGAGCTTCTTGAGGTCGATCTTTCCTTTAGCGATCTGGTAGTACAGCTCTGTTGCTGATTCCATATCGTAATGCTTCTCCATCTCGGTGATGTTGATGCTGAGAAAGGAAACACCTAAGCTTTTGAATTTTCTACGCAAGATGTCTTTTCCATCTGCGGCAATTTTTTTCTTTTCTTCTTTTAGAACTTGCTTGATCTTCGACTTCGCTTTGGCTGTCACTACATAGTTTAGCCAATCTTCCTTCGGAGTTTGTTTTTTCGAAAGGATTATTTCCACTTGGTCTCCACTACTCAGTTCATGGCTGAGAGGAACCAACTTGTGGTTGACTTTCGCACCAATGCATTGGGAACCAACTTGCGAGTGGATACTGAAGGCGAAATCAAGAGAAGTAGCTCCTTTCGGCAATGTTTTTAATTCTCCATTTGGAGTGAAGATGTAGATTTCTTCACTAAAAAGATTGAGCTTAAAATCGTCAATGAAACTTAAGGCATCACCGTCATTGCTCTCAAGTACTTCTCGGATTTGAGCTAGCCAGTCGTCTAGGTTGTTTTCGGCCGAATCATTGTCTCCCTTGTACTTCCAATGGGCTGCAAATCCTTTCTCAGCCACTTCATCCATTCGCTTACTTCGAATCTGAACTTCTACCCATTTCCCCGTAGGACTCATAACTGTGGTGTGCAGTGACTCATACCCATTTGCTTTTGGTATTGAAATCCAATCACGCAGTCTGTCTGGGTTCGGTTGGTAAAAATCCGTAACAATGGAATAGACTTTCCACGCTTCTGATTTCTCAGATTCCATGGGGATGTCAATGATGATTCGAATGGCAAAAACATCATAAATGTCTTCGAACCGCACCTTTTTCTTTTGCATCTTATTCCAAATAGAGAAGATGCTTTTCGTTCTACCTTTGATATCGAAGTTGATGCCTTCGCTTTCCAGTGCTCTGCGAATTGGTGAGGCGAATTTATTGACGAAACGCGTACGCACAGCCTTCGTCTTGTCTAGCTTTTCAGCTATTTCATAGTATTGTTCTGGTTCGGTATACTTGAGGGAAAGGTCCTCCAGTTCCGTCTTGATGTTGTAGAGCCCGAGGCGGTGAGCCAACGGGGCATACATGAATAAGGTCTCAGAAGCAATTTTGAGTTGCTTATCTGGACGCATATGATCAAGCGTCCGCATGTTGTGCAAACGGTCGGCAATTTTGATCAATATCACTCGGATGTCATCTGACAACGTGAGCAACATTTTTCTGAAATTTTCTGCTTGGGCCGAAGTAGTTTGATCAAAAACACCTGAGATTTTGGTCAAGCCATCAATGATCATTCGCTCTTTCGCCCCAAACAAATTGTTGATATCATCTAACGTAATGTAGGTGTCTTCAACTGTGTCATGTAGCAAAGCGCAAACTATGGACGTGGTATCCAAGCCAATTTCTTCGGAGCATATTCGGGCAACGGCAATGGGGTGGTAAATATAGGGTTCACCAGATTTGCGACGCATGTCTTTGTGCGCTTCCAACGCAATGTCGAACGCTTTACGAATACGTCTTCTGTCTTGGGTAGACTTTGATCGTTCAGCAGATCTCAGTAACCCTCGGTACCTTCTAGTAATTTCCTTATTCTCTTCGTCAGAGTCTACCTTCAGCATATATGTCGATTAGTTCGCTGGCAAAATTTTCCCAGACACTTCGCCAAATCCAATGCGCACTCCATCTTTGGTAGCATGTCCGCGCATGATGACTGTGTCTCCGTCTGCTATGAACTTACGTTCACCTTCGTCTCCAAGTTTCACTGTCTTGCTTCCTTTCCAAGAAAGTTCAAGCATAGAGCCATAACTGCTTTCAACTGGGCCAGAGATGGTTCCACTAGCAAGCATGTCTCCGTTGCGCATGTTGCATCCGTTCACAGTATGGTGGGCAAGTTGTTGGCATAAATTCCAGTACATGTACTTGAAGTTAGACTCGCTCACAACGTGTTCGCTGCCTCCTTCTGGCTGGATGTAAACTGTGAGGTCAATGTCGTAGTTCTTATCGCCTTCGTACGTTAGATAGTCCAGTACTTTAGGTTCTTGTTCTGGTCCAGCTACTTTAAAAGGTTCCAACGCATCAAGCGTTACAATCCAAGGAGACGCCGAAGAGCCAAAGTTCTTTCCGAGGAATGGGCCTAGTGGCACATATTCCCATTTTTGAATGTCACGGGCACTCCAATCATTGAAGAGGACCATACCGAAAATGAAATCTTCCGCTTCCGCAGTTGAAATAGATTCCCCTAGCGCTTTTCCATCGTACGTGATGAAAGCCATTTCCAATTCAAAATCAAGCAATTTTGATGCTCCGTATACGGGCTGTGTGGCGTCATTAGGGATTTGTTGTCCTTTTGGTCTTCTCAACGGTGTGCCTGAAACAACAATAGAAGAGGCTCTACCGTGGTAACCAACAGGGATGTGCTTCCAGTTTGGGAGCAATGCATTTGCCGGGTCGCGGAACATGATTCCCACATTGGTGGCATGTTCTATACTGGAGTAGAAATCTGTGTAATCTCCTACGTGAACAGGAAGTAGCATTTCCGCGTCGGCCATAGCTGCAAGTACTTGGCTAACATGGTGCTCTTTTCCTTGAAGGTCAGTAACGCCTGAACGAAGAAGTTTGGAAATACGGTTACGTAAATCACGCGTCGCTTTTTTCCCATATTTCATGATAGGGTTCAAGGTATCAGTGTCGAAATCTTCAATTCGAAACGGAAGGTTTTCGAAATATCCCAACACATGTAACGACTTCAAGTCAACAATGTGCTCACCGATGGCAACACCAACTCTTGCGGATAGCTGAGCAGTTTTGAAAACACCGAAAGGCAGGTTCTGAATTGGGAAATCACTGTTTGAGGGAACGTTAACCCATGAAGTTAACGAAGGGTCATTTGCACTGATCATAGAGAAAATAGCTTTCCACAAATGTAAGAATCCTTTCTTCTGCGAAAAGCATTTTGAGGATTGAGTTTGGAGTGAAGAGTTTGGAGTGAAGAGTTGAGAGTTTGGAGTGGTGAGTTTTGAGTTGAGAGTGAAAAGTAGAGTGTAGCTCAAGAAGCCTTGACTCAGAAGGATACGATGCGCCCAAGGGATGGCACCCCTGTCCCTGACATGAAGTTCTGGAAAATTCCAATGGCTTTCACAATGGATTTGTACTCGTATTGGTAAACTTTGTGGATGGTCTAAATACTATTTGCATCTTTGAATTGTGACTACTCCAAAGCCGTCCGTTAAGAAATCAACCACTGTCCTTGTTCTGGGGCTTATGGCTTTTTTGGTGTTTCATTTCATCTGCACGCTGACCTATAGCCTTGAATATAGTCCACCCAACAGGATGACGGCTATTCGCAACCAATACATGGTTCCTTATTTTCACCAAGGGTGGAAGTTGTTTGCTCCAGATGTGCCAGCCACACAGTACGAGTTAAATTATCGATACTCAAAAGAAGGTACCTGGTCTGATTGGGGCGAATCAGAAACCTTCGACCCAATTTCAAGTCACCCAAGACTAGCATATGTTGCTCAAAAGCTTCAAATGTACTTGGCCATGGACATGAAAAAGAACTTGACCTTCAATCCAGACTCGACCATAAATTATGACTTGGTAGTGAACGATGTGCCGTATATGCGTGTGCTTTACTTTGCTGTCAGACGACACGAAATGCTCACTACAGAACGGCCAGACTCCATTCAATTGCGGATGCACGTGGTGTTCACACCTTCTTTTGATTCGGGCGAACAACGGCCAGCACAATTTTTCGAGTTTCCGGTTTATACATTCAACCAATGAGTCTTCTCCATAAGTTCATAGCGAAAATGTCTGCAGAGGTGAATGCGCCTGCAACGGCTCGGTTGTTTCGGATAGCTGCATATAGTTGGATGCTTCTGAATGCCCTTTATTTCTTTACGATTCGTGACATGCTTTGGGGGCCGTATTCCATTGGGATGAGTGCCCACCCCGATCAGAGCGTTGGCATCAATATAGCCTACGTCCTTGACCACGTAAGAGAATACGCAGTGCCGGCTTATTTTGCGTACATGGCAGCATTGGTGTGCTGTCTTGTTGGCTGGTTTAAGTGGATTCCAAAAGTAGTTGTGTTCGTAGTAGGTTGGATGCTCTATTACGCGTTCATTCCGGCCTTCAATAGTTCGTACTTGCTGTACCAGGTGTTCGCCTTCTTTTTAATTGGGGTCGACGAAAAAGCCACAAGCACGTTTTCTATTGTACTCACCAATGTGGGGATGCTGGCTTGTAGAATACAGTTTTTGATGGTCTATGCGCTAGCCGGCATGTTCAAACTACTCGGAAGAACGTGGCTTGAAGGAAGTTCAGTTTACTATGCGCTGCACTTGGATCATTTTACGTGGCCATGGCTGCGTGATTTGCTGGTTTCGCAAAAGTGGCTCATGTTGATTTCGAACTATTTTGGATTGATCTATCAACTCGCATTTCCCCTACTAATTTGGTTCAAGAAAGCACGTGTTCCATTGTTTATTGCTGGAATCGCTTTTCATGGTTTCATAGGCGCAGCAATGCGTCTCCCAGAATTTGGGCTTGCCATGATCTTCGGCTATACACTCTTCTTTGATGAAGCGTTAAGCCAGAAAGTACTTCGAAAGGTAAGGCTTGCTAGAACAGCTCCTTAATGATTTTCTCAACGGTATATCCTTCCGCTTCGGCCTTGTAGTTTCGTACAATTCTATGGCGAAGAATTGGCAAAGCAACCGCTTGAATGTCTTCAATGTCTGGGCTATACTTTCCGTTCAGTGCGGCATTGCATTTTGCTCCAATGATAAGGTATTGAGAAGCACGTGGTCCTGCTCCCCAAGAAAGGAAGTTGTTCACCATTTCTGGCGCCATTTCTCTTCCTGGACGTGTTTTGCTCACAAGCTTCACAGCGTACTCCACAACATTGTCTGCAACCGGCATTTTTCGAATCAAGTTCTGGAAGAACAAGATCTGATCTGCGTCAATAACAGAGTTTACTTTATTAGTTACGCCACCCGTTGTGTTCTTCACTACGTTTAATTCTTCCTCAAACGTTGGGTAGTCAACCCAAATATTGAACATGAAACGGTCAAGCTGTGCTTCAGGAAGTGGGTAAGTACCTTCTTGTTCAATTGGGTTTTGCGTTGCCAAAACGAAGAAAGGAGATGGGAGTGGGTATCTGCTACCCGCGGCTGTCACAGCTCTCTCCTGCATGGCTTCCAATAAGGCAGCTTGCGTTTTAGGAGGAGTTCGGTTGATCTCATCTGCCAAAATGATGTTTGAAAAAAGAGGTCCCTTGACAAATTTGAATTTTCTGTTTTCATCCAAAATTTCAGATCCAACGATGTCTGATGGCATCAAATCGGGGGTAAACTGAATTCGGTTGAATGAAAGTCCTAACGCTTCAGAAATGGTGTTTACAAGAAGGGTCTTGGCCAATCCCGGTACACCAACAAGTAGGCAGTGTCCGTTCCCAAGGATGCTGATGATTACTTCTCGAATGACGTCGTCCTGTCCAACAATTACTTTGGAAATTTCTGTCGTAAGCTTCGCATACTCTTGTCTTAGGTGATCAAGAGCTTCTTTGTCGGAACTATAATTTGGTTGAGCCATTTTTCTTTAATTACGTTGGGCAGTAGGTTTAACAAGTTGACAATCACATTCCGGCTGGAAACCACGGAAATTCGAAGGTACAGTCTTTGTAATCGTCGTTGAGTCTTACGTAGGTTGAATTAATTCGTTTCGCAACCCATTTTTCAAAGGCTGCTTGTCTCATTTCTGCTTCACATTGTTGCTTAAACATCAAGTAATCGTCTTGAAGGTTGGCTACGTGAGCAGAGATTCGTCCGTCCAATTGATAGATGACATAGTACGGATTCCCACTAGGGTCTTCCTTAATGATAGGTACTGAAATTTCTTCGACCTTGAGGTTGTTCAGAGCAAGGAAGATGTCTCTCTCCAGATCATCAACGTTGTGTTTCATTCCGCCTTGTTGGAAGTTAGATACCTTTCCACCTTGATTAGACGTCTCTTCATCTGTTGAGTAAGCTATAGCCGCTTTCTCAAAAGTCAAACTATCTACTTGAATAGCCAGGGCAAGGCTGTCAGCTAAATTGTAAGCCACTTGGAGATCTTTTTCGTCGATGTCGTGACTAAAAAGCACGTGACGAGCAGAATAAACTTCACCTCGAATGTCAGTTGGCATTAGAAAGTGATAACCGAAATCTGTTTCGAAGACGGGTGATATTTCATTGACAGGCGTCGAATAAGCCGCAGCTTCAAATTCTGGTACGAACATCCCTTTACGCACGTTTTCGTACAATCCACCCTTGTATTTTGAGCCTGGATCTTTGGAAAAACGCAACGCTGCAATTGAAAAGGTAAGTTCTTTGTTGGCCACCAATTTCCGTACAGAATCAGCCGTAACTAGCAGGCGCTCTTTTTCTTCTTCCGTCGCCTCAGGTTGAATGGCAATTACGCTGTACTTGATTTGCTCGCTTATCAGCGGAAGGCTATCAATAGGGAAGGAGTTGTAATAATCTTGAACAGCTTTTGGGGTGGCCGAAACAGATTGGTCAATGGATCCCCTCATTTGTTCCACTAACAGCTGTTCTTCGATGGGATCATGGAAATCATCTCGCCACTGAGCGATGCTCTTTCCGTATTCCGTTTCAAAGGCCTCCACGGAGCCGAACAAGCTAATGAAGTAATCCAAACGTTGATCAATTGTGCTTTGAATCTGCGCTTCAGTGATAAACAAACTATCAATGCGGGCTTGGTTCAGCAATAGATTTTGAAACAGGAGTTGCTCAAACGAAGTACATTTCGCGCCACCGTCAAGGTCAACGCCACTCATTTGCTGTTGAATGAGATCGTTTTCTAGTTCGCTTTGGAGAATAATCTCATCTCCAATAACCCCAATGATTCGGTCAATGATTTCTCCTTGACTTTGGGCGAAGGTAAGGCCTGATGACAGCAACAGCAGAGCTGCGATGCATGCATTTTTCATTCGTACAGTTTTTCAATTTCTTTACTTGAAAGAGCGCTTTTGTAAAGGTCTTCGCGCATCTTGGCAAGCAATTCTTTTTTTCTTCTGTTCAGTATCAGGCTGCGAATTTGATTGGCGACCAAGTCCAATGGAGAAACGCTGTCTTTCAATTTATAGTCTAAGACACTCACAAAATAAAGCTTATCTGCCTTTTCGAATTCCACTTTAGGATTTTTTCTGAGAAAACTCTCCACGTTGTACGTCTCAATGGGCACGTTCGACAAGAGTTCTTCAAAATACATCCAGTTGTCTACGTCTACGTAGTACGAGGCTCCATAGTCTACACAGAACTGTTCGAGTTCTACAAGTGCTTCAGATTCTGAACGTTCGAACAGCTTTCTGAATTTCTTCAACTTGGGCGTTGAGCTCTCAAGGATGCAGAATTTAGCCTTTACGATGTAATCCTTCAGTCCGAAAATGTCTTGATTTTCCTCGTAATAAGCTTGAATTTCTTCGGCTGAAATAAGCGTGTCCAACCGTTGTTGAACGTACTGGTTCTCATAAGCGAAAGTCAGTAAGTTCTTTCGGTAGTTCTCAAGCTCTTCGTCGAAGCGCTTTTCATCTTCGCTCAAACTTAGTTCTGCTTGCCTTAAGATGGTCTGTTCTTTCAGCCAATCGTTTACAAAACGTTCAGCGAGAGCAGCGCTATCTTCTTCGGTAGCTTGGTTTGGAATGATGGATGAGATTTCGTCCCAACTTAGCTGTTTTCCATAAGCCATAGCTGCAATGCTTTCATCTAACACAGGCGCTTCGGCCTTTTGAGTGCATGAGAGCACCGCAACAAAAGCGATGAATAAAAGCCAGCCATTTCGCACAAGAATTACTTAATAGAATGGAGAACTTGCTTGTTCACTTCGTACGTGTATCTCGCACGTAGTTCTTTGATCCACTCTTGCTCTAGGTAGTTCTGATACTCAGCGGTAATCATTCCCTTTGCTTCTTTCAAGAGTTTTGGAGTTGGTGCCATTACTTCATTGAACATGACCACCACAATTTGTCCGTTGTGAGCAGTGTTCTCTGAAAGACCTTCTTTCCAATCGATCGTATCGAGCACTTCGTTCTTGCCGCGTTCCCAAATACCTGCTTCAACGCTAAGGTTGAGAGAAGAAGCTTTGTTCAGCTCTTGAAGGATTTCAGAATCTGTCTTTCCTTTCTTGAGCATCTTTCTCAATTGCTTCGCAATTTTCTCGTTTGCACACGTGTATACTACACCGTTTGCACGCTCTTTCCACATGAAGTTTTGCTTGTTCGCTTCATAGTAGTTTTCTAGCCCAACGGTATCTTTTACAGCCTTCGACCAAACCAAACGATCTGTCAATTCGAACAACAGGATGCCATCGTGGTATTCATTCATCAACAATCTAAAGTCGTTGTATTTTGATTCCAACTGGCTGTCTTCGTAGTCCAACAATTTCTTGTCTAAATACGTTTGAAGCTTTTCATCTACAATTTGCTTTCCTGAAAGGTCACGTTTACGAATTGTAGCGCCATTGAGGTAATCGTAGAAGTTACGCGCGGTGTATACGTTTCCGTCTACTGAGAACAACTCTTTTTCAAGTTTCTTCAGCTTTTTCACTTCAATTCCGTTGCCGTTTACGAACGCACTGTCGTCTTCAGCAGCTTTGTAAATACACTTTAGTTGCTTTTCATTGACGCTTGTTCCGTATTCGGTGCGAAGCTTGTTGAGGAACGATTGCTTCGTCAGTTCAGAACGTGAGTCACGACTTACTTTCTTGCGAAGGTCAGCCTCTACTTCTTCAAAAGAAGGTACCCCACGGTATTCCAGCCTTTTGATGATGTGCCATCCATAAGATGATTCTACTGGCTCAGAGATTTGACCATCTTTTTCAAGGGCGAAACTCGCATTTTCAAACTCTTCAACCATTTTCCCTGTTCCGAACCAAGGCAATTCGCCTCCGTTTTTAGAGGTGCTGGCATCTTGAGAGAAGCGCATAGCTAATTCGCTGAAGTCGCTGCCATCCAAGATCATTTGGTAGATCTCTTTGGCTTTGTTCTCTGTTTCTTGACGTGCTTTTGGGTCTTTCGAATCTTTGTGACGAATCATGATGTGCGCCACTTTGATTTCTCCACGGGCATCCCGCTTGTCGACTACATTTAGAATATGGTATCCATAACGTGTACGAATGATGTTTGATACTTCGCCAACAGGGGTTTTGAATGCAGCATTCTCGAACGGATAAACCATTTGAAACGAGGTGAAGTACCCAAGGTCTCCTCCGTTGTCTCTAACAGATGGGTCTTCTGAGCCTCTTTTCGCTTTAGCTACTGTAGTGAAATCTTCTCCTCCAACGATTCTGTCACGAAGATCCTTGATACGGTTGTACGCCTTCAAGGTGTCCTCAGGAGTGGCATTCGCATCGCACTTAATAAGAATGTGGCTAGCTCTCACTTCTTTTGAGCTACGATCGTGTGCTTCTTTGATCAACTCATCTAAAAGCTCATTGTCTATAAGGTACGGACGAGCAAGTTGCTTTCTGTAGCCTTGAAGCTCTCTTACGAACGAGGCACTTGTATCAAGTCCTTCTTCTTTTGCTGCGCGAACCTTCAGTTTGAAGTTGATGAACAACTCCATGTATTCATCCAATGAAGCTTGTGTAACCACAGAGTCGCGGTTGTTCTTACGGAAGATGCTCTCAAAATCAGCTTTGCTTACCATTTCATCTTCAACAGTGAGAACAGTAGCCGTGTTATCTTGTGCAAGGGCACTAACACCTATGAACAACGTAAAAAGGATCGTGAATAGACGATTCATTGATTTCATTTTATTAAGCAATTAATTTGGTAAAGCGCAAAAGTACAACAATGTAGCTTAGTAGCGCAAGTCTATCTTATGCTGTAGTTTGGAGCCTCACGGGTGATGAAAACATCGTGTGGGTGACTTTCTTTAATACCAGCATTTGTGATACGCACAAACTGTGCCTTTTGCAACGCTTCAATGTTCGGAGAACCACAATAGCCCATTCCAGCTCTCAGACCACCAATGATTTGGTACATGACTTCTTGAGCGCTCCCTTTGTAAGGAACTCTTCCGCTAATTCCTTCAGGAACAAGTTTTTTGATGTCGTCTTCAGCATCTTGGAAGTAACGGTCTTTCGACCCCTTCTGCATGGCTTCAATAGAGCCCATTCCACGGTACGACTTAAATCGTCTTCCTTCGTAGATAATTGTTTCGCCTGGAGACTCTTCAACTCCGGCAAGCATGGAGCCAATCATTACCGTGTTTGCTCCGGCAGCTAACGCCTTCACAATGTCTCCTGTGAATCGGATTCCACCATCTGCAATGAGAGGTACACCTGTTCCTTCTAGTGCTTTGGCCACTTCCATTACGGCGTACAGTTGAGGAACCCCAACTCCGGCAATGATACGTGTCGTACAAATTGAACCAGGTCCAATTCCTACTTTAACAGCATCAGCTCCGTGGTCAACAAGTGCCCTTGCTGCTACGCCAGTTGCGATGTTTCCGCAAATAACTTCCAGATTTGGAAAGCGGTCTTTCACCTGTCTTAACGTGTCCAACACACCACGACTATGTCCATGGGCCGTGTCAACAACAATAGCATCCACTCCAGCGTTCGCCAGCGCTTCGGTACGGTCAATGGTGTCAGCAGTCACACCAACGGCTGCAGCTACACGAAGTCTTCCGTATTGATCTTTACAGCTGTTTGGGTATTCAACCAACTTGAGAATATCACGGTAAGTTATTAGTCCAACGAGCTTATCGTTTTCGTCTACTACCGGAAGCTTTTCAATTTTGTGTTGCTGAAGAATAGAAGCCGCTTGATCTAAGTCGGTTCCTTCAGTAGTCTTCACAATATTGGAGCTTGTCATGACTTGTTTGATTGGCTTGAGATTGTCTTTTTCAAAACGAAGATCTCTGTTGGTTACAATTCCAACCAACGTTCCGTTTTCATCAATCACCGGAATACCGCCAATTTTGTTTTCGGCCATCAATTTCAAAGCGTCACCAACTACGGCACCTTCGTGCAAGGTAACAGGGTCTTGAATCATTCCACTTTCAGAACGCTTCACCTTTCTTACTTCATTCGCTTGCTCCTCGATTGACATGTTCTTGTGAATCACGCCTATTCCGCCTTGTCTTGCCATGGCAATGGCCATGCGTGAGCCTGTAACCGTGTCCATAGCGGCCGATACAGCTGGTGTATTTAACCTGATGTTTCTGGTTAGAAGTGAAGAAACATCAACATCACGTGGAAGTACTTGCGAAAATGCAGGTATGAGCAGCACGTCGTCGTAGGTTAATCCTTCACCAACGACTTTGTCTGATACATTGAAAGCCATACTTTGATAACTTGAGTTTGATAGATCGAAAAAGTTGTGCAAAGGTAATGATTTTGCAGACCTCTCCGAATCTTAATCGATGCCATTGATTAGCATCGTCACGGTTCCGTGTTCTTCGTAGATTCTTCCGGCTCCATCTGCTACGTAAATGTAGTATGCATAAAGACCTTCTGGCAACAGCGTTCCATTGGATGTACCATCCCAGCCTTCCGAAATTTCGGTTGTAGAGAACAGAATGTCTCCCCATCTGCTGTAAACTTCGAATTGATAATTGTCGAAATCTGCAAAGGAGATAACAGGAATAAAGATTCTATTGAAGCCGTCTACCACAAAGGCATTTGGTGTCCAAACAACTGGGTCCTGCGTAATGCAATGGATGTTTGAAACAGCCGCGTCAGGGATGGAAATACCATTTGCTTCCTCAGTTGCTACAATGGTGTAGCAAAACTCTCCTTTCGTGTAAAGCAGATCTGAGACATCGTCTTCATAACTGGTTTCAGAACCATTTAGTTGATCAAGTAGAACAGGGAAGCTTGCTCCATCAATTGAACGGAATATTTGGTACTCGCTCACCCCTTCGTCCCATTCTTCATAAGGGCTCCAATTGATCGTGTTAACAAGTCGTTCTTTGTTGGCAAACCCGCCCAAGAGCATGGTTTTTCCAATGTTCGAAACGCCAACGGAATCTCCACAGCTGTTTTCGACTAGAATTCGATATGTGTAGCTGACTTCACCCGTTTCAACATCGGTGTCCAAGAAGGTGATTTCGTTTGACCCTAGTGATTGCTGGCTGTTAATTGGTTCGAATTGCCCTGAAAAACTCATTTCCTTTTCCAGGATGTACGTATGGGGTGTACCTACTGTGGCATCCAATTTCACACGAATTTGAACCGTAGAAGCATCCACAACTGAGGCATGACTTAGGTACGTACCTTGAGGAGCTTCAGGGTAGAAAAGGGTTACCACTCGTGTGTTGGAAGCAGACTCATAGCCATTTCCGCTTCCGTACGCACGTACTCTGTACCTGTATGAGGAACCGAGGGTAGCATCTTGGTGAACGAAGGTGTTTTCGGAACCATTTACAATGCCGATAACTTCAGCAGGCTCGTAGACTCCAGAAAAAGGAATGGGTTCTTCTTGCGCATAAATTTCATAGAATGAAACACCCGAGTCCCATCCTGTGTAAGGAGTCCAAATCAAGTTTACATCGTCTTCACACGCGTTCACATTGGCAGTGAGGAAGATGGTTGATGTACATGTAAGATTACCCGGTCCTGGGTCCGGGTTTCCAGCTGAAATGAAGCAACTGTCGAATGCTGCAATATTGAATGCTTCAGAGAAGACATCTGCTTCAGAAGTTCCGCCAAAAACAGTAGCGTCCCAAATCCATTCCGTGATACTTCCGTCAAAAATGGTATCTATGGCAACAGGGTTGGGAATGCCCGGGATGCATTCATAAATGATATATCCGCTAACATCTCCTTGTGGTGGAGGTTCCCACGCCAAGGTGGCGTCGTTCGTTAAACTATCTACCGAAACAGAAGTGAAAATAGGGGCTGAAGGGTCCAGTTGGTCTTGAAAAACATCACCATCGATGTTAGAGAAATGATTGCACAAGCCGCCGTCGGAGTACCTTACTTGAAAATTTAGTAGTTCAGAGCAAACAGTTACTTCATGTTGGTATAAATTCAGCGCTGGATCTGACGGAATGTTCGCTACCTCAGTCCAGGTTCCGGCCGGGTATTCCATGAAAATGGTGTAGGTTCCATTCGTCGGTTGGCCAAGCGTTGTGAGAAAAGGGAAGTTCCAAGCAACGTCAACAATGCCTGGGGTGATTCCGGGAAGTGCCTGCAAAAACATAGAGCAAACGGTATCACTGGGCAATGAAGTTTGATTGGTACCGTCGAATGAGTTGGTCTGTAAGAAAAAACAGTATGGCTGTGCATTTCCGTCTAAACCTGGAGGGATATAGGTCGTCGCATTGTAATTCGGGATGACGGCGATTGAGTTAGACGTATTGGTACCTGGGTTGTATTGGAACAACTCGTAACTAATGAATTCATTTGCAGGGTCAGTTGGTTGACTCCAGGTAATGTTCACATCTCCAGCTGTGCTGACCGTTATGCACTCAAAATCAGGAGCGTCCAACTGGCCGAAAGCATTTGGTAGCGACAACGCTAGCAAGCAAAAAAGAAAAATGTAATTTTTAATACTTCGCATTTTCAGGGCACAAAATTAGTGCTTCCGCAGAGATAACGTACTTTCATCCTAAACTATTTCCTGCTGATGTTAGCGAAAAGGGTGTACACTCTACATTTAATAGACCATCAAAGTTTGGTTAAGGTTGCCTTAGAAATCAAAATATCCTCCTAGTTTTTTCCCTCCTATGTTATTGTATTCGTTGATGATTTCAGCCACGATGTCTTTCGCTGGAATCACCTCGTGAAGTAGTGAGGCAATTTGTCCAATTTCCAATTCACCTTGGTCGAGGTCTCCTTCGAACATTCCCTTTTTCGCCCTTCCTTTGCCCAATAATGCTTTGAGTTCGTCGCCGGAAGCACCGGATTCGGTTGCTTTCTTGACTTCTTCGTAGAATTCGTTTTTGAGCAGTCTAACTGGCGTGACCGATTTAAGCGATAATTCAGTGTCGCCTTCTTTTGCCTCAATCACGGCTTGTTTAAAGGAGGCATGGGCTGATGATTCTTGGCTTGCAACAAAACGACTTCCTATTTGAACTCCTTCTGCCCCAAGCACCATGGCCGCCAGCATGGATTTTCCGGATGAAATTCCTCCAGCGGCGATCAAAGGGATTTCAATCTGTTCCTTCACGGCTGGAATCAAGCACAGGGTAGTGGTTTCGTCCCTACCGTTATGCCCGCCAGCTTCAAATCCTTCTGCAATAATTCCGTCTACTCCTGCGTCTTGTGATTTTAGGGCGAAGAGCGCCGAAGAAACGACATGAAGAACTTTAATGCCTTCGTTTTGCAATTGCTTCGTCCACTTTTTCGGACTTCCTGCACTGGATATCACAACTGGAACCCGATGCTTAATGATGGTTTTTATGTGCTCATCAATTTGAGGGTAAAGAAGGGGGATGTTTACGGCAAACTGCTGGGCTCCACTGGCTTTGCATTTAGTAAGGTGTTCGTCCAAGATTT
Source organism: Flavobacteriales bacterium (assembly GCA_029245065.1). Classification (GTDB taxonomy): domain Bacteria; phylum Bacteroidota; class Bacteroidia; order Flavobacteriales_D; family Sanyastnellaceae; genus JAQWQB01. Next base: position 52,107 of record JAQWQB010000141.1, on the reverse strand, counting down.
CGGGATACATAGACCCGGACCCGATAACTCCCAAGCCGCCTGATTTGCTTACTTCAGAGGCTAGTTCCCAGCCAGAGCACCAGACCATTCCGGCTTGAATCAAGGGATATTGAATGCTTAATAAGTTGGTGATACGATTCATAAATTCAGCAGAAATAAGAACAATTTGTAGGTACGTTTCGTACAACGAAAGTAACCAGTGAAACGGTTGCAATGAGCGAGAATATTGAGAAAGAATTCACGAAGTAGTTTTGAAACTGCTCTGAAAGCACTATTTTTGCTCTTTAACCGAAACTTAACCCTTTGGTAATGAAGAGACTACTATACGTAGCAATCCTGATTTTTATCGCCTACAGCGCCGATGCCCAGTACAAATGGGAGTACGGACTGAAGATTGGTGGTGCAAATTACCTCGGTGATATCGGGGGGCAAGCAGGCATCGGAAGAGATTTCGTGCCGTGGGATATGCACTTGAATCAAACCAACATAGCCATTGGTGGTTACGGACGCTACAAAGTGTCTAAGCGTTTAGCGCTACAACTGAACTTGAATTATCTCCAAATTAACGATGCCGATGCTGAATCAACGAATCCAGCGCGTGTTGCACGTAACTTAAACTTCCGAAACAGAATGCTTGAACTTGGCCTGAAAGGGGAGTTCACCGTTTTCTACGACAATGACGTGGGCGGAAGAGGCTACTACAACCCAGATTTTAGGCTGTACATTTTTGGAGGAGTTTCTGTCTTCAGACACAATCCACAAGGTCAAATCTTGTTCGACCCGAACGATGATTTCGACGCAGGAGAGTGGTATGACCTTCGCGGTTGGAGAACAGAAGGACAAGAAGAAGAATATGGAACCTTTGGCCTTGCTATCCCTGCAGGACTTGGTCTTTACTTCACGTTCTACAAAGAGTGGAGAGTAGGATGGGAAATTTCTTACCGAACAACATTCACAGATTACTTGGATGATTTGTCTACTACGTATGCAGATCCGGAATTGATTGCATCTAGACTATCTGATCCAGCTGAGGCTGCGGCAGCAGTTGCTTTTAGCAGCCAAACCAACCAAGCAATTATTGACGCTATTGACGATCCATTGAACTCTGGTTCAGTAAATGACCACTCATACCAAGAAGGTTTTTCTACGAAGCGTGGAGATCCATCTCAGAATGACGGTTACGTTACAACACAGTTCACGGTTGGTAAAGTAATTCGCGGAAGTAGTAACTTCTACAGAAAGAAATACAGCTGGTTGAGAAACAGAACTGGTTCACGTAAATCTCGTGCGAAGTTCTAAGAAGAACACCAAAAGAATTTGATAAGAAGAGCAGCTAGATATGGTTGCTCTTTTTTATTTCTTGATAAATTGAGAAAGTTTTGAAAGCGGCTTACGGATCAAGGTGAGTGCGTTTGGTTTCAAGTCATTCATCTTCCAAGCTCTTCGGTCCTCCTTATTCGCTCTCACTCTATTCTTAATGCTAACATTGCTTTCCCCTCCTTCACGCATGAGGGTTATGACACGTGGTAAGTAAGCCACTGAGATTTGGTGCTTGTGCATCATACGCAACATGAGCTCATAGTCTGCTGCAGAGCGTAATTCCGTGGAATAAACACCATGAGATTTGTAGCAAGATGATTTCAAGAAGAAAGTGGGATGCGGGGGCATCCATCCTTTCAGAAACTGTCCGTGTTCGTACTCACCAGCTTTCCAGTAGCGAATAACTTTTTCAGTATTGGACCGATCTACATAGGTCAGGTCCGCGTAAACAGCATCCGCTTTGGATTTTTCGAAGGTGTCTGCTATTTCTGAGACCACCTTGGTGTCAGCATAGAAGTCGTCACTATTCAAAATGCCTATCACATCACCAGTGGCTAGCGCTACCCCTTTGTTCATGGCATCGTAAATGCCGTTGTCTGGCTCACTCTGAATGCAGGCAATTTTGTCTTTGTAACGATTGACAATTTCCATGGTATTGTCCTTCGAAGCGCCATCTACTACAATGTATTCAAGATTGGTGTAGTCTTGGGCCAAGACAGACTTAATGGTGTCTTCAATTGTTTCCGCGCTATTGTATGCGATGGTAATGATTGAAATCTTCATGCTTCAATGGTACGTTTACGAACGGCTTGCGCCGGATTTCCTTGGTAAATGGTATAGGGGTCCAAGTTTTTGGTAGCCACAGAGTTGACAGAGAGAAGGGCGTGCGATGAGCAAACTATTCCAGGACAAACAACCGCGTGAGCGCCAATCCATACGCCGTCTTCCAGCGTTATATTGCCAACAATGAGGTCGAAAGCTTCTTTTTTATAGTCGTGATTTCCACACAAGAGCATTGCTCCTTGGGAGATACAAGCATTTTTCCCAATTGAAACCTCCCCTAAATTATCAATCCAGACGTTTTCGCCAATCCATGTATTGTTACCAATTTTCAGCTTCCATGGGTACTTGATATTTACTTTCGGCTTGATGACAACTCCACTTCCTACTTTCGCTCCGAATAGACGCAGCATCATGCATTTAATAGAAGATAGTGGGAACAGTGGATTCAAGAAGAAAACGGCATTGGTGATGTACCAAAGAAGGCGCTTTAGCGGATTTCCAGGATTGAACCAATCGTTGTTGAACTTACTTAAGTCTGTTGTTCTCATAGGTGGTCAATTGAAAAAAGTAGCTTATTTGACTTGATGGCCTGGTGGTCATGTGATATGCTATATCCCGTAGTTTTCGCCCCTTCAACAAATTCTTGATAGGTAACATTGTCCATATGGGCGCATTCACTCAATACGTTGTGAAACGTCTCTTTTTTCAACGGCAAGGCCCATCCGGCCGTTTTTTCTTCTAAGCCCTGCCAAGGTGTTTTGTCACTTATGATAACCGGAACGCTGTTCAATAAAGACTCAGCAATGGCATGTCCGTAGTTTTCACCAAGGGTTGGAAGGTAGAAGAAGTGATTTTCTTGGAGTGCTTTGGGTATTTTTTTTGGTTCTATTTCACCCTTGAAATCTATTGTCAAGTGATCAATTTTGGAAGCTTCATCCCGGCATTGTTTCAAGTAGTTCTCATCCTGCAAGGTTCCATAAATTTCCCATTCTATAGTAGCGTTTTCGAGCTGTTGCAAGTAAGTGATGCCACCGAGAATGTTCTTCTCATGACTTACACGCGCAACGGTAATAAGTCGAAGTTTGCCTTTCTCCTTCTCCGGTGTGTGTTTTCTGTCTTCAATGTTCCGGGGCAGGTTCGGCGCAATCTTGACAGATGTGTTTTTTCCGAAATAACTTTTAATCTCCTGTTGTTCTGCTTCATTCGTAGCATGCCAGATGATGCCTTTGAAAAGTCCAATCGTTTTCGCCCCTGCGAGAAAAGCGGTTTTCTTCTTCGACTTAACAGACAACGCTCCTGACTTCAACATGCCTCTTGGAGCAAGAATAAGTTTATCGGTGAGGTCTAGTTTTTTTGCAGACCAAAGTGGCTTCAAGGTGTAAGTAGTGCTGAAAAGACTGTTCAAGTAGATGACATCATACTCTCGTTCAGTCAACAGTGCTTTTAACGCTTTTCCTGACGGACCGCCATCACCGAAATACATGATCTGCTCATTTTCCCGACGTTTGATCCACGTTGCTTCTTCCACATCGTCATAAGGTGTGTCCGTTGCATGATCGTACAAAGAAGTGACAATCCAAAATTGATAGGGCATTTTGCCCACCAAGTTCGCTATAGATTGAATGGGTCCGCCCGCTTTGTAACCTGGCAGATACCAATCAATAAACACGAGTATGTTTTTTTCGTTAGTCAATTTGATGCTCCTCCAACCAATTTTCAAGTACCACGAGCGGCCAAATTCTTGACCAGGTTACTAATTTATCCCCCTTCAGAAATGCATTCCAAAGTTTGTTCAACCCCTTTGAATTAAAACGGGGCCGTTGTCCTAATTTGGTGATTCGGTCTTCACAGAATGACTTCAATTCGTTTTTCATCCAATGTTCCCATGGTAGGGTGAACCCCATTTTCGGACGGTCAATAATTTCTCTTGGAAGCAAGTCACCCAGTGCCTCCGTCATGAGCTCTTTCGGTGTATGCGGATACTTTTGTTGATCATTCACACCCAATGCATATTCCACCAAGTTGTGATCTAGGAAGGGAACGCGCACTTCCAATGCATGCGCCATGCTCATCTGATCGGAATCCCGAAGTAGAACGTTCTGCATGTAGGTTCCCATTTCTGCCACAGAAACTTTGCTTAAGTAAGGAAGATTGAATCCCGGCATGGACGTATCTAAAATTTCTTTGAGGTAGCCGTGTACGAAATTCGGCGTCTTCACCGAATCATTCAGGAGCGACTTTATTTGTGAATCTTCCAAGACCAACCGTGAGAAAGGATAAACATATTCTAGGTCGAAGTAGTCTTGGATTAGGATGGCTGCCTTTTTGCGAGATGCTATGCCCGGCTTGGCAATGGTAAGGGCAGTTCCAGCCAAACGTCGAAATGTCTTTGGGAAGCTTTGTAACCAGCGTTTCTGTGATAACTCCAGCGCTTGTTTGAAGATGGAATAACCAGCAAATAGTTCATCGCCTCCTAAGCCTGAAAGGGCCATAGTTATACCAGACTCTTTGGTGACCTTACTTACAATATAGGTATTGGGCCCATCACCACTCGGGTGGTCCATGGCGTTCAATGCAGCAGGAACCAGGTCTAAGAAGTCTGATGGGGTGAGCTTAATTTCGGTGTGTTTTGTATTGAATTTTTTGGCAATCATTTGTGCATAAACCGCTTCTGAAAATTCACTTTCATCGAAGGTCACTGAAAAAGTACTCACTGGTTTATCTGAGACAGACGCCATGAGTCCAACAATAGCACTTGAGTCAATCCCACCTGACAAAAAAGCGCCGTAAGGAACGTCTGCACGCATTCGTAGTTCTACGCTTGTTTGAAGTTTCTCTTTTACGTTGGTCAAGATTTTTGGACGATCGTCATGAACAGGTGCGATGTCAGTGGGGTCCCAATACTTTCGGTGGATCAGTTCACTATCTGTGAAAATCATGTAATGTCCGGGTTCCAGCATTTTCACACCTTCAATCATGGTGTTGGGTGTGTGAACCGTTTGGTACCTTAAGTAATCAATGAGGCCATGATGATCCATTTTTCGTGGCACCAATTCACTTGCCAATAACGAACGAACTTCAGAGGAAAAGACGGCGCCTCCTTCTTTGAAATAGTAGTAAAGTGGTTTAATTCCAATTCGGTCACGGGCAATGATGAGGTGTTGCTTTTGTTCGTCCCAAATGGCAAAAGCGAACATGCCATTCAACTTCTGAAGGAAGTCCATGCCCCACGTGATGTAGGCGGCAAGAACAACTTCCGTGTCCGTTTGTGTGGTGAAATTGAAATCTGAAAGCTCTTCTTTCAACTCCAAGTAATTGTAAACTTCACCGTTAAAAACCATGGTGTAGTTGCCATCAGCACTGTGAAACGGCTGATTTCCTGCTTCACTGACATCTATAATTGACAACCTACGGTGGCCCAGGGCAACCGATTCGTTTACAAAAGTTCCGTCTGCGTCGGGTCCTCGGTGGGCTAACAACGTGTTCATTTTTGATACCGTATCAGCAGGAGACGTTATTCCTTGAAGGCCTACAATGCCGTTAATTCCGCACATTCAAGGTTGGTTTTATGCATTCCACAACGCTTAACAATCCTTTTTCTAACGACGTCAATTCTTCTTTGAGAACCCCTTTCATTTTGGCTATATCTGGCTTTCTTCTAGTCATGTCACCTTCTTCGAGAGGCGGAAGATGCACGATTTTTGAACTGCTATTTGTAAGACGAATGATGATATTGGCCAACTCCAGAATGGTAATTTCATTGTCTGAGCCAATATTCACTACATCATTGATATACGCGCCTTCTTGGAAAATTTGAGCGCAAGCGTTGGTGTTGTCTTTGATGTAGCAGAAAGTTCGTGTTTGAAGACCATCGCCATAGATGGTGATGTCTTCGTTTCGCAAGGCTTTTTTGATGAATTTTGAAATAACGAAGTCGCTACTTTGCTTAGGCCCGTATGTATTGAAGAATCGAAAAATCGTGTAAGGTAGCCCGTACTCTTGATGGTAGGCCCTTAACCAAGCTTCGCCAGCATTTTTAACGATGGCGTAAGGAAGCCTTGAATTCAGCGGAGTGGTACGCTCATTTTGAGGAGACTCAAATGGTTCCCCATAAACTTCCGAAGAAGACGAGTAGAAAATCCGTTTGACCCCTGTATTTTTAGATAGACTTAAAATGTTTCGAATTCCATCCAGGTCATTCATTACCCGAACAGGGTTTTTCAATGTGCGTTGCACTCCAACGAGCGCTGCGTAGTGAAATACGTAGTCGAAATTAGTACTGAAAAAGATGGCAGAGATATCTGAAAGGTCATTGACATCACATTTCACAAAACGAATATTCTCATGGTGAGAATGGGGGATGTTCTGTTCGTTTCCAGTGACGAAATTATCTACAATTACGATCTGGTTTGAAGGTTCTTCGGCGAGTCGTTCGGCCAATGAACTTGCAATGAATCCAGCTCCTCCGGTGACAAGAATGTTGGGCATAGTTCGAAGATAATGTATTCTATTGAGCAGAAGTGCTAGGAATGAATGACAAGAGCGTTTTAGCCCATTTTTCTGGTGTTAAATCCATGGCTAGTGTCCTGCTTTTTTCACTCATGGTAAGTAATTCTGTTGGAGAGATAGCCGCTATTTTGACCATGGCTTGGTACAGTGACTCTTCATTGTTCGCTTCGAAAATAAAGCCATTTTCACCTTCTTCAAGAAAGCGAGATGCCGCACCAATGGTGTTGCTGCAAATTATTGGGAAACCAGCAGCAGCCATTTCGTGTACCACAACTCCCCATGGTTCTTTTCTGCTGGGAAGTACGAACACGCCAGCATCTTTTAAGTGCTCTTTGAGGTCAGATGGCTGTACGAATCCTCTATGATGAATTCCTTCAGCTTCGACCTTCTGATCAAATAGATCTCCAGTTCCAATGCAAATGAGTTCCCAAGAAGGGTATGTTGTTTTGAACCGTGTAAATGCAGACCATAATTCTTCAATTCCCTTGAAATCTACATAGCGCCCCACATAAATGAACTTTGTTGGAAGTGCTGTTTTGCGTTCTGGATAACTGGTGTAGAATTGATCAAACAGTGTGGTGTCTGCGCAATAGAATCCGCGTTTTATGGACGCTTCAGGGAAGCCAAGTTTTTGGGCGAAAATGAACTGAGGTGTGCCTGGTACCCAAGCATTTGAGAACATTTTTCGCAGCCAAAATGGGGAAATAAAAGCAGCCACCTTTTGCTTCAGGTCTCCAGTATATTGATTGTCTAAAAGAAGAACGGTAGGACACTTTTTGAAAAACGCTTTATTCACTTTTAAGTAGCCCTTATCTACCCAGCCAGAAGTAAGAATTACATCAGGATTGATTTCCTTGGCTAATTCAAGCAATGCGTCATCGGTCAATGAATCACGGTCGTAAATAGTGGCATTCTCTAGATTCCTAAATTCGAATGGAGCTTCTTTGTTGACCGGCCAGCGAACAATGTGCAACGCTACATTATGCGATTTGGTAGCTTCCATTGAGGCCAGAACGTACTCGGCCAATTCAGTATACAAGAAGAGAATTTTTTTCATGGAGAAGGAAGTAAATGAGGGTCTTCTTTATTTTGAAGGGCTTCAAGTTTTGCCTTTTCTTCAGCTTCTTTAATGGCAGCTTCTTCAGGGTTTTCTATCATCCAGTCATTGTACTTCCTGACGTAATAATAGAGCCACAAGAAAAATGGGAATCCGTTGATAAAGTAGTGTCCCTGCCGCATAAGGTACACAAGGATTACCACCAAAATTCCGTTGGAAACCAGCCAATTGGTATCGTTGGCAGATTTGTTCCTAGGGACAATGTTGTAGATGACGAAACTAAGCATGATAATGACCCCGTACAGCCCCGTTTCACTGAGCAATCGCAGTAACATGGAATTGGCATCGGCCTTGTTGAAGTTAAGGTCAATCATCCCGGGTGCGTTGGTCAGTGAGTATTTTTCAAAAGCCAATGGGTGCGAACCAAGTCCAGTTCCAAAGAAAGGGTTTCGTTTGAAGTTCTCAACTGCTATGACATAGTTGTTGTAGAGTACGAAACTGGAGCCGTGAACTTCATTGATGTCAATTTGCCCTTCACCACTGAAGGCAGTTACTGTTCCGTCTACTCGGTCTCGAAACTCGTCAATATTATTATAAGCATAGGTGTATCCGAAAAAGAGAAGAGGGCCAACCAATATTGCGTAGCGAACGAAACCATAATTCAGCAGGAGCAACAGCGCTGCCACGAAAATAGAGATAATCCCAAGCGATGAAAACGTAAGTAAGTAGGCCGCTACAATAACAATGGATTGCGCCTTCGTCATGTAAGCCTCTTTCTTCATGAGAAGATTGTAGATAGCAACGAAGAATGCCGGACCAACTACTCCGGCGAAGTAGGCTGGTTCAGAGAAGATGGAATTCATTCGTATTCCCAACCCACCGGGACTTACACCCCATTTGTTGAGGAACCATCCAAAATCGTAACCCGGCCCGAAACCTATGAAGAAGCTGAAAATTTGAAAGATCCCAATCACGGAAACAATCAACGCGCCTCGAATGTAAAGGCGGAATAAGTCATTGATGTCGAAATTGAATGCCTCAATGACATACCGATAGAATAGAACAGAAGAAAAGAGCCCAATGAAAATTTTGAAGAATAGCCCCGGTTCGTTTTCTCCAATTTGAATGTTGATCCACCCAGAAACGAGTAGTGGAGCGAATATCAAAAGTGGGAGTTTCGGGATTCCGTATCTGGAGATGAACACAGGGAAGAATATGACCATTACCAAGTAGGTGATGTATCCTTCAAATGGAGATCTAAAGAGAATATAAGAGCTGAGAAATATTGTCAGCCCAATTAAAAACCTACTGTATTTATTCTCATTCATCCTTTTTTGGCGTCTTCACCACTTACCACGCGCGTGTACTTGCTTTTTCTACGAATAAATCGCTTTTCGAAATATTCATAAGAAAGGTACGAAAGTAGGATGGTCAGACCTATGATTGATGAATAAAGCAAAAGTTGAACCCACCAGTCATTGACCATTTGCGCTGGTATCACAAGCATGACCAAATGCAGCAGCCCTATAATCACAATCATGTGATACATGTATATCCCGAATGATACTTTTCCAAGAAAATCAAGCCATTTGTGTTCTAACTTCAATAATGATTTTGGGTTAGAACTTACATTTATAATGATGATTAAAAATATGGTTCCGTAAGCCAAGTGAATGATGTCTTGAAAAACAGCGGGCGTGAAGTAAAGTAAACCTACAATGCTCAAATAGGAGCCAATTTGAATAATAGGATGGTAAATGAGGCGAAGAATTTCGTCTTTCTTTTTGTACAACATCCAAGCGCCAATTCCGCCCATAGCCATGCATTCTAGCTTACTCATGGCGAAGAATTTTCGCGCGACACCCCACCACTCAAATGAGACAAAGTCTCCTGCGAGTACTACAAAGACCTTAACAATCAGGAAGATTAAGAAGAACAATACCATAACAATGAATGGACGCTTTGTTCGTCTAAGCAAGAGCGGCCAAACAAGGTAAAATTGCTCTTCTACACCAATAGACCAACTTTGTCCTATGGCAGGGAATGACCCATAGATGGCGTTGGCAAGATTGGGTAGGATGAATAAGTAACATAGAAAAGTCCCCCAAAAACTTCCATCTGAAGGAATCATTCCTCCGTCTGGACTAATGCCAAATACGGCACTTTGGTAAGGAACAAAGAATGCTGGTAGCAATGGGAGTACTAAAAATCCGAGTACAAAAATGAAAAAGTAAAGTGGCCAGATTCTAAAGATTCTACGCAAGTAAAAAGACTTGATGTTGATTTCCCAATGGCGGTCTTTCTCGGCAAGTAATAGGTAAGTAATTAAGAATCCACTCAGTACGAAGAAGAAGACAACGCCAAGCGGTCCTGCCTCCGAAAAAAGCGGGTGGTACCATTCAACAACAGGGCTCTCGATAATGGTTTTGAAAGGATAGTCTGGAACAACTGGTTGGCCTGCATTTGGACCAGTTACCCAAGGTCCCCAGAGATCAATCCAACCATGTTCGAATGGGTAGACGCTCCTCATGAGTTTCTTCATCAACTCAACATGGGTGAAAATCACCGCTAATGCTGCAAAGAAGCGAAGGCCGTTTAAGCCAGGGAAGTAGACGCTATTTTTTTTTGTTGACTTAGACAAGTGCTTCTATTTTTAACAGCGTTTCTTTGGCTACTTCTTCCCAAGTGAAGTGGTCTTTTACTTTTTTCAACGCACCTTGACGCTTAGAAAGTAGGGTTTCAGGGGCGCAGGTTAACGATTCAATCATTGCATTGCGCAGTGCGTCCACAGAAGTCGGTTGAATTAACCAACCATTCTCGTTACCAACCTGTGCAGCCACCGCTCCAACATCAGTAGCAATTACAGCAAGTCCGCGTGCCATGCCTTCCATAATAACATTTGGCATGCCCTCAGAATGCGATGGAGTGACTAAAATATCGCATTGTTCCATGACATGTTGGATCTTCTCTTTCTCCATCATTTTGCCATGGTAAGTTATGCGAGCGTCTTTGATATGTTTGCTCGGTGGAATGGGACCAATGAAGTGAAAGTCAAACGCCATGTCTGCATCTAGCGATTGCAACACTTCATTTAATTCTTCTACTCCTTTTCTCCTTTCGAATCTACCTATAAAAAGAAATGTGCGTTTGTCGTTAATTTCCTTCGGGAGGTCATCCAAGCACCAAGATGATTCAATTCCCGTAGGAATCTCCACCAACTTATTCGGGGTCATTTTGAATTCCTTGTTCACCAATGACGAGATTTTCCCACCGTACGAGAATATATAATCAGCATGGTCATTGCTAAATTTCACTGGCCCTCGCAACAGATAATGTTCCATTTTAACTCGAAAACTAGGAGCCGGTTGAAACATTTCATATCCGTGAAATTTAACGCCAATGGGTGGGAGCTTCATTCCCTTTTTCTTTCTGTTGATCAAATGCCAAGCAGAAAACCCTTTTGCGTAAATAAAATCGAATGAATTCCAACGTTCCTTCAGGGCTTGGAAAATTTCTATGCTGTAGGCGTAGTTCTCCTTAACGTAATGCCCGGGTAGCCAGCCCGCCTTCGGGAATTTGAAGCCGATCACTTCTAGAGGAACATCCGTAGGCAATTCCATGGCCTTCCGTACATCTTCGTCGCTAGGTATCTTGCCTTGAGTAACACAGTGTACAAGTGTAACTTCGACCCCTTGAAGAGCAAGGCATTTAGCCAAATAGAACGAATGCTTTTGCATTCCTCCAATGACAAATGGGAAGATTCCGTCTGTAAGTATAGCTAGTTTCACTGTGGTTCTGTTAACGCAAATGTACACTTCTTATGGGGCATTCCCACTTTTGGGTATTGAGGGGATGCTCACAATCATTTTTTAATTCGTTCTAATGCCGAAATAACTTTTTTAGCCATTTGGTCCCACGTGTGATTTTCCATCACTTTGCCATTGAAATTTGATGCGAGTTTTTCCCTTAGTTCGGCATCGTTTAGCAAGGTGTTCATGGCTTCGGCAATACTTGTCTCGGTAGGGGCAACAAGTAGTCCATCTTCATTGGAAACCATGACGTCTTGAACGGGCACAACGTTTGGTGCAATGATGGCTTTTTTCAACGCGCCGTATTCAAAGATTTTAACCGGTGAGCCATACCAATTGGAGGTAGCCATAATGGTGACGTCCATGGCATCTAAGTAACTAGGAACTTCTGAATGGGGAACACCTCCTGTAAAATGCACAAGGTCTGCTACGCCCGAAGAGTTCGCTTGTTGCTTCAATTCAGGCAGGACGTATCCGTCACCCACAATGAGCAACTGAGCATTCCCTTTCACCTTTGTAAAAGCTGTAATGAGTCGATCAACACCGTGATACGGGAATATTGAACCAACGAATCCAAAAAGAACGGCCTCTTTGGGAATAGAGAGTTCTTCTCTAATTTGAACTCCTTTTCCATTCGGTTTGAAGTTCTTACGGATGGCATTTGGGGTAACAATTACTAACGCATACGGATTTCTATCAAGCACATATTTTTCAAGTGCTGTAGACACTACGACAACAACATCTGTTTTCGTGAGTTGAACATTTTCTTGCCTTACTGCAAAAGCGTGTTGCAGTCCTTTCCCTTCCATGATGGCCTTTTCTTCTGGGTAAGGAGCATTCATTTCGAGTACATGACGAATCCCCATTTCACTAGCTAATTCTACTCCGCTGGTCATGGAAAAATTCGCTCTTTCATAAATCAGGTCTGGCTGAAAGTCTTCAACTGCTTTGCGAAGCATGTCTTTCGCATGTTGATCGAAACGGGTGAGTTTAAAATCTTTAAGGGTAGACCAAATGCGGTTCGGAATGAACTTTTTCGCTTTGTCTTTGAGCGAAGTAGAACCTTTACTGTCATTTCCCGAAGAGGTGAATTGAGCGTCAATTCCACCCATGATTACAGGTTTGACTTCGTGGCCTAACTCTTCCATTGCGTTGATCATTTCTCGCATATGCACCCCCGGTCCTGAAGATATATTCAAGAATAAATTGGGGTGAGGGGAGAAGTAGATGATCTTCATTTCAATAATGCTCTTAGCTCTTCCACCCGATTTGAAAGCGTATACTTTTCAAGTGAAAATGAGTTGTCAGTAAGAGGTGCTTCCAGCAGTTCTAATACCTCGCCTAAATTGCTGAAATCATCTTTCAAGACGTGCCCAAGTTTATGGGTCGAAATGAACGAAGAAGTGTGTCCCTTCGCCCCCATAAAAACCAATGGTTTCTTGAAAGGTAGGTATTCGAAGAACTTGGTAGTGAGGTAGTTTTTGTTGTGCTCTGCTAACAGAATAATGGCTGCTGTGGCCTTGTTTAGTTCTGTGAAAAAGTCTTTTCCTATGGTTGGTTTGAAGGACACATAGTCTTCTAACCCATCGAAAATTGACGCGAATTGCTGGTGTGGTGTATAAAAAGTCACACGCAGTTTAGCAATGGAAGTAGGGGAAGATGCTTTTAATTTCTTGAGGGCGTCCGCGAGTGATTTCAGTGTTTCTTCCAGCCCTATATAGATTGCGCCTCCATACACCAGGTTAATCTGATTGGCTGATGCATTCGTAGGCTGAAGGTAAGCATCTAAATCATCTGGGTCGAAAAAATGGGGGAGCGATTTGAACGATGAATTCGCTTGTTGAACTCCTGTTTGCTGAATTTCCTCCAAGAGGAATTCATTCGGACACATCACCATATCGGCATGCTTGAAAACCAATTCCTGCTTGGTTATTTCCGCTTTCATTCGTTCTGGGGAAAGGTCCTTCATGCCGTAATTTTCAGCTGTCAACCACGGATCGCGGTAATCAACAAGTAAGTTGATGTTTGGGTTCCGCTCTTTGACTATCGCAGCGTAGTACAAGATGTTGAAGGGTGCTCCGGTGGCAACCAAATTCTCTATTCCTTCGTCCTGAATCAATTGTTCTGCGGCGCTGAGGAATGCGTCTTTCCAGCCAATGGCTACGTCGTAAATGGTTCCTTTTTCAATTTTTTGAAGCTTGGCAATAGCACTTCGGTACTTGAGTTTGCCCCATAAATTCGTTGGTCCGTGTGAAACCACTTCTGGGTAAGTTCTTTCCAGCGTATGAATGTGGATGAGGTCGGAATTGATGTCGTCTTGCCATCCAGAATGCTCATAGCCCTTAACCGGGGCGGCTTTGATTACATGAACTTCAACACCGCTCAAGGCCAGTCCCTTGGCTAGTTTGGCCCACCGTCTTCCGCCAATTCCTGCATTGGGCGGAAAGTCAAAACATGCCAGAATGATTTTCTTACCCATTGAACTTGTTCAAGGTTGCTGCCACATATGCAATGTGATCTTCCGTCATTTCAGGATAGATAGGCAAAGACAAAATACGTTTTGAAGCGTTCGCCGCTACCGGGAAGTCTGCTTCTTGATGCCCTAGATGATCATAGCAAGGTAAAAATGGGAGAGGGGTTGGGTAATGAATAGCGCACTGAATATCATTGTCTTTTAAGTGCGCCATCACCTCGTCTCGTTTGTCTGTTTGAATGACAAAGAGGTGGTAAACGTGACGTGCGTTTTCTGGGGTGAAAGGAACGGTATACTTCGAAGTATCGATCAATTCACAATACCGTTTTGCATGAGCAATACGCTGATCGGTCCATGTTTCTATGTGCGGAATTTTCACATTCAAAATGGCGGCGTGAATTCCGTCCATTCGTGAATTTCGCCCTTCCATAAAATGCTGATGCTTTGCTTTCTGACCGTGGTTTGCAATCATGCGCGCCTTGGTCGCAATTTCTTCGCTATCCGTTGCCATGGCACCAGCGTCTCCGTAAGCTCCAAGGTTCTTACCGGGGTAAAAGCTGAAGCTGGCCGCCGTTCCAAATGTGGCAATTCGTTGATCATTTATTTCTGCGCCGTGCGATTGAGCACAATCTTCAAAAACAAAGAGTTCATGCTTTTCGGCAATGGCCATAATAGCGGGCATGTTGGCCGGACAACCGTACAAGTGGACAGGTATAATTCCCCTGGTCTTGGGCGTAATAGCCGCTTCAATTTTTGTAGGGTCTATGGTGTATGTTTCATCGATGTCTACAAAAACAGGGGTGGCACCCCTCGTGCCAACGGCCTCTGAAGTAGAAATCCATGAAATAGCTGGAACAATGACTTCATCGCCTGGGCCCACGCCTAAAACATTGAGAATAATTTCCAACGAATCGGTTCCGTTGGCGCAAGCTACCGTGTTGGCTACACCTGTGTAGTCTGAAAAATTAGCTTCAAACGCTGCTGCGTGTTTCCCGCTAATGAATGCGGTCTGATCAATGACCTGTGCTATCGCACTATCAATTTCACTTTTGTATCGCTGGTATTGCGCTTTGAGGTCTACAAATGGGACGTTCATGAAGTGCTTTTTTTAGCCGGATTTCCGTAATAGGTGCCCGGTTCGGTGATGTTCTTTGTTACAACAGCTCCAGCTCCAATAACAACGTCATTGCAGATGTTTACTGGTAAAATAGTTGCGTTGCTTCCAATGGAGACATGGTTTCCAATGTGCGTTTTTTTCCACTTTGAGGCATCTCCTCCTGCGGGGCCGCCTTCGTTGAAAAGGTCATTGATGAACATAACGCCGTGTCCAATAAAGCAGTCGTCGCCAATGGATACAAGTTCGCAAACAAAGCTGTGCGATTGAACTTTCGTACGTTTCCCAATGGTGACGCCTTTTTGAATCTCCACAAATGGGCCAATGAACGAATCGCTGCCAATGGAACACTCATATAGGTTTGAAGGCTCCACAACGGTCACTCCTTCGCCAAAGACTACGTCTCTTATGCTTGCTTGGTATACCTTGGGATTAGGCATGCTTTGTTGCGTTGTAAATGTGCTCTATGGCTGTAATGGACTTCATTCCTTCGAATCCATCAACCGTCTCGTTTCCGTCTTTGTGCAAATGGGCAATCAAGGCCTTCACCACTTTGTCGTGGTTGGAGCTTGTTCCTTGGTACTTGCCATACGCATTGGGCTTATCACTGAACTCGATTCCTTCCGGAAGAGGGTAACCCTCTACTTCCCAAAACTCAATTTTGTTCAGGTACTTTCCGCCAATTTTTATGGTGCCTTTTTCGCCAATAATGGTAATGCTTCCCTCGTAATTCTTGTTGTAAACACAAGTTGTCCAAACCAGAGAGCCAATTGCGCCAGACTTAAATTTTAAGATAGCTGCTCCGCTGTCTTCTGTTTCAATGCTGTGGTTCTGAGTTTCTGCATGTCCTTTTGCTTCAAGCACATCGCCGCACCACCAAATCAATAGGTCAATGAAGTGACTCGCTTGAGTGAACAAAGCGCCTCCTTCTAATTCTTTGTTTCCGCGCCAAGGCGAATCATCATAATACCCTTGGTACCTGTTCCAAAGAATATCGCATTTCACCATGAACAATTGCCCCAACATGCCTTTGTCAATGGCGTCTTTGGCCAATTTAACAGGGACGTTGTGTCTGTTCTGCTTCACAATCCAAAGTTGTTTGCCTGTAGACTCTGAAGCGGCATTCATTTTCTCGCAGTCTTCCGTAGACAAGGCCATAGGCTTTTCTACCAATGTGTCAAACCCTGCGTTCATGGCTTGTATGGCCATTTCTGCATGCAAGTGATGGGGTGTAACCACGTTAATCACATCCGCTTCAATCTCTGCCAACATGGTGGCATAGTCTGTGAAGAAAGGAAGGTCATCGTACAACTCAGATTGAGCTCTGGCGGCATCTTCATCCTTGTCGCAAATGGCAACAATTTCAGCTTTGGGTTCAGCATCCAATACAGCAATGTGGCGTTTTCCAATACTACCGCATCCAACAATTGCAAAGCGTGTCTTGCTCATATCTAGTATGTTTTGCTTTCTCGTTTAATGCCCAATACCTTCTTAACGAGGCGTGTGGCAGGTGAGATGGCTTTCATTATTTGTTCATGACGCTTGTAGTGGTTGGTAATGTAACTCGGGTAAGCGTCGTGTGATTTTATTTCGGCTTGCATGACTGCGTCGAATTCAGCTTCAGAGAAACCAAATTTCTTCAAAACGAACTCCTTGTCTTCAGCAAGCATTTTGGCATCGTAGATAGGTTGCTTGAGTTCCTCAAGGGCCTCTTCTCTGGTCATTTGCCCAGAAGCGATGAGGGTTGAAAGGTGCGCTTTGCGTTTGTCTACTCCAAATTTCTCAGGAAGGATATACCCTTGGTAAAAGCGGGTGATAATGCTTTCGAAGTGTTTGCCTCCATAGTCTCTCCATCCGAGCTCTTCGGTGATCACTTTCTTCGCCTCTTCCTTGTTGTAATCTAGGTAGTTCAGCGGCATCACCGTTTGCATTTTTTTGATCAAATCGAAGTAAATCTTTCGATTGAAACTAACGTGCGGGTACGATTTCAACTTCTTCGACCCAAATTGCTTTTGGATAGATGAAATATTCAACCAGTCGTACTTGTACCATCTCCATGCTTCAGGTAAAATACCTTCTGTGGTAATGTTGAACCCGCTCAATAAGTGCTTGATGTTGTGCTTTTTGGCAAGCTTATAGATAATGGCGAAAATGGCATGATCTGAGGTCAGCTCAAGGTCGATAACTGAAGCCTTCAAAAAAGACAACTGGAGGTCTTTGAACTCATCCCAATCAATGACATGGGTATACAAGTCATAGCCGCATTTGTCTATAATGTTGTTGATGTTCTGATTCGCGATTTCTGAATTCCAGCCGTTATCTAGGTGAATTACAAGCGGACGAAGTCCATATTGCTTGCAGAGGTAAATCATATACGTACTATCAACGCCCCCGCTAACTCCTGTAATGCAGTCGTACTTTTTACCTTTTCCTTCTTCCTTAATCTTGTTGAAGACATCGTCCAGCTGACGCTTTCCTTCTTCACCACCAACAAAGAATTTGTTCACTCTATCTTGGTACTGATAGAAGTAGTTACAAACGCCATTTTCGTCAAAGGTAATCTTCGGGTCAGCAATGGAGTCCATTACTGTCTTGGTGCAAACCTTGACATTTGAGGGAGTGTTATTTTTAGTAGAAGTGGTGGTCATCTGTGTGCGGTTGTCGCTTGTGCAAACATGTGGTAAAACTAACAAATATCCATGTAGGTAAAGTCTGATTTATCTGGCTTTAATGTCTTCAGGGGTTGGATAAGAAATGAGAATTGAATTTGTGTTGTTTCCTTTGTAGACAAAGACGCTTCCACCAGCGGCTGCAGACACTTCTGTTTTGTCAATGACAGCGAACATTTCTTCGAATGAGCTTGCTCCTCCAGCGGCTACCACTGGAACACTTACATTTTGAGCTACTTCATTGATAAGTGCGTTGTCATATCCTAAGAAAGTTCCGTCAGCGTCAATGTTGTTGAGTACAATTTCTCCTGCTCCTGCGGCTTCCATTTCTTGAGCAAACGCCACTATTGCTGTGGATATAGATTCTGTTCCTGATTTGAAATGTGGTTTTCTTCCGCCAAAAAGTTTTTTCTTCACGTCAAGGCTGACGACCACACTTTGATTGCCGTAGGTGTCAGCAATTTGTTGAATCAACTCAGGATTGGTTTTCAAACAAGTGTTCAGAATGACTTTCTCTACCCCCAGTGAAAAGAGGCGTTGAGCTTGATCAAATTTGGTGATCCCACCACCGTAACCAAGAGGCGAAAAGCACTCAGATGCCATCTCGTAAATCAAGTCGTAATTCGGTTCCCGGCCTTGAGAGCTTGCTGTAATGTCCAGCACAACTATTTCATCTACCATCTTGTCATTGAAGATTTTAATGGCATTCACGGGGTCGCCGATGTAGTTCGGTTTTTTGAATTTAACGGTCTTCACCAACTTGCGCTGGTCAATGGTCAGGATGGGGATGATACGAGCTCTTTCCATAATTACCAGTTGATGAAATTTTCAATAATGCGCATGCCAAAGACGTGGCTTTTTTCAGGGTGAAATTGAAAACCTGCCACGTTATCCTGAACAATACCGGCTGAAAAAGGATGTTCATACGTGCAGCTACAAAGTTGATTCGCTGCATTGTCACAGTGCATGTAGTAACTATGCACAAAGTAATACCTAGGATTGTCTTGTAAGTTCTGTAGTAACGGATGGTTTGCTTGATCCAGTGCTATATTGAACCAGCCCATGTGAGGTACCTTCAGTTGCGGGTCAGTTAGGTTGAATTTCTTCGTCTGAGCTGCTATGAGACCTAATCCGTTGACGTCGTTTTCTTCGCTATGATTGGTTAGAAGTTGCGCTCCCAAGCAAATGCCCATCAACTTTGTTCCTTGCGCAGTGTTTTCTTTAATGGCCTCTTGAAGACCTGAATCAATGAGGTTTTTCATTCCAACACCGAACGCGCCTACGCCCGGAAGAATGAGCTTTTCAGCTTTTCGTATCGCGTCGGGGTCTTTGGAGATTTGACCTTCGCCCCCAACTTTTTTAATCATGTTCCTTACCGAAGCCAAATTTCCAAGGCCGTAATCAATAATTGTAATCATGCTGGTTGAAAATAAGGATAAGCTGAATAATGGTACTCCTTCAACTGAAAGTGTTGGAAATATTCTTCCCTGGTCAACGTGCTCGCTTTTGAAAGTAAAGCTGAGAGTGAGGCCGCGTTGTCAAAACAAATTGGACTAAGTGAACTGTTTTCCATCGGGAAATGGTCCATCCCATAATTGCCAATGAATGTTTTGAACCCGCAAAAAAGACGTTCGTACAAGATGGTGCTAAAAGCAGCCACTGCCATGTCTACGTGGTGAAAGGCCTTGGAAGTTTGAAGTCCTTGCTCATTGATTGAAACGCGTTGGTTCTCGGGGAAAAACTGCTCATAAAAGTGCACGGTGTCCTTCCATGTTTCTTCTTTTTTCTCGCGTGGGTGCGGAAAAATTATCAGTTGAAATGACGGGTTAGATGCAATAAACAGTCCTAGGTCTTTTAATAATTGTTCCTCTGCTTCAGGAATGTTGAGGCCATCATCAGTGTGCCCTTGCGCTTTTCTTAACCAACCACCATGTGAGTAATAACCAATGGTCTGCTGAGGAGCTTCTTCTTTAAAAGAAATGTACTGATCAATATACGTGAAGCCGTATTCTGGAATCCACTGCTTCAGTTGCGTATAATGAATGTTTGGGAGTTGCTTAATTTCTTCAAATTGGTACGGACTGCTCAAGATAAGTTCATCACAAAACAGGATGTGATGATGGGTAGAAAGCGGCCCGGGTGAAGGCAATTTCGAATAAGTGAAGCCTTCTTTTTTGGTTGCTAAATAGGCCAAATTCGCATCAATTAAATACGGGGCGAAGTCATACAACCGATGCAGTTTCTTTTCTTCGATGAGGTGTGTGAGTCCGGCAATTTCTGCCACAAAAGCAAGCTGCATAGCGTGGTTTCCTCTCTTTTCTGAAGAAAAAAACGTTTTCAGAATGAGGGGAATAGCGAACAAGATATAGCGAACAAGACCACCGGTAGACTTCAGTTGCCTCGGCAAGTCGTGTTTCGAAATAAACACCCCTGGTGAAGTGCCGCTTAGTTTAGAAACATACGTAGATTCCAACTCCTCAAAAACGAAATAGGATTCTAGAATTGCGGTGTGCTGATCGCCATCAAGGAGCTTGTAAGGATCACCACCCGCCATTATTTTTTTCAACGTACGCACAAAAACACGAAGCCCAATGGTAGCGCTTGCGGCTTCTTGTTGGTTCAACCGGTAGCCTACGTTCGCTGACATGCATTCGAAAGCGAGTCCGTCAAATGAATGCGGACTCGCTAACTTTGCCTTCTTAAAGGCTTGAATTGCTTGTTGTAATGGATTAGCCATTCATTCCTGTGACCTTGCGTAAGGTCTCAAATTCAGTTGCAGTGTTCTTAATCATGGCAAGGTCTTCTTGTGTCATTGAACACAAGTGAGCCAATTCGCCGCTTCGCTGAAATGAGTTACGCAGCGTGAAGTGCTTTTCGAGGTAGGTTGCGCCATGGGCAGAAGCAAACAAAGCCGCCGCATTGCCAAGCGTGTGGTCAGAGACGCCATTAAAACGAGAATTGTTGAAATCGGGCATTTCGAACTCTTCCACGAGTGTTGGGTACTTCACCACGCAGTAGAGGTAAGTAGCGTAATCAACCACTTCAATTTTCTCCTGGTCTTCCTTCGCCATATCTGCAGGAATAGAAACGAAAGTTGGCTTTTTCAAGCTCATGATATCTCTTGTAAGTTCAGGAAAACCGACATGCATACGCGCTGCCACTTTCATGTACTTCAAGTCTAGTTTCACACACCAATCAAGAAAAGAAGGGGCGAATGGAGTGGCGAATAAGGCAATCCCATGGTGGTCAGCAAAATCACGTAAATGCTTAAGTTCTTCGAACTCCATAGCATGACTTGCTGGCTTGTTGAACTGCTTCGGGTCGTACAACTGTACTTTAACGGCTTCCGCTCCTCCAAGCTTGGATTGAATGATCATTTGTTCTGCGGTAGCAATATCTCCGCTAAACTGAGGTGAAATTTCTGATATGATAAACATACTAGTTGTGTTGTTTCAAGTGTTGTTAATTGCTTTGCTGTTCCAAGAATAACTTGGCATTGATAAAGCTAAATAGGAATTTCTTGTATGAATTAGGATACTCTCCCTTGTTCAGCATTCCCTCCATTTTGCTTTTGTCGAAATAGTCAAAGATGGGCGAATCATCAAGGAAGTAAGATCGGTGTTTCGGATTATTGAAGTCAAAAATCGAATTGATGCTTGCGTTAAATCCTTTCTTCTCACGAGAGAGACGAACTTTGTCGTTCAAGATCCCTTTCATGGATTGGCGAAGGATGTATTTGTTGTACCCTTCGTTAATGAGCAATTCAGATGGAATGCTGTAGGCCCATTCGAATAGGTTTCGATCTAAAAACGGACTTCTATTTTCCAAGGAATACTTCATTGAGTTCAAATCATCTTCGTGGAGAATAACACGCACTACTTCGTGAAACAACTCATTCATCATTCTACTCCGCAACAAGTCGTCGGCGTAGTTTGTCTCTGAAAATGGCTCGTGGAAGTCCTTCTTAAGCATGGACCTGAATTCCGTGTTGTTCAAGTAAATGTGATCTCGTTTTGCGGGATCGTCGAAATAGAGGTCGAATTTTCTGAAGTCCGGATGGCGCACAAACTGAAGCGGGTACGTTTCCCATTCCTTTTTGAAGCGAGCAAATGAAGGATGGTTGCGCATCTCATACAAGTGCAAATTGTAGTGGTCGTAATACCCCGTGAAAAGCTCGTCTGCAGCTGTTCCCGAAATGGAAATCTTAAATCCATTCTCCGCAATTCGCTCGGATAAAAAGGAGTGGACGAAGTAGGAAATAGTAGCTACGGGTGCATCGTGGTAGTCTACCAATGACTCAAGTCGTGTGATGTTTTCTTCACCTGGCTCAAGTATGATTTTGGTGCTTTCGCAACCAGTGTCTTTGATGGTAGCCTGAATGTTATCGTATTCATCGTACCTGTGGTCGCTGTCTATGATAGAAAATGTGTGGGCTGTTGCGTTGAATTCCTTCGCCGCAATTGAGACCAAACTGGCACTATCTACACCTCCAGACAAACAAAAGGCCAATGGTACATCAGATCTGAGGCGAAGTTTTACACTTTCAATGAGTCGTTCACGGGTGCCCTCTATGGCTTCCTCCATGGACATCTGCTTCGGCTGATGAGATGGTGTCCAGTATTTCCCTTCCTTTCGCTTTCCTTGCAAATTCACAAATGCGTTGGTAGCAAACGGCAGTTCTTCGACCCCTTCAAAAAAAGTTTGATCCGTTTTGTACAGGGATTTATGTCCATTCACAACAAAGCGTAAGACATGGTCTGTGTTCACGTTGAAACGTTTCCCTGCCAGTGCTTTCAGTGCTTTAACCTCACTACTAAAGTAAAGGCCATTGTCTGTTTGATGCAGGTAGAATGGCTTCTCGGCGAAACGGTCTCTGGAAAGCATCAAGGTTTCCGAGCGGTGATCGAACAGCGCAAATGACCACATCCCTTCAAATTTGTCGGTACAGTTCGCTCCCCATTCAAGGTAACTTGCCACCAACACCTCAGTATCAGAATCTGTTTGAAATGAATGGCCCAATGAAATGAGTTGTTGCCGAAGTTCAACGTAATTGTATATTTCTCCGTTGAAGACCAGGTGGATAGGGCCTTTTTCAAAGGGTTGATTGGAACGCTCGTCCAAGTCAATGATGCTGAGCCTACTATGCAAGAGGCATACATTTCCATTGTCTTTTTCGAGTACGCAATGTCCATTCGCATCAGGGCCTCTATGGAACATCGATGTTAGTGCAGCTGAAATGCACTGTTCATTGGGTGATTGTTGTCCTATATACCCAGCTATTCCGCACATTTCTTTTCGATCCTATTTTGATGAATGTAATTGAACAAAAGCATCATTTTGTTCCAAGGAATGAATGTCTTCAATGGTATGCACATCAATGTTATTCGCTACAACGAACCCGCAGTGCGCGCTGAGAAACGTGTTGTAAAGTGCGTGTTGTTTCACAATTCGAAATGCTGCATTTTGAACACCATTTTCGTCTGCACTCATGATTTCCCATAAACGATGTTGAACCATTAAATCGTACCCTTTTTTGAATTGATCTGCTGTCAGTTCTGGGGAATTGGCCTGCGCTACAATGACGTTCTCAACCTCGCCATCTGCGGCCACTTTAGGGTCTTCAACTGCTTGGCGAATGGCCACGATCTTTGGCGTTTTGTCGTCGGCAAGAGCTGCGGGGCGTTTGAGCGAAATAGCACCGTACTGTTCACCAACGGCTAAAATTTCGTCGTCATCAGAGCTTACATAAATCGCATCAATGAAGTCACATTCTTGAAGCGCCTCAATGGTGTACGCCATAAGCGGTTTGCCCAACAACGGATAGATGTTCTTTCCTTTCAACCGTTTCGATCCGCCTCTTGCGGGTATGATCGCAATTGTCCTCATCCTATTCTGTTCAATATATCCAATGCAATTACTTCAGCACCGTTCACGGCCATTTCATGGTCCTTCATGTTTTGTGCAATGAATTTGTATTCGTGTTTTCTAAAGAGTGGGAGGTAATGGCGAAGGTCGTTTTCGAATGTTTCCAAGCTAATGAAGGTTCCAAGACCAACTTTCTTCAGGTTTAAGATGTTCTCATTCATCTCTGGGTTCATGGCCTCTCCAATCAGGAGCATCGGGGTACGAAGCCCAATGCATTCGCTAATGGTATTGAAACCAGCTCGCCCAATCACCAAGTCCATTTCGTTGATGTAATCCACCATAAGTTCGTTCTTATCTATGAACGAAATGTTCTCTTGCTCTCGTTCCATGCTCGATGAGACGAAGAATTGTACATCGTCCATCTCACGAACAGAGTCCAGCGCCTTGAGTATAGAAGGACGAAGCACTCCTGCACCTGAATCCATGATCATGATCTTAAATTTATCATGGGACCCAGAATCTTTGTGATTGATTTCCGAGCGCAGAATTAAGGGCACTTCCATGGCATTCACTTTGTAATAACGAAGTATTTCTTCAGGGGTGAAAGGAGGGAAGTACAAAGCATCTGCCATTTTCGCCATCTCAAAGAAGCGGTAAATGACCTCCGTTTTAAGGGGCGGTGGATACAGTTTTGAGAAGAACCAATCCCAGGTAAAGTGAGCTACCCCAAAAGAAGGGACGCCTCGTTTTTTCGCCAATGGGAATGCTTCGTAAACAAAGTCTGAAATGACAAAGTCGAAGTCGCCCCATTCCTGCATCTCTTGCTCTACGAAGTCTTCAGATCTTTTGAGGTATTGGGCGTATTCAATTTTTATCAGGTCAACATCTGGAGAGCCGTTGGGCTGTTTGTGCCAGGTAATGTTGTTGTATTTGCGTGTAGTTTCTATTCCTTTGATCAGTCTGCCCGCAGCATCAATGTGCTTGCCTGTCTGCAACAAGATTGACAGTTCTGGGACGTGTTGGCGTAATGCCTCTATAATGGCGCGCTGTCGCACAATGTGACCGAATCCTTCGTCGGATAGAAATGTTTTGAGATGTAAGGGCTTCATCTAAGGTTTGTCGCATTACAAAAATGCAGAAATCCAAGGGCCGTTTTGTAGGTCTTTGCCCCAAGTTTCCAACATTGGGAATTCAAAACCTCGCAGTTGCCGAATCTTATCGAAATGTTACCAAATAAACATTTGTTTCTGCCTCATACTAAAGGGTGATGTTTTAATAGGGTAAAGAGACGGATATTTGTACCGTTAAAGAATAAAATAACCAAATGTACCGCAACTTAACGCTCTCTCTCCTCTCTCTCTTGGTGCTCAACTCCTCCTCGTTGTTGGCCCAATGCGTTGATGACCTGCTGATTAACATCGAGCAAACATCTCACACCATCTTTTTTGAAGCCGTTTTTGAGTCAGTTTCGCCTGAAACAGAGCTTACCTACTTCTGGGATTTAGGCGATGGAACAACGTCTGCCATTCCTCAACCTGTGCATACTTATGACAATGCGGGAAGCTATGAAGTTTGCCTTTCGGTAACAACCATTGTCAATGGTGAGAATTGTATGGTAGAATCGTGTGAGACGGTAGTAATCAACTTTGCGCTTCCGTGTTCGGTAACAGCAGCCTTTGAATGGATTGACGCTGGAGACGGTGAAGTTGTTGTACAAGAGCTTTGCGAAACAAATTCGTTCACCTCAGTAACGAATATAGAATGGGAAACATCGGAAGGGGTGCAAGCCAACGGTTTGCAAGCTTCCATGAGTTTTGAAGACCTTACTTCTCCCGAAGTTTGTTTGACAGTTCAAGCCATTTCACAGGGAAATGAATGCACTTCAGTGTTGTGCAAAACGGTGGAACTTGAAATTCCCGAAGTGAATTTAACAACGGAATTTGTGGTGAAGGAAAACGACGGCTGTGAATTTCGGTTGATCAATATCACGGATGAAAACGGATTTGAAGAAATAGCATTCGAATGGATAGTGGAAGAGCAGGATGTAGATTATGAAACGCAACCACTGGTTCAATTTGCTGAGAATGGAGCACATGAGGTTTGTTTAGAAGCTGCGGTTCCCTGGTATGGTGAAGTAAGAACAGTAGTTTCTTGTTTAGAGTTGACTTCTAACTGTTCCGAAGAAAATGATGTAATGGTGGCCAACACTTTTCAAGAAGCTACCCAATTGGTGAAAGAGAAACAGGTTTCAATTCATATTTCTAACGGGAACCTCGTACTCAAGTCTTTCATCAATGAAGTTGAAACTGAAGCAATCCAATACCGGATTTATGATTTGCGCGGTAGCCTATTAAAAGAAGGAAACGTAAGCCAAGGAGATCAAATTCCACTCAATGGAATTGATGCCCAGTTGATTCTAGTTGAAATTGTCGGAAGTTCTTTCCGTCAAGTAGAGAAAATCCAGTTGCTTAATTAACGAGTAAGGGCATGGTGTGAGAATAGCCATCGCCAGACAAACGCACTATGTAATTTCCTTTTGTTCCAGTAGGAACTGAGAACTGCAAGATATTTGCGTTTTCTACTGCGAAAAATTGCTGCTCAGAGATAAGTTTTCCAGCAACATCATACACTTGAAGAAGCGCGTTTCCTGATAATGCTTTGTCGCCTATTTGAATGGCAGCGAATCCAGTGGTCGTCGGATTAGGGAAAACACTCAATGCGGTCATTTCGCCAAGCGGATTATCTTCAGGGGCAAGTGTTCCGTCATCCCATTCAGTAAGCTCAGCTGGAGTTCCAATTGTTACGTGACAGAAGTAGCCATAATCTCCTTCTTGCGGACTATTGCAAGCATCTGTTGTTCCCAGCATTGGCTTGACACCAACTCGATAAGTTGTACCGTATTCTAAGCCCAAAGGAAGCAAGTAGAGTGCAGTTGTTTGTACGCTATATGTCACAATCGCTGGGCCAATAGGGGTGTAGGTAGGATCGTCAATGTCTACAGGCGTCAATTGCCAAGCATATTGGTCTACTACCTCTAGGAATTCACACTGAAGTGTTACGCCGGCGTACTGCGTGGTATTGCAGTATTCAGGGCGAAGGTTCACGTAGGGAAGTGGATTAATGATGATGAACTCTGGATCACTCCATGAGCCCCAAATTCCGCAGTATTCTGCTCGAATCTCTACCGTGTAAATTCGGTTGTAGCGGATGCATTCTACCAAGTCTAAGTAGCAGTAACTCGTAGAGTTTGCTGCCTCGTGGTAAATTACTGTTTCACCGTTGTCGGTAGTCAGTCTCCATTCTAAGTTTTGGCCTGTTCCAACGAAACGGGCTTTAATTTCTTCGTCGAGGTTGTAGCTCAAACCTGGGTAAGCTGGCTCCAATTCTGTTGTTGGTTCTGCCTCGGTGAAGATTTGTCGCTCTAAGCTGTATCCACTCCAGTAGTCATCTACTCTAACCTGAACGAATACATCGTACGTTTTGTTGAAACACAGTCCGCCAACGGAATTAAGATTGATAATTCCATTCGACCCTGTTACTTCAGCCATGAAGTTATCTCCGGTACCCATATCAACGAATAGCCAACGCGTTCCTTGTATGAGGCCGTTGTATGGAGTGTAAGTTGATCTGTTAATTGACTGATTGATTCGGTATCCTGGAAGTCCTTGATCTGGAGAAAATGTTGGGTACCATCCTGTTCTCACTTCTGCAGCCGGGAGGTATTGACCGCAAATGTCGAATGATCCACTTCCTGCGCCATCAAAAGAATGGATTCGTAAGTAATAGTTGTTTCCAGCAGTGAGTGTGTTGGAATAAAGCGTTTCTCCGGAATTGGCCCCGTTCGTGTTTTGACAAGCTATGGAAGCCATCGTAACAGCGTCTACTAACTGAAGCACCATGTCGAAGTTTGAAGTGGTTCCTTCAAATTTAACGGCTTGGGTTGTTGCAGTGAAAGAATACCAAACATCATCAGTAGAGATACCAATGCACGTTGCTTCTCCAGAATCCCCTGCACCTAAAGTCCCGGCAGTAGATGTGCAAGCAACACCGTCGTAGGTGATCTGCAAATAATCTTGTAATGATATAGCAATTGCTGATGCTGGATCTTCTTGTGCTGATACCGTAATCACACAGAAAAGAGCCAGAAGATTAGTTAGTTTCTTAAGCATGTTTTCTCCCAGTTTGAGGTAAATCCCCCCGTAACAAGTCGTTAAGTTACGAAAAACGAATTAGTTCAAGTCAAGAAGTGCCTTTAATTTTGACAAGTCAATGGGGCCGTAAACATCTTCCCGATTGAGCAAATTTTCTTGCTGATGAAGCTCGAATTTTTCTACTGGATCTTCATCGAACAGCAAGGGAACAGCCATTCCTTCTTCAGCCATAGCCTTTGCATAATCACTTCCTGTGGTGTAGTTCTGCAACGAGAAATTCACAACTCCCAGTCCCAATGCGTCAAAGAAAGTGGTGCTGTAAACGCTAATTTGAATTTTCGATTTACTGAGTAGCGCCATCAGATCATCGCCATTTCCGTAGAGTTTGCAGTACTTCGAACGCAATAATTCATTGTACATTTTTGGCTCTTTCTCATACGGATGAAGCTTGACCCAAACTTCCCATTCGGGATGCTTTTCTTCAATGATGGAAAGCAGCTGCTTCGTGTACCGAATGTAATGCTCAGGCATGTTTTTCTGCGCACCAATAAAAATGGCGTTCTCCTTTTCAACACTCAAATGCTTCTTCCAAGCTTTCCGCTGAATGGAATAATCTCCCGCTACAATCAGCTGTTCCGGAGCATAACCAGCACCCTTCAAAAGAACGTTTTTCCAATAGTCCCCAAAAACGACCAAATGATCGCAGAAGAAGGCCTTGTCCGCAAATGGGGCTAGCTTGTTGTCATAAACGTAGTACAAATCCTGTGCTGCAATAAGTCCATGTTGAAATTCGAAGGAGATGATGCCCAAGTCTTTTGCAGCCGCAATGATTCCTTCTCTATGGTAATGATTGGTCATGAGAAGGTGCTTTACACCACTGTTTTTGAGCCACTGGTAAAACATGTGGTATTGCTCAAAAAAACTGTGCAATGCAGAAGAGATGTGATCAATTTCGACGTCGTTGAACTTTCCCGACTTTTTGGCTTTTGAGAGCACGAAGGAAATGTCTTCCAGCATTTTCCCCTCTGTAGGGTCGATGGGAGTTCTGCGAAAGAGTTCAATGTCGCTGAGTTCATACTCACGAGGCAATGCTGAATCGTGGTTGTGGTCTCTTGCTATGCTAATTCCGTCACGCCCCAATTCATCCAACAGCGGACCAAAATAATACGATTTAACCGTTCCGTTTTCATCGGTTCCTATTCGCCCATCGTCCATCAATAAAATGGATTTCATCTTGGAAGGTGAGACAGAATGGTTGAATGATTTCAATCGGTAAATAGCACGCTGTGCGAAAACAGGCCAATGCAGCCTATTTTTTAAAAGCTTCTGATGCGATTCTGTTAGCGAATACGTCAAAGCATGCTGAAAAATCTTGTAGAAGCAATGCGTCTTCCCCTGCGTAATAGCAGGATCATCCATTCGTTGGTCAATTCCTTCGCGAAGCTGACTAAATGTAAGAAGAGGCATAAGTCCGATCTGGTGGTTAGTAAGGTGCAAAGGTAACCATCCTTACTTCACTCTGATTTGTTGAATCTCACGAATTACGAACTTCCCTTTTTTCAAGTAGTACACAACCGCGCCAATTCCCATGAGTGCAGAGATTCCGATCTTGTAGAGCCAGTGGAATTCAACGGCATAATAGACGAAAAACCCGGTCAATGTTACTCCGGCAAAAACAAGCAATGGGTAGTACGGAAGAGGCAAGTACTGCTTGGTGTCTTTGAACAAGTGACCAGAAACCCCCATGTACATGTAGCACAAGAAGGTGGAGAATATAGCTGCCTCAATCCCGAAAATTGGAACAAGTGCAAGGTTCAGGACAACATTCAAAATTCCTGCTGCCGTCGTAATCTTGAAAAGCGACATGGTCTTTTCTTTGAAAATGACAAACTCAACAGAAGCCACGTAAAGCGGACGGTAGCAAAATGCCATAAATAAAAAGACCGTGTATTTGTAGGCCGTTTCAAGTCCGTCATTGTTGTTCATGAAGAAGAAAGCGAACACTTCTTTTGACCACAAACCAGCGAGTGTTGCTGCAATGTAATTGAATGCTAACCAGATAAATGTGAACTGACGAATGATCAGATGAACACGTGGGTTCTTATCGCGGAAAAGACTGAAATATATAGGAGAAACAACGGTGTTCACCTGCCCACTGAAACTATTGAAGTAACTGGCGAAATTGTAAGCCACGTTGTACATCCCAACGGTAGCCGTTGATACATTGGAAACGCCCAAATATTGATCGAGGACAATTCGGTCACTTGACGTGAGGAGGTAGTCTGAAAATTTATGTGGGACAAGAGGCAACGAGATCTTTAGCCACCCTTTTATCTGCCTTCTCTTCAGCTGAAAACTAGGAAGAATACGCTCCTTTCCATAGATCACAAACGCGAAGAAAATTCCCTGAAAAATAACGCTGACAAAGTTCGAAATGAAGAAGCCTAAGTAGCCCAACTTCATGATGTAAATGGTAATAAAGGTCGTGACCACTGTTAGCGCTCCTGCAATGGCTGTTGACAAGTGAACCACTCGGTGTTTGTGCTTGAACTGCATCAAGCGCATACCAACACCTCTGGTCAAATCGAACGTTACAAGTGGTGTAACCAGCAAGCCTATGATGAGCCACAGTCGATCTGAAGGAAGCTCGTTTCGAAACACCAGCCAAATCATGGTTCCGGCAACCATTCCGTAAAAGAGTTTGTACAACAGGAGGAACCCGAGGTACCTAGACCAAAACTTTCGGTAATGCTTCTCTTTTTTGAAAAAAGCATTTTGAAAAAGCGGCGACATTCCCAGGTCAGCTAACATGCCAAACAGCCCCATGTAACCCATTGCGGTACCGAATACGAAGTAGTCAAATGCGGTAAGAAATTCGGTGATTAAAGGGTACAGTAGTAAGTTGGCGAACATCGGGATTTGGTTCGCAAACGTGTATAAGAGTGAATTCTTAAAGACGAACTTCAGCATCTAGATGAGTCCCTTTGCTTGACAATTCTTAATGGCCTCTTCAAAAACCAAGGCAGACCTATTCCGTGCTTCAGCAATAGTGATCAAATCTGTTTGACCGTCAGCGAAACTGAGAAAGTGCAGCAAATTATGGAGGTTTTCTCTATCGGTATCAGGGTTGATACTGTCTGGATACAAGCCACGTTCCCCTAGCTGAGGTTCTCCAAATTTCACCTTGTTCTCATAGGGTTCGTTCAATTCAAACACCTTTACAATGTCCATGTAAGTGGAAATCGTATCGGCCAAATGAGAAAAGGATATAAATTCCTTGTTATCCAGCGAGGTATGGTATTCTTTGTAACGCTGGTACGGTGTGCGCATGAGTGAACCCACCGGTAGGTTGAATCCTGGAGAGCAGTACTGTCGTTCATCGCTTCCGCCAACGGCGAAGTCAATTATTTCATGCGTTTTTTCACTGTGTTTTAGAACGTGCTCTGCGGTTCTATCAGCCACAGACTGGCCTTGCTTAGAACGTTTGTAGGTGAGCGGTCCTCGGTCTCCAACACAAGTTAAGACGTAACCAGCTTCGAGGTTTTTCAGTAGCTGATCTCCCACGCGATCAAGGTAAGCAATGATGCCTATCGTCTCAGGGGCAAAGACAAAACGGTAGGTGTATTTTCTGTTTTTTAGCTTGGCGATTTCCTTGTAAAGAAATGCTTGAGCAAGCGGCCCACTTAATTCATTGTTCGCCATACTCGGATGACAAACATAGGTAGAGAACAAAATTTCCTTGTCTGTCTCTCCTGGTAGCACACATTCGCCATAATTCAGTTCGCCGTTCGTAAGCGAACTATCAATAACCACCCTGTAGTTGCCTTCACGGGGAAGCGATTCCCATTGTTCATGTGAAAGACAGAAGCCCCATTGCTCTCTGTAATAAGAGGTTACATAGGGGATTGCCGTTGGCATGGCAGGTAGGGTGCGAAGGTGTTTGTTCAGTTCCTCAAACGTGAGTTCAGTATTCACAGGAGTGGAATAGCTGAATACGTGCAGGTTGTTTTCCTTGAAGTCGATGATTTTCTGACCTGAAGGATCTAGAATGTAAGCTTCATTGATGTTCCATTCTTTCGGGACGGTCCAGTCAAACACAGTTGACCCGCTAGCAACTGAAAACAGCTCCATAGGTACAACCTCTTGCAAAATGGCAAGGGTTTCGCGAACACCGTCACCCGTCAGACTTCGACAAATTGGCCAAAGACGATCAAAATAGGATTCAAGGTCTTTTTCTAACTCAGTCGAGGGCATTCCACATCAAGATTTCATCTTCTTCGATGGTACGTGTAGCTTTCTTGCCAAGCACCACTTCAATTTCTTTCGGACTAATTCCTTTGGCTGGTCTCTTCCATGTCAAGTCTTCTCTTTCAATGGCTTTTCCAGCTGGGATTTGTCGTGCTGCAACAAGGCTTCTACGCGCATTTTGACGCGATTTTTCTTCACTAGGTAGTGCCGAAAGCTTGAATGACCCGAGTAGCTCAAATGTTTTGTCCATTACCGAGTTGAAGTGCTTCATGTCTTCCTTGTCCATGGCGTGGTAATGGTCGTTTCCAGGCAAGGTTTTGTCGTGAGAAAAATGCTTCTCAATGACTGCAGCTCCAAGAAGGGTGGCCATTTTCATGACTTCCATGTCTTTTGGTAGCGTGTGATCACTGTAGCCGGGAACATGGTCTGGGAATTGACGAATCAAGTCTTTAATCATGCCCAAATGAGCATTCTGATCTTCAGTAGGGTAGTTCAATACACAGTGCATCAAACAGAGTTGGTTACCATGCTTTTCAATGACTTCAACCGCCTGTTGAACCTCCCATAGGTAGGCAGCACCAGTAGATAGAATCATTGGTTTTCCAAACTTGCACATGTGCTCAATGAACGGTAGGTTCGTTAAATCCGAAGAGGATATTTTGAACACAGGCATCATTTCATTCAAGAAATTTGCTGATTCCACATCGAACGGAGTGCTCATGAACTCAATTCCTGCCGTTTCGCAGTACTTCGCAAGTTCCTCGTATTCGCCCTTCCAGAATTTGTCGTACTTCTTGAAAAGTTCGAACTGACTGCGGGTAGACTCTTTGGTAATATCCCAGTAATAAGGAGAGTCTTTTGACGCAATGGTTTCGGCCTTGTACGTTTGAAATTTAATGGCGTGAGCCCCACCTTCCGCGGCTTCGTCAATAAGTCTTTTTGCAAGATCCATTGAGCCTTCGTGGTTCACCCCAGCCTCAGCAATGACATACGGTCTCGTAAGCACGCGTGGGTCATAATTATCTAAAAAGTCTGTTAGTTTCATGTGTTCAATTTTCACCATACGGTCCAACCACCTTCCACAAGCATGTTGTCGCCTGTAACGTAGCTAGATGCGTCAGAGAGCAAATAGATCATTGCACTCGCAACTTCATGATTGTAACTCAATCGTTCCATAGGGGAGAAGCGTGCGAAGTTGTCTTCGAATTGTTTTTCATGGTTGTTCCACACCCCATGTGGTGTAATCATATTTACGCGTACTTTTTTTGTAGCCCAATACGAGGCTAAGTAACGTGAAAGCGCGTCAATTCCACCTTTGGAAGCGCTGTATGCTGCCGGACAACCAAGACTTGTTCCTTTGTAAAGATTTTGGTTTGGAGCAACAACACTGTAGGTTGAAGGAATATTAATAATACTTCCACCGCCGTTATTTGCCATCCAGCTTCCCAGTACTTGGCAAGTAAGAAAAGTACCTTTTAGGTTAATATTCACCACGGTATCCCAGTTGTCTTCAGAAACGTCTTCAAACGGCTCGAAGATGAGGTGGCTTTTGTTTTGGTGACCATTCACGAGGCCATCAATGGTGCCAAAGCGGTCTAGCGTGCTTGCTAGAAGCGCAGAAACATCTTCTTTCGAAGCAACATCCAGGGCAACACCGAGCATTTTGTTGTCATGTCTCTCTTCCAATTCCTTGGCGAAAGCAGCCGGGTCAGCTTGGGGGATGTCCACAGCTACTACATGAGCGCCGAACTGTGCAGCAGCTTCGCAAAAAGCGCGGCCAACAAGTCCACATGCTCCAGTGATTACAATGACCTTGCCCTTCAACTCGAATTTCTCACGAAAATTGATGGTGGTGGGGTCGGTAGTTCTTTTCGGTTCCATTAGTTGAACTTTCTAAATACAGGTTTAATTTCTGGGCCCACAAGGTACTTTTCGTACCCATCTTGAAGCGCTTTTTCAAATACATCACAACTGGCGTCAAAAGCAGCCAGCATGAAGTCAATGTCTGCAATGGTGTGTGAGTAACAAGGAGACAGAATTCCTTGGTAAAGCACGCCGCGTTGTATCATTTCTTGCATGAACAAGGTTCGGTAGAACAAGCAAGGCTGCTTTTGGGCGTTCTTCACGATGAGTCCAACACTCCAATTGAATCCAGTAATGTCGAAGTAATCTTGAAGTCCTCTTCGATCTAAAATACCATTCAAACCTTTGATGAAATGGTCACCAATAGCATGATTGTGTTCAATAACATTGTTGTTCTCGAAGACATCCATCGTTGCCAATCCGGCAGCAATAGCATGTGTTTCACCACCGTGTGTAGTGCTCACGAGGAATAGTTTTTTCTCACCTTCTCGATGAATACCACCAAGCTCCATCACTTCTTTCTTTCCTGTTAAGGCGCAGAAAGAGAATCCATTTGCAATTCCTTTGCCCCAAGTAGCCATGTCAGGCTCTGCGTTCAATCGCTTAATAGAACCAGGGTAGTCTGTTTTGAATCCGGTGATCATCTCATCCATGATCCAAAGCGCTCCATGCTTGTGAGCAATGGCAATGGCCTTTTCATAGAAATCAGGCTCAATTACTTGCCATTTTTCTGGCTCGCCAATGATGCAAGCAATTTGACCAGGATACTCATTGAACATGCGTTCAAGGTCTTCCAAGTCATTGTGCTTAAACGTCACGGTCATGTTTTGTACTTCGCGCGGAACACCAAAGTCACAATCAGTAGATCCAATGAACCAATCGTCGTAACTATAGAAAGGGTGCTCAGCCGTTCGTGCAACAATGCTACGTCCTGTGTGCGCTCTGGCCAGTTTAATGGCAGCGGTCGTCACAACAGAACCGTTTTTGGCGTACTTGATCATGTCGTGTTGAGGAACGAGCGATAAAAAGCGCTCTGCCATTTCACGTTCAATGATTCCCGGACGAGAGAAGTTTGACCCTCTCGAAAGCTCTTCTTTTACACGTTCCAATACTGGTTCATAGGCGTGGCCTAGCGAAACCGATGTAAGCCCCATAAGCGTGTCTAGGTATTTGTTGCCGTCAAGATCCCAGCAGTAAACACCTTTGGCGTGGGTAATAGCCGCAGGAGAATGAACTGGAAATTGATCGTCTCCTTTTGAATACGTGTGCGCGCCACCTGGAATGAGCGAATGAATCATCGAACGATGCTCATCGCTTTTCGCAAAATTGGTCACGTTAGGTAGGGTGATTGGTTTGTTCATTTTACAATTCTATCTTCATCCAGCGACTTCTTAAAGCCGCTATTGATTTTACTTTCCTTATTCAATTCGAGGATTTCAGGCTTGCTTTTCAGCAAAGCAGTGACTTCTTCAATACTGAAATCCTCATGCGCTTTCAATTCTTCGAAAATACGAGCTACGATGTTTAAATCTGCAGGGGTGTCCACAGAAAGTTTGAACATATAATTCGGATCCGCTTTTTTCCAAGCGCAAGTGAAGTGCTTTTTGATGTAGGGACAAACATGTTCACGCTCACTCATGAGGCGCGCTTTTTCCCTTGCTTCTTTCAAAGCGTTGTACGTAAATACTTCTACGTCAAACCCGTCTTCCAAGTAGTCTGGTTCTTGGTTCGAATTTGAAAAATAATCAGTACCTGCGGCTTCAAATTCAGCAACTACGAAGTCCAATACTTTGTAGGAATGGAGAGGGTTGTCGCAACAAATACGAACAATGGTATCAGGTGCTTCATTGCAGCTGTTCGCGGCGCCCCAAAAACGTTCTAATACATCCCAATCGCTTCCTCTAAAACAAGCTACGTTGTTCGTTGAACACCATTTTTCTATGGCGTCATCTTCTGTGTTCTCTGTAGTGGCAACAATGAATTGATCAACTTTGGTTGAGGGTGAAAGACGGTGTAGTAAATGTCCTAATATGGTACGTTCGCCAATGGTTTGCAATACCTTCCCGGGCAATCTTGTTGAGCCCATTCTTGCTTGAACGATGACTAATTTCATTTCAGCTCCTCTTTAAAAATTCCCATCCAAAGTTTGTCGATGTAGACGTCATTTGCGAAGATGTGTTTGCGTAACCTGCCTTCAGTTTGGAAACCTATTTTTTCATAGAGCCGAATCGCTCCTGGGTTGTTGTCATAAACGGTTAAACTCACTTTTCGCAAGTTCAACTCTTCGAATGCATAGCTAAGTAGAAGTTGGCACGACTCGGTTCCAATTCCTTGTCCCCAAGTGTCTTTCGCACCAAGTAGAATTCCCAATTCAGCGGTTCTCGAGACCCAGTCGAAATTATCCAACTTGATGTTGCCTACATGTCGATCCCCGTCGTTCTGACAAATGGCAAACATGATGGTTTTACTGTCTGTCGAAACGTGCGTAAGGTATGACTTAAGGTCTTCCATTGTTGAGGGGAAGGTGCCTGTAACGAGGCCTTTGGTTGTCTCAGCATCATTGATCCACTGCAGATAATCTTCAGACGCATCAGCCAAACTAATGGCTCTCAAGTAAATAGATGTTCCCTTGATGAAAGAATTCATTTCGAGTGCTTTTTTTGCAGCATTTCTGATCCTTCATCCATGGCTGCAGTATTCTTTGTCAAGTTATGGTCATGCATCCGGTATCTGTAAAGCGGAAGGATTAAGTTATAAATGCCGTATTGTTCAACCCAACGAATTCGGAGGTCTTCTTCCTCTCTTGAGCGAAATGATTCATCATACAAACCAATGTTGAACAAGAAGTCTTTTCGGAACATGATCCCACATGCAATTGGCTCTTCTTCAGAAGATACATGCTTGATATGTTGCCCGCGCTCGTCAACCAAATAATAGTCTGTGCTTACTGCGTCCAACGCGTTGTTCTCGTCCAAGAAAAGCTTCTGCGTTTTCAATAAATCGCGGTGGATGTAATCGTCTGCATCAAGGAAAACAACGAACTGTCCACGGGCCTTTTTGATGCCAAAATTTCGTGCACCGGAAAGACCAAGATTCTCTTCTAAGTTGTAAACGCGTACCTCATCTTCGTAATTCGCTAGAATGTCTGGCGTACGGTCAGTACTGCAGTCATTAATCACCAAGATCTCAAGTTGATTCTGAGGGAGGCTTTGTTCGAGCGCACTACGAATAGCACGTTCCACATATTGAGCGTAATTGTAAGTGGTTATGATCAGTGAGACCATTCAGTTCGTTTTAGGGCATACCTGCTGTTTCCCAGATCACAGAGCGTTCTTAGCGCTTTTTACGTTGCTTCCGATTTTCGTTTTCTGCACCGTATCCAGCTCTCAAGTCCTTCGCTTTCGCCTTTCCTTTTGCGTTAGGCTCGCTTCCGTAACCATATCCATAGCCATAGTCGTAACCATAGCCATATCCATAGCGGTATGCGTATTTACCGTAATAATACTTCCATTTTTTCTGCTTGATGTTATTCAGCAGTACTGAAACGTTTGTCAGGTTATTCTGACCAAGCACATCTTCCAAGTAACGGATACCTTGTTTAGATGCTTTTTCGGTGTTCATCACGTAGATTCCTGTGTCCACATGGTTCATGAGTACAAGTGAATCACTAATGAGCATCAGTGGAGGAGTATCCACGACGATAAAGTCATGGGAGGCTTTTAATTCATCAAGAAGCATGTTTACACGCTCACTAACTACCAACTCGGAAGCGTTGGGTGGAACGGGTCCGGCCGTCATCACTTCTAAGTTTTCAACTTGCGTTTGAATCTTACACGCACCAATGTCTGTTCTGCCAATCAGGTAGGTAGAAACACCCGCCACATTTTCAAGCCCAAAGGTCTTGTGAATCTTCGGCTTGTGCATGTCGAAATCGAGCAACATAACTTTCTTACCAGCTTTCGCTAACACAGAAGCCAGGTTGGACGAAGTAAATGTTTTTCCTTCCCCCGGGTGCAAGGATGTTACCAAAATAACCTTTGGCCCTTCAGCTTGTAATAAGTACTGAAGGTTGGTTCGTATGGATCGAAAGGCCTCGGCGACATTGCTTCGAGGTGCTGAAGCAATGGCAATTGGGTCGGTGTTGATTTCCGTGTAGTTCGGAATTCCACCGATAATTGGCAGCTTCGAAATGGACTTCATTTCTCTGATGTTCTCGATTCGTTCAAAGAATATAGTTCGAATCAATCCAATGACCACCGCTATCGCTAGTCCAATACCCACAGCGAGGTAAATGGTTTTTTGCTTGTTCGGCCCGACGACCCCTAAGTTTCTGGATTCTTCGACCAAAGAAGCTTCTGGAAGTATCGCAGCACGAGCGATTACTGTGTTGGCCTTCTTCTCTAGCAAGAAGATGTAAAGGTTCTCGTTTACTTTGAGCTTACGATCGATTCCCAAGATATCACGCTGCGACTTCGGAATTTGCTTCAACTTGTATTCCAGTCGAGCAATTTGTGCGTTGATGTCGCGAATTTTACTCAGAATGGCGGCCTTTGTATCAACAGTGTATTTGTAGATCCCCTGCTTCACCGTGTTGATGATGGAATCCAATTTCAAGATTTCCCCATTCTCTTCGGTGTAGTTGAGCATCTTTACAATCCGTTCTCTCTTCAAGCTAGAAAGCTCGCTGATCTGATCTTGGAGAATGTAGTCCTCTTCAAACATGAAGAACGACGGTGGCAATGCTTCGTTGTTGGCTTTCTGTAAAAGGAACTCTTCCATGGTACTCATGGATTCCAACTGCAATTCGAGTCTTCTTTTTTGAGCATCGAATTCAACCATGCTTTTAAAGTACTCTTCTTGTTCCTTACTTAAATCCAGGATGCGGTTCGAATCGCGGAAAGACTGAAGCATGTATTCCAACGAGTCCAAAATGTACTCGAGCTCATCAAGTTGCTTGTCAATGTAGCGTTGCGTGTTTTCGTTGACGTCAATCCGCGTCTGTTGCGTATAGTCGATGTAAACGGTGCTCAACGTATCCAAGAATCGCTTGGCACGCTCGGGAACTTCGTTCTCAACTTGAAGGTTTAAGATGGAAGTGTATTCAATGTTTTCAATGGTTAGCGCACGTTTGTACTTGCTGACCAAGTATTTATGACTGTGCACACGGAATTGGAACCCGATGTCCTTGTTATTTTCAATGGTGCCCTCGTCAATCCGGTCAGTTTTATTAATGACCATGGTGAAATCAGGCTCTTCAATCTGTTGACCAAACAAGTACTCTTTGGTGATTTGTTCGCCCATCCGCTCGTAGCTGATGGAGAAACGATCTAGGTCAAGCACTTTTACGTTGATGGGCTGATTCAAGAGGCTCGGATGAATAACTGGTTCTCCCAGTTTATCTTTCGCAAAAGTGATGTCCAGCGCGCTAATATTGTCTTGCTGCTCCGTTTTCAGTCGACCTACCAAATAATACGAGATGTTGTAATCAAGTTTGGTAAGCGATTTCGAAATGAT
Source organism: Flavobacteriales bacterium (assembly GCA_029245065.1). Taxonomy (GTDB): domain Bacteria; phylum Bacteroidota; class Bacteroidia; order Flavobacteriales_D; family Sanyastnellaceae; genus JAQWQB01. The sequence continues at coordinate 12,732 of JAQWQB010000141.1, read as the reverse complement.
ATCGTACGAAGAAAGAACGCGTTGTTGGTTGGTGACATCTGCAAGCAAGGTGTAATAACCAACGTTGCTGTAAATCTGAGACTGGTAATCATACGTCTCTTGAGACCGAAGAAGAATCTCTGATTTCGCCGCATAAATGTCTGGCGTTTGGTACGTAACAATGTACGCAACAACGAAGGTAATCACGGGTAGCAACATAAGTGCTAGCCAGTTCTTCCCGACGAATTTGAATATCGGCCGAAGATCTTCGGGGTCAATAAAGGAGGCTTTGTTCTGCGCCATATAGTGAGTCTACGGCACAAATATAACAATGCAGAGCTTTAGAAGTCCATTTATGGGAAATGATTCAACCCTAAAGTTAAATTCGTACTTTTGCTTAAACTGAATACCTTAATCATGTTAAGAAAGTGGATTGCTAGAGTTGCGCTTATCACTGTGATGGTGCTTCCAATGATTGCATTCGGACAAGATGCTCCCTTCCCAGATAGTGGTGGTACACCATGTGACGGACCATTTGGGCCAGTTTGCCCTATTGATGGAGGTGCAAGCTTCTTGATTGCTGCTGGGATTGCTCTTGGCGGAAAGAAAGCATACGACCGAATCAAGAAAGAAGAATGATTTCGAAGCTCAAGGATAATCCTTTACTGAGCTTTCTAATTATTGGTGCCTTGGCCTACTTGGGCTGGTACGTTCTGTATGAATTTGTGCTTCGACCACATTCTTCGTTAGACGAATGGGTAGTAGATCAAATTGTAAAAGGCACTGAGTCAATACTTGAAATTTTAGGGTACGAACTTCGGGTGTTCGATGATGGAACCTGGAGAAATCATGTCGGAATTGCCAGCTCTCCCGGAGTAACCATTGGAGCACCCTGTGACGGTATTATACTGTTCGCCCTTTTTTCCATCTTCGTGTTGGCCTACCCAGGACCATGGAAACACAAGGCTTGGTTCATGCCGTTAGGCGTTGTCGCCATTCATTACATTAATGTACTGCGAGTAGTTGCTCTTGCTACTATTGTCAATTACCGTCCTGACCTGCTCGACTTCAACCACGATTATACATTTACGGTCATCGTATATGCCTTCGTGTTTTTGCTATGGTACATCTGGGTTCAAAAATTTTCAGTCCAAAAAACGAAGCCTGCTAAAACACCTGCTTCGTGAAACACTGGCTCTTACTTCCGCTCATGCTGCTGCTTGGTTTCGCCCAAGAAATGGTGAAGGTGAACGTGAATTTTTACCTCGAACAAACGGCTTCAGAACCTGCTTTCTATGACTGGTCTCCGGAGGAAAGAAAAGCATGGCTGGATGTGAAGCGAATAGATGCTCCCTTCAATTATTACTATAGCCACGATCCCATTGAATCATTGCATTCTTTTTCAAGATCGCAATTAACAACGCTCAAGTGGGGCTTGGCAGTTGTGTTCATTGTACTAAATGTCTTGCTCAACTTCCTCTTCCTCAAGTGGGCCTTCGACGATGCGTTTTTCACCAAGTTACTCCTGTGGATGATGGCCATTTGCTTCGTCCTAGCCGGGTTCTTCTTAGTCGGTGGGAAGCTGATTTCCATGCCTGAACCTGGATATAACATCGCGCGAAAGGTGCTTGGATTCATGCAAAGCCCGATGCCAGCCCTGGTGCTTTTTGTAGTCGGAAGATTGCGGTCCCGCATCTAATTCCTCCTTACCTTCGCGTTATGAATTTGAACTCACTACCCGATCATGCCCGAATTTGGGTATACCAATCGAATAAGCCGTTAACTCGCGAACACCTGAGCAAGATAGACGCGGTGATGACCCCTTTTGTTAATCAATGGCAGGCCCATGGGAAAGAATTGTCTGCTGCTTATGAAGTGCGCAGTAATAGATGGTTGATTCTAGGTGTAGATGAAAATGCACAAGAAGCAACTGGATGTTCCATTGATAGTTCTGTTCACTTGATCCAAAAGTTAGGAGATGAAATGGAGGTGGATTTTTTCAACCGCACGCTCATCGTCTGGGAGAATGAAGGTGAATTGGTCGAAGATCAAATGCATGATTTCTGGGCGAAGCGAAAAGCGAATATTATCTCCGATGCTACCGCGGTGTTCAATACGTTGGCTAAAAACGTTGGAGAGCTCAAGGCATCATGGAAGGTGCCATTTTCTGAAAGCTGGCATGCCGACATGTGGTAATCATCGCTTTATAACAAGATGTTGAAATGAATCGTTGCCGTTCGAAACGGTTAACGTGTAACATCCGGTCTCCAGATGTGAAAGTATCAGCTGTTGGTGCGAATGCTGCCCCGAAATTTCAGAATGTACCAACTGCCCTTGAATGTTGTAAATGTTAATTGTGCAAGGACCATAAAACACAGGTAGTTGAATCATTAGTTGATCTTGGAAAGGGTTTGGGGCAATGGAAATTGATGATTCTTGTGGTGCATTGATCGAAGCCGGAAGTGAGTTTTGTTCTCCTGGTGTACCTTCTTCCGTGCTCTGACAATGCCAATTGATTCCCAAAGAATTTTCTGTCTCCGCTTCGTTGAATTCTGCTGAACCTCCCGAGCCGTTTGCTTGGTATGGCCAGGGCGAAGACTGTGTGTACCTAACGCTGTCAATCAATGTGTTTAATGGATTAATAAGGCGAAGGGTTGTTGGGTCGTTGGGCAAATCAAGTGAGGTCATTTCATAACGTTGACCTGTAAATGAGGGATATGCAATGTCGAATAATGAGGTGTTCTCACAAACAATGAAATACGCATTCGGAAGAATTGTTATGCTGTCGGTAAACACCATAAGTTCTTCGTCGATACCCAATGAAAAGCCAAATAGGTCAATGTTTTCAGGGCTTAGGTTCTTGAGTTCAATCCATGCTTCACTGGCAGTAGAAGCGTACATGATTTCGTTGATTTGAACTGCATTATTAATGGTTGCGAGTTCGTATAATACGGTAATGGAGCTGTCAGAAGAGAGGTCAATCATCCGTTCGGTCTCCATTGTCATGTCGTCTGACCAGCCTACAAAATTGTAGCCAATCGGAGGAAGTGCCTTGATTCGAACCGGAACAAATTCAAAGTAGTCGCCTGCCCATTCCGAGCTATCAAGGGAAAGGGAGTTCACTTCGAATCCGCCAATACCCTCCGGGAAAGTGTTGAGTGCTAGGGTGTTGATTTCGCCGAGTTCAAATTGCTGTGTGAAATGCTCCAAGAAAATTCCTGGACGTTCAGTGATGAATGACCGCAGCGTGTCAACTTCTTCGCCCCAGACTAATTCATCAATATTCCACCGGGCAAAATGTTCGTCTGTCACATCGCTTAACTCAACAAGGGCGCTGTCTATTCGTTCGTTCCATCGGTACGTTTCGAAAGAGGAGTTCCGAAGATCTGCTGCGCGTGAAACGAAGTCATGCAAGAATGTGTCATTTTCAACGAGGTTCTGTAAAAGTTCAGTTTCCACTTCATCCTCGAGCCATCCACCCCAGTCAGAGAGTGCAAATTCTAGCGCGTTCCAGTCAGGAGATCCAACGGGGAATGTTTCTCCCCACATGCCAAGCCCCCAGTCGGTGTCCCATAGAACCCATTTCCATGGTTCAGACTCATCAATTGGTCTCCAAAACTTCATGTTGTTGCTTAACCAGTCTTGGTTCGAAATGAAAATCTGTAGCAATTGGTAATCAGTGAAATTGGATAGGTCCATCCACGATGAAATCATTTCGAAATTTTCCGTTTGAGCCAAATCAAGAGAAACAACAGACTCTTCAAGTAGGTCGTAGTCTTCCCATGTGCCGCTCAAGCTATTTCTGGTGGCGAAGAACTGAGCAGATCTTTCAAGAAGGTCGACGTCGTGCTGTCCAAAGTGATGAGAAATGTGAGCGCTATCTATTCGTTCTCGTAAATGATGTACTCCCCAATATTCACCATTGAGGTAGGTTGAAACCAATTTGGAGGCGGAGTGGCTGTGTTCCGGGCGAATTTCATCGAAGGCAGCGTGTATGATTTGATCACGTAAAAAAGTCCCTCCTAATTCGAAGGCGTCATCTCCGCCATTTCGAAGGATGAGTCGGTCGAACGTAGCAGGTTGGTTTTCACCGAAGAAAGGATAATCAAATGTTGGGTTGTCGTAAATGGATTTGGCTGAAAGTCGAAATCCATGCTGTTCGAGCGGGGCGGGTGCGTGAAGTTCCAATCCGCAGGCTTCTTCAAACGGTGCATTCCCATTAACGATGTAGCTGAAAGAAGCTGCTATCTCTTCTTGACTATCCCATTGGTTGATGATTCCGAAGAAACCGAAAAGTTCATAGAAGTCTGCAGTGATGCTAATAATGGGGGTGCTGTTTGTTGCTTCGGGTAAGCAATGGAAAGCGGCGGGCTTGCTTGGGATGAAATTCGGTGCGAAAGCCGCTGCCCGTATAATGGTGTTTGTTTCAACCAACAAGGAGGCGTCAAAGAGGTTGTCATCCGTAGAGGGTGAGCTGCCATCCAGGGTGTAATGGAGGAGTGCATCTGTATTCTGGTGTGATAGGATTAATTCAATTGCCGCGGGGTACAGGCCAGAAGGGAAGTTGAAGATTGGAGGTGTCAATGTTCCATCGAACGATGCTGTGTTGTTCTCTTCCAGTGGGGTGGGGGTGACGAAGTTTCGCCATTCGTTGTCTGATGTTCTTCCCCATGAGTTGTTGACATGGTGGAGAGGAATGTATGGTTGGTCGATAATTTCGCCTACGTCGTTATATAGTGTCAAAAAGTCTCCTTCATTGTTTAGTTGGAAGGGTAGGTGAGAAGGGCCTTGTGTACTTTGGTTGTCAGCCCATAGTATTACAAAGGCGTTTGGTTCGAGTATTAGGTCTTCTGCGGGTGGGAGAGGGTAGCTTTCTTCAAACGATTCGTTTTTACCGATTCGCCAGTTGGATAGATCAATGGTTGTATCGCTTGTGTTATGAAGTTCTATCAAGTCGTCTGCTTCACCATACTCGTCGAAGTAGGTGTCGCTGTTCGATGCGCACACTTCATTTATACTGATTTGAGAAAATGATTGATTGCTTTGAAATAGTGCAAAAAGCAAAATCACAGACCAAATCAACCTGCAAGGTGCGGGGGAATGGATGAAAGGCGATATGAATGTTCGTTCGACCAACGGCAAATAATGATAGATAAGCACTTAAATATCAGCAATTTTTAAATTTTATTTGGAAGTATGAGGTAATGTTTGATAAATTTAGGACGCTAAAAGTGACTTATACTCTCATTATTAGACCTAACTTATCACCCAAGTCGTCGCAGAATGAGATGTTTTTTCCAGAAATGGGATAAACTTCTAAGAGAAGGGATGAATATAAAATACTGTTTATCAAGTAGTTAAATGATTTGCGTTGAGCTGGCACGGCAATTGACTGTGTGGGTTTCAGTGCATTATTGCTTAGGATTTGACTCGGAAAGCCGAGAATCAACTGGGGGACTAACCCTGAATAAATAATGTGAATTAACCAAAACCAAAACGATGATGAAAACTTTTACGAAAGTTGCTTCAGTCCTATTTGTAGCCATGATGGCACTATGGACAAGCAATCTGAACGCTCAGGACGGGTGTGTCAATGCGTTACCAATCGCTTGTGGCGATGCAGTAATTGGCCTAACAACTGGAGCTTCAGTAAACGATGGACCTACTTGTGTAACAACAATTGGAACCGGTGGAGCTCACTGGTACCAGTTCGCAGGAACAGGTGACCTAATTACAGTTTCTACGGTAAACCCGGGAACAAATTATGACACAAAACTCTATATTTACACTGGAGCTTGTGGTGCTTACACCTGTGTAACAGGTAATGACGATTTCGGTGGACTTCAGTCTCAGGTAGAATTCACTTCTGCTCTTGGTACAGACTACTATGTAGTAGTAGGAGGATTCGGTGCAGGTGAAGGTGCATATGAAATGACATTGGCCTGTGCTGCAGTTGCTGGTGGTTGCACAAACCCTATCGCTTGTAACTTCGATCCATCTGCGACCGTTGATGACGGGACATGTGAATTCCTCTCATGCGCAGGTTGTACAGATCCAGGTGCTTGTAACTTCGATAGTGCAGCAACTTTGGATGATGGGTCGTGCGATTTTTCTTGCGTTGGATGTGATGATCCAGCTGCTTGTAACTTCTCTGCACTTGTAACTGCTAATGATGGTTCTTGCTGCTTCGATAACTGTATCACTTATACAGTTGGTGGTGGAACGTTCGACGGAGAAATCGGTTGGACAATTATAGATGACCTTGGAGCTCTTGTTGCTGCAGGTGGAGCTGGTACATTCGAGCTTTGTCTTACTGATGGATGTTACACGTATGACATGACTGATAGTTTCGGTGACGGATGGAACGGTGCAACATACACGTTCTCTGATGCTGGTGGTGTAATTATCACTGGTGATCTTGATACAGCAACTAGCGGAGATGCCGCGACTGTAGGTTCTGAACTTCTTCAGATTGGTGCTGGATGTACACCTGGATGTACAGATCCATTGGCTTGTAACTTCGATCCACTAGCTGATTTTGATTTCGGTTGTGATTTCGTTTCATGCGCTGGATGTACTGATCCATTGGCTTCAAACTTTGATCCATTGGCAACTATCGATGATGGTTCTTGTGTGAACTGCCTTGGTGGTGAAATCCTTGCTCTTATTGATATGACTGATGCTTTCGGTGACGGATGGAACGGTGCTACATGGAACATCATTGATGATCTTGGAGGTCTAGTTGCTTCTGGAGATCTTGATACTGCTCCTGTAGGAGACGGTTTTACTGTTGGTACTGCTTCTGCATGTGTTGCTCCTGGATGTTATATCTTCCAAGTAACTGACGGAACATTCCCAGGTGAAGTCGGATGGTCTCTATCTGATGCTCTAGGTAACGATTACGGTTCAGGTGCTCCTGGAACGATTGAAGTTGATTTTGGATTCACTGGTGGATGTGACATCGAAGGATGTATTGATCCTGCTTGTGCTGGATACAACCCTTCTGCTACTATTGATGATGGATCTTGTATCTGTCCTCCAGCAAACAACGACGTTTGTGATGCTGAGCCTATTACTTGTGGAGTTTCTATCCCTGGAACTACAATTGCTGCTACTGACAACGAAGGTCTAATTGGATCTGTATGTGGTGGTGCTGATGTATCTTCTCCAGGTGTATGGTACGAATTCAACGCTGCTGCTGATGAGCAGGTAATCGTTGGAACTTGTAACTCTGCTGGTGGTGACACGAAGATCCACGTTTATGTTGGAGCTCCTGATTGTACAAACCTTGTTTGTGTAGGATCTAACGATGACGCTTGTGGATTTCTTTCTGAGATTGCATTCAACACACAGACTGGTAACAACTACTTCATCCTTGTTTCTGAATTTGGAGCTGGAGCTGGTATTGATTTCACACTAGATGTTCTTTGTCAGCCATGTCCAGGAACGGGTGCGCCAGCTAACGATGATTGTGCTGCTGCCCTTCCAATGCTTGACGGTGTTGCTGCAACAGGTTCACTTTGTTGTGCTTCTCCTTCTGACGCGCCTAACTTCGTAGCTGGTTTCAACACCGCTTACGATGTATTCTACACATTCAACTCTGGTACTTGTGATACATTCAACTTCGAATTGAACAACATCTCTGGTTCTGAAGTTGGTTTGATGGTTTACACTGGTGCTTGTGGTACACTTGTTGATGAAGTAGGTTGTCTTGTAACTGGCCAGTGTGCTGGTGACATCTCTGACTTATTGGTATTGGTTCCTAACACTGATTACTACTTCTCAGTATTCACTACTGATCCTGCTGGATGTGGTGACTTCGATTTCACAGTTGACTGTGAGTTCCTAGGATGTACTGACGTTGTTGCAGATAACTATGATGCTACTGCTACACTTGATGATGGTACTTGTCTTTACACTACTGCTCCTGCTAACGATGAGTGTGCTGGTGCGATTGCTGTAGCTTGTAACTCTTCAACTGTAGGTTCAACAGGTGCTTCTACTGCAACTGGTGCTCCAACACTTCTTCCTTGTGACGCTGCTCCAGGAGCTGGTGTATGGTACACGTTGCCTGCAACAACTGATCTTGTAACAATCTCTACTTGTGGTTCTGTAATTGATTCTAAAATCAATGTTTGGACTGCTGCTGATTGTGCTGGACCATTTGCTTGTGTTGATCAAGTAGACGGAACATTCGCTTCAGAAGCTGCTGACTTCGGTTCTTGTGGTTTCTTCGATCAAGATGACGTATCTGTATCATTCGTCGGTGACGGTGTTTCTACTTACTACATCTACATTGGTGCTGAAGACGTTGATGGTGATCCATTGACTGACGATAACGGTTCATTCGTGATGGATATCGCTTGTGAGGTTGTTGTTGAAGGATGTACTAACCCAGTTGCTTACAACTATGATCCAGCTGCAAACATCGAGGATGGTACTTGTGACTTCTTCTCTGATACTTGTGCTGGTGGACCAGGTACTCCTGTTCAGGTTAACATGTATGATTCATTCGGTGACGGATGGGATGACGGTACTTACACTATCACTGATGGTCTAGGAACAGTAATCGCTTCTAACACAATTGATAATGCATTGTTCTTCGTAGATGAAGATAACTTTGCTGGTGCTGAGTCTGGATTCGATCTACTATGTCTTCAGGATGGATGTTATACAGTAACTGTTGCTGGATCTACATTCGCATTCGAAACTGCTATCGACATCGTTGACGAACTAGGAAACGTTCTTGCTGCTGAAGGAACTCCAGCTGGTGGTAACGCTATCGGTGACTTCTCTGTGTCTTTCACAATTGGAGCTGCTGTTTGTGGTTGTACTGACGCTACTGCTTGTAACTCCGATCCAGCTGCAACTGATGAAGACGGTTCTTGTGAATTCGTTACTTGTGCAGGTTGTACTGACGCTGGTGCTTGTAACTTCGATGCTACAGCAACTATTGAAGACGGATCTTGCTGCTTCGAGAACTGCTTGACAGTTCAGATGGCTGATTCATTCGGTGACGGATGGAACGGTAACCTTTACGAAATCTACACGATTGATGACGTATTGGTAGCTAGTGGTGATCTTGACGGAGCACAAGAAGGTGACGGTCTTTCGACTGGTACTGACGTTCTTTGTCTTGCTGATGGATGTTACTACATCGTACTTGTTGCAGGTGGCTTCACAGGTGAAGTTTCTTGGAACTTGTTCGGAACAAACGAAGGAATCGTTTCTGGAGGTTCTCCTGTAGGAGCTGGTGAAATCACCTTCTCTCTTGGAGCTGGTGCTTGTATAACAGGATGTGTTGAGCCAATCGCTTGTAACTTCGATCCTGCAGCAAACATCGCTGATTGTGACGCTTGTGAGTACGCTTCTTGTATTGGATGTACTTACCCAGACGCTACAAACTTTGATCCTTTAGCTGGAGCATCTATTGATGATGGTTCTTGTCTGTTTGATACGGCTAACCCATGTCCTGAGGACTTGAACGGTGACGGTCTGATCAACGCAACTGACCTTCTTCAGTTCCTAGGTGCATTCGGATCATCTTGTATCTAAAATTGTAACCAAATAAAAAGAAGCCGGTAACTCCGGTTACCGGCTTCTTTTCTAATTAACTATATATTCTAGCACTATGAAAAAACTCTTATTAACTCTAACGGCAGTTTGTACTGGCCTTCTTTCGATGGCTCAGTTGACTGGAGTGGTAACAGAAGCGTATACGCTTACTAACGCACTCTCAGTTCAACCTGCAGGTACAACTACCTACCGTGTGTATGCGGAATGTACGTCACCAACGGATAAGATTACTGCGGTATTCGCTATCCTTGACTGTCATCCGCTAAATGTATCTACTACCACAACATTCTTCAATGATGCTTTTGGTAATGTAAACCCGCAAGGAATTAACCCTGCATTTTACGCTGTGTTCCCAAACATTGAGGCTGATTCTTGGACCACTATTGGAGCTGAGAACTCTTTGTCTGCAGGAGCTTCTGACATTGGTCAGGCGGCAACTGTACCTGCTGATCCTTTTGGACCATCAATGAACACAACAGGTGAAAATTTAATTATGGACGATGGAGCTTGGTTTACCCTTCCGACATCTGCATCTTCTTTGCCTTCTGGAGCAATGAACCGTGTCCTTCTTGGACAGTTCACAACAGATGGTGACCTTTCTTTCAACATCAACGTTCAAATGTTCGTAGGTGGTGATCAGGTTTCTGGACGTGTTGATTATGTTCACACTGCTGGATGTGCTGGAGCTGGTACTGAAACTGGTTTCGAAGTAGGTCCTGGTGATGCTGGGGGGATTTCAGGATTGACTTACCCAGTTGTAGCTTCTTGCCTTGATAACGAAATCACATTTGATATGACTGATTCATTCGGTGACGGATGGAATGGTAACTTTTATGAGATTTTTGACGTTGCTGATCCTTTGGCTCCTGTTTCTGTTGCTTTAGGTGACCTTGACGGTGCTGAAACTGGTGACGGAACTGCTGTTGGTCAAGATATTCTTTGTCTTGCTGACGGATGCTACGAGCTTGTTGTTGGTGGCGGTGGTTTCACAGGTGAAGTAGGTTGGACACTTACAGGTGCAGATGTTTCTCCTATTTCTGGAGGAGCACCTTCAACTACAGCGTTCTCTATTAACACAACATGCTCAGTATTCGGATGTATCGATCCTCTTGCATGTAACTTTGATGCAGCAGCTGATACGGATGATGGATCTTGTGTACTTCCTGTAGCAAATGATTTGAGTGCTAACGCAATCACAATCACTGGAACAGGTGTTGAATTAGTAGACAACAATGCTGCTTGTCAAAACGAAGGTCTTGCAGGTTCTTGTCACTTCGGTGGTGATGTTGAGCAGACTTCAGTTTGGTACACGTTTACAACAACCGCTGATGCAGCAGTTTCATTGTCTACGTCTAACCCTTCTGGTCCTACAGATTCTCAGTTGACTGTATTTGATGCTTCTTTCAACGAAGTTGCATGTAACGATGATGATCCTCTTGGTGGATTGCTTTCTGTGCTTGATATCGCTTGTGGTGATCTTCCAGCTGGGACGTATTTCATACAGTTCGACGGATACCTCGGAACAACAGGTACATGGGATTTGAACTATTCTATTGACGAGGGGGCTTGCCTTCTTGGGTGTACTAACCCAGCAGCTTGTATCTTTGATGCTGCTGCAGTAACTGACGATGGTTCTTGCTGTCTTGATACTTGTGTTGACCTTGTTGTTGATGGAGGTGGATTCCCAGGTGAAGTATTTTTCGACGTTCTTGACGGTGGCGGTGTTATCGTATACAGTGGAACTGGTGCTGACGGTACAGTAGTACTTTGTCTTGCTGACGGATGCTACCAAATTGATATGACCGATGGATTCGGTGACGGATGGAACGGTGCTTCAGTTGAAATGATCGTAGGTGGTGTTTCTCAAGGTTCTGTGAACCTAGATTTAGCTCCAATTGGTGACGGAGCCAGCTTCGGTACTGATTACATCGATCTTGGTGCTACTGGATCTTGTCCAGTGTTTGGTTGTACAGACATTACTGCTTGTAACTTCGACCCAGCTGCTACAGATGACGATGGTACTTGTATCGCTGGTCCTTGTATCAACGATCTTCCAGAATTGGCTTATGGCCTTACAATGGACGCTCTAGGTTCTTGTTCTGGATTTGTAGGTGAAGATATGGATGCTGCAACAGTAGCTTCTCCTATCGCTACTTACAACGCTGATGACAATGATCTATGGTACTCTTTCATGCCAATGACATCAGGAGTTAGCCTTGAGGTTAACACTGTAGACTTTGACGCTGTAATCGAAATCTATGACGCTTCTGAAACTTCAATCGCTATTGAAGATGTAGTATTCGTTAACGGAGGAGAAATCTTGAATGTTGGTGACCTTACTGCGGGTAACATGTACCTAGTACGTGTATCTCCATGGAATCCTACTACAGGTCCTGCTTTGTTCGATATCTGTGCTCAGTCTATTCCTGACACACGTTGTGATTATGGTTCTGGTCCTTACGATCTTTGTGACCTATTTAAGGCTGACTGGGTTGGTGCTGATGATTACATCTTCACTTTCACTTCTCAGACTTCTGGTGACGAATTCGTATACCAAGCTGGTGGTGCGAACACGTTCGTAGTACTTTCTGACGTTGCTGACCTAGGTTGGGATGATTCATATGACGTATCTATCAACTCTGTATTCACACTTGCTGATGGAAATGGAAACGCTGAGTCTATCGAGATTCAAAATGATGAGCCTTGTGATCTAATCGTGAACGCTCAGCCGTTGGCTGCACTACGTGCTTCTGACAACGTTGCTAACTACGGGCCTCACTTCTTAGGTGATTACATCGCTGCTACTCCTTACGTATGTGGTGTTGTTGATTGGACATGGGAATTCACAAACATCGATGGATCTCAACTTCCTATCACTCACTCTCGTGGAGCGGCTAACCGTTACATGCGTTTGAGCGATGTTGCTGGACTTGTTGAAGGTGCTGTTTACGATTGTATCGTGAAGCCTGAGTTCTCTAACGGAGCTGCTACACTTTATGGAGCTGTTGATCAAATCTCAATTATCGGCCCTGCTGGTATTGCTGGTGAGATCGAATCTCCAGTTGTTGTTGCTGCTAACGCAGAGCGTCTAGACATCATCGAAGCTGAACTTGGAATGTATCCAAACCCTGCTTCTACAAACGTGAACATCAACGTAACTGATATTGCTGAAGGAAC
>JAQWQB010000139.1 GCA_029245065.1 Flavobacteriales bacterium | reverse complement strand
CAAGAAGCAGCTTGGAAGATGCTCACGTGTTGCTCTACAGAAGCCTGTCCTGATTCCGTAATGATACGGTTAGGGCAGATCGTGTAGATTGTTGGGAAGTAACCAACAGCGTAAAGATCAGATACACCAGCATCATCAGCGATAGGGTATCCAGTTCCTGTAACCCAGTCACCTTGTGTATTACCACCAGTTCCGTTCAAATCATCAATAGTAGTGTCAGCATCTCCTTCGATGTAGAATACCATGATTTCGTCAGTTCCATCTGGTCCGTGCTCTTCCCAGATTGTTTCCAACGCACCACCTTGGTGATATGTCCAACATGGTCCACACCAAGTTGCAGAGAAATCGATTACTACCTGCTTTCCTTCATCGAGGATATCATATAGATTCCATTCGTTTCCGTCAAGGTCAGTAATTGTAAAGTCAGGAGCGATTGATCCGTTTGGCAACTGCGCAGACGCAGTTACTGTCAACATTGCTCCGAAAATAAATAGTAAAGAACGTAGAGTCTTTTTCATAAGAGTTATTATTTGAAACCGTAAAACACAAAATTTTTTAGCAGCCTAAAAGTAGAACTAATTTCCCAAGGTGTAACAAGGAAATGACCTGATAATCGTATTCCAGAAACCCTGTTTGTGCGGAAAGCATACGAATAAATTTCCCAGAGGAGTGAACAAAAATAGGGTTGAGCGGTTTCCGTTAGAATTAAACGTTGAACGCCCTATTCTCGCTACATGTGCAGTAAACAAAGGTGCTTTCGTGAAATCCTTATTGTTGGTTTTTCACCATTTCACATGTAAACAGGGTATTAAGGCAGCCCCAATAAAGTGTACTCTGTACCCTATTTCTTTTGCGTTTTTTTGTGTCTTGACAGTTGGAATCCTAGTGGTTTGTGAGGCTAATCCTGGGGGTAGACTAGCTATTAAAGCCGCTGTGATAACAGTATTTACAACCCGAATTGTGAATCCAAACCAGGTTGCAAAGGAATCGAAAACAGCTCTTTTCGCTATTAAAAGATTTCCAAAGACAAATCACTTTAGCCATCTTTACAGTCCTATTTCCTGCAAATATGAGTCAAAGATATTTCCTGTTGTTGCCATTGGTAGTTCTCCTCACCGCATGCGGGGATGAGCCCAAACAGTCAGAGACTACCGCAACCGAAACAATCCAGTCCGCTCCAGTAAAACTATTTGAGTTACTACCCTCAGGTGAAACAGGTATTTCCTTTTCCAATGAAATAGTGATTAGTGAAGAGGTCAACCAGCTTACGTGGGACGCAATGTTCTATGGCGGAGGAGTGGCCATTGGTGACGTCAATAACGATGGAATTCAAGACATTTTCCTATCGGGAAATCAGGTCGATGACGCACTTTACATTGGAAAGGGTGATTTTCAGTTTGAAGACATAAGTGCTACTTCGGGTATTCTTGATAATCAAGGTTGGTCAAATGGCGTGTCCATGGCTGATGTCAATGGCGATGGATGGCTCGATATATACGTTTGCAGATCTTCTTGGAAAATGGATGCGGACGACCCTTCATTTCGAAAGAATGTCCTTTTCATCAACAACCAAAATGGAACCTTCACAGAAGCAGCTGAAGAGTATGGCGTTGCAGATGTGGCGTACTCTACTCAGGCGGCTTTCTTTGACGTTGATCACGACAATGACTTGGACCTATTCCTACTGAATGCCCCGTCGAACAATTTGAAGCAAAAAGTAGCCTATGGTGCAGAGTTTCCAGATTTTGTGAGTGATAAGCTCTTCTTAAACGAAAACGGAACCGCGTTTAAAGATGTGTCGAAGGAAGCAGGAGTCGACGCTTTTTCATTCGGGCTAGGTGTGGTCGCCTCTGACCTAAACCATGATGGCTGGATAGATATATATGTAGCGAATGACTATGAACGACCAGATTATTTCTACATCAACCAACAGGATGGAACTTTTAAGAATGAGTTAAACACCAAGATTAAACATACATCGTTCACCGCCATGGGAGTGGATGCTGGAGATATTAATAACGACGGATTAAGCGATCTGGTCACCTTGGATATGCAGTCTCCCGATCATGTTAGATCCAAGACGAATATGCCGACCATGCAACCTGAACGTTTTTGGGAGTATGTACAAAAGGGATACAACTATCAGTACATGACCAATACCATGCAAGTCAATCATGGGGCTGGGTTCTTTACCGATATCGCACAATATGCTGGCGTGGCTTCCACAGATTGGAGTTGGTCAGCATTGCTAGTGGATTTCGATCAGGATAGCTACAAGGATTTGTACGTTACAAACGGCATCAATTACGACATTCGAAACAATGATTTCGCTCTTCAGTTTGAACAAAAAATGGAACAAGGAATGCCCATTGACTTGTTCGACCTATCAGTGAATACACCGTCAACCAAAATATCCAATCTGACGTTCCAGAACCAAGGCACCTTGAAGTTTGAAAAGGTCCAGGAAGAATGGGGGGTAGATCAACCGGCTTTTTCGTTTGGTGCGGCGGTTGGAGACCTTGATGGAGATGGTGACATGGACTTGGTAGTGAATAACAACAATGAATCGGCGTTCATTTACCGAAATCAGAACACCGGTGCGAATTGGCTTCAGATTAAAGTGGAAGGCACCGGGTTGAACAAATTTGGATATGGAACGAAGGCCTTCGCCTATGTTGATGGTGCCATTATGGTAGAGGAAATGACTGTTGCCAAGGGATACCAATCTTCCAGTCAGCCTGTTTTACATTTCGGCTTTGGGAAAAAGAAGTCGATAGATTCACTCATTATTATTCACCCGGATGGCCTGTTTGAAACGATTCAATCACCCAAGTTGAATCAAGTAATCACCGCCAAATACGCATCCGCTAAATCAGGGGTTCCAAATGTTTATACGTTCGAACCTCGGCTATTCACCAACTTGGATCAGTACAATGCAGGTATCGGGCGAAAGCACGTGGAGGATGATTTTAACGATTTTGAACGCGAAGTAATACTTCCCCACAGAGAATCTCGTGTTGGCCCAGCGCTGGCAACAGGTGATGTTGACGGAGATGGGAATGAAGAATTGTACATAGGAGGTGCGGCCGGACAGCCTGGGGCATTATTCAAACGAGGTGAGAAATACCAATTTGTTGAATCTTCTCAAGCAGCCTTTTCAGCTGATGCTCCGTATGAAGACAATGAAGCACTGTTCTTCGATGCAGATGGAGATGGTGATTTGGACCTATTCGTTACAAGCGGAAGCTACCACCTAACTCCAAATGCAGATTTGTCGAAAGACAGACTCTATACCAACAACGGAAGTGGGTCTTTTGAAAGAGCAGCTAATTTTGACTCGGAGAACAAGAATTCAAAAGCACTTGCAGCTGGAGATTTTGATGCAGATGGCGATATGGATTTATTCATCGGCGGACATGTAATTCCTGGTATGTATCCCCAGTGTGAAGGTTCCCAGCTATTTGAAAACCGTGATGGAAACTTGGTGAATGTAACAACTGATCACCCTACTCTCAATGAACTTGGGATAGTGAATGCAGCTGATTGGGTTGACTTTAACAACGATGGCCAACTAGAACTTTTAGCTGTCGGTGAGTGGATGGAGCCGACCTTATATACTCCAGTAGAAAAAAGCGCCTCGCGCTTGGTCAATACTTCCAACAATGAAATGAACGGTTGGTGGTTTGCAATGGAGGTCGCTGATGTTGATGCCGATGGAGACTTGGATGTAGTGCTCGGAAACATTGGCGAAAACAACAAGTTCCATGCAGACAATGACCATCCCTTGAAGATTTACGGTGGAGATTTTGACGGCAATGGGACCAATGACCCCGTATTGTCAAAAACATACAAGGATCGTTTCGTTCCCGTAAGAGGACGCGAGTGTTCTTCTGAGCAAATTCCGCAGATTGCCGATAAGTTTCAGGATTTCCAAAGCTTTGCCGATGCCAGTATCGAAGAGGTGCTTGGCGACGGAATCAACGAGGCATATGTCAAGGAAGTAAGAAATTTCCAAAGCGGTATTTGCTTCAATGATGGAGGTGCATTCTCATTCGTTCCCTTCCCACCAGAAGGCCAAGTGAGTGTGATTAATTCCATTGTGGTTTCGGACCTTAACAAAGATGGTTTGCCCGATTTGGTCTTGGCAGGAAACTTCTTCGACACAGAAGTGGAAACCACCCGGTATGATGCCGGAAACGGACTCGTTCTCATGGGTAAAGGCCAGCAAAAGTTCGCATTTAGAGATTTTCTTGAAACGGGAATTTACATCCCTACCAACGTTCGAAGTGTGGTCTCAATTCCTCTTTCTGGAAATAAGCAACAGCTCATATTCGGAGTTAATAATGACCGACCTGTTTCATTTATTTCTAATTGATTTCAACGAAGGAATTGATTTGAAAAGTTGATTCCTCAAAAATCCCCCTATTTTTGCCGGTTCTATGAACAAGATTCGAAAACAAGAGGCGCTAGATTATCACTCATCTGGAAGGAAAGGGAAGTTGGAAGTTATTCCATCGAAACCCTACAGTTCGCAACGAGATTTATCGTTGGCGTATTCACCGGGAGTGGCAGAACCATGTCTTGAGATTGCAGACAACAAAGAAGACGTATATAAGTATACCACCAAAGGAAACCTTGTTGCCGTAATAAGCAACGGTACCGCCGTTTTGGGACTTGGTGACATCGGCCCTGAGGCAAGTAAGCCGGTGATGGAAGGGAAGGGACTCCTGTTCAAAATTTTCGCAGACATAGATGTTTTCGACATCGAAGTAGATGCTACGAACGTAGATCATTTTGTGTCTGTAGTGAAGGCCATTGCACCCACTTTTGGAGGAATCAACTTAGAAGATATCAAGGCGCCAGAAGCGTTTGAGATCGAACGAAGATTGGTCGAAGAACTTGACATTCCTGTCATGCACGATGACCAGCACGGTACAGCAATCATTTCTTCAGCGGCATTGCTGAATGCCTTGGAGCTGGCGGAAAAGGATATATCTTCTGTTAAGATTGTTGTCAGTGGTGCAGGAGCAGCGGCCATGTCTTGCTTAGACTTGTACCTCAAGTTGGGCGCGAAAAAAGAAAATATTCTCGTCTATGATTCGAAGGGGTTGGTGACCACATCTCGAGACAACCTCGACGAACGTAAGAAGGATTTTGCTGTTGACTCGGAGCCGTTGGAATTGGCTGAAGCGTTGAAAGGAGCTGATGTGTTCCTTGGACTCAGCAAGGGTGGAATTATGACCGCTGACATGGTGAAGGACATGGCCAATGACCCCATCGTTTTCGCGTTAGCAAATCCAGATCCAGAGATCCCTTACAATGTTGCACTGAAAGCACGTGAAGATGTGATCATGGCCACAGGTAGGTCAGATCATCCTAACCAAGTGAATAACGTCCTTGGTTTCCCGTACATATTTAGAGGAGCTTTAGATGTGCGCGCTACGTGTATCAATGATGAAATGAAGTTGGCTGCTGTTCGTGCCATTGCGGAATTGGCCAAGGAGTCTGTTCCAGACGAAGTGAATGAGGCCTATGATGTTCAGAACATTGCTTTTGGTAGGGATTTGATTATTCCAAAACCGTTGGACCCTCGCTTGATAACGGCGGTAGCCAGTGCCGTTGCGAAAGCAGCCATGGAGTCTGGTGTTGCGAAGTTGAAAATTGAAGACTGGGCGAAGTACAAGCAAGATTTGAGCAGAAGACTTGGAAGAGATAGCAAGCTAATTCGAAACATATCTGTTCGCGCGAAGAAAAAACCGAAACGCGTGGTGTTCGCAGAGGCAGATCACTACAAAATTCTGAAGGCTGCTGAGCAGGCGCTTGATGAAGGAATTGCGCACCCAATTTTACTTGGCGAGCATGCTGTAATCACGGAAATGATTGAGACCAATAACATTAACATCGACCTTGATCAGGTGGAGATTATTGATCCAAGAAGTGATTCTGAGCGAAAAAGAAGAGAAGAATTTGAAGCAATTCTTTATGCCTTAAGACAGCGCAAGGGAATGACTCAAGTTGAAGCACGAAAGGCGGTCAGAGATCGAAACTATTTTGGTGCCATGCTTGTGCATACTGGGCAAGCTGACTCGCTGATTAGTGGACTAACAAGGAATTACCGAAACGTTATTCGTCCGGCTATCCAGATTTTAGGGATGGAAGACGAAGTCAAGAAAGTGGCTGGAATGTACATTGTTCAGTCGGCAAACGGACCAATATTCTTTGCGGATACCACCGTGAACATGGATCCTACAGCAGAAGAAATTTGTGACATTACATTATTGGTAGCGAAAGCGGTTAAGCGAATGCAGATGACCCCACGAGTGGCCATGTTGAGCTATTCCAACTTCGGATCATCGGAAGGAAAAGACGCTTCTAAGATGAGTCAAGCCGCAGAAATGCTGCACCAATCGAACCCAGAACTTATTGTAGACGGGGAGATTCAAGCGAATTTCGCCCTTAATAAGGACTTGATTGATGAAAACTTCCCGTTCTCCAGACTGAAAGGAAAGAAGGTGAACACACTTATCTTCCCCAACCTAGCATCAGGTAACATTGCGTACAAATTGATGCAAGAAATGGGCGAAAAAGAGATTATCGGACCAATCCTACTTGGGATGAAAAAATCATTCCACATCTTGCAGATGGGATCATCAGTTCGCGAAATCGTGAACATGGTCAGAATTGCGGTTGTAGACGCACAAACGAAATAGCATGATTCACCATATCAACGGAAGACTAATAGAGAAAAGCCCCACCCACTGCATTATTGAATGTGGAGGGGTAGGCTACTTTTTACACGTTAGTCTTTATACGGCCTCACGAGTCCAAGACGAAAACTGCAAGTTATTGGTACATGAAGTGATCCGAGAGGATGCGCACGAATTGTTCGGTTTCATTGATGCCGGAGAACGTGAAGCATTCCGCAAACTTTTGTCGGTGAGTGGTGTTGGTGCCAGTACAGCGCGAATGATTTTATCTTCACTCGAACCCAATGAATTGGTCAGCGTTATTCTTTCCAAGGATGTAGATACTTTTAAAAACATCAAAGGCATTGGCGCAAAGACGGCCCAAAGGATTATTGTAGATTTGCACGATAAATTCTCTGGAGATGACTCAATTGCAGAAAAAGTTGTTTCCGGAGGCAATAGTGTGAAACTTGAAGCGTTAAGTGCATTGTCGTCGCTAGGCTTCGACAAAACCAAAGCATCAAAAACTCTCGATATAATCTTGAAAACAGAAGGCACAGCTATTTCAGTCGAAGAACTGATTAAAAAAGCCCTCAAACAACTGTAATATGTTTTTGAGGGGTAAGCACCTAATCGGAGGAATGGCATTAATCGGGCTACTCGGAATTTTCTGGGTAAGTTCGGCAAGTGTGGTTCCGAATTCTTGGAGGACAGCCAAGAAGCAGTACAAACCTATTCTGGTAGCAGATACAGGGGATGTTGATTTGCCGTTACCACACGGTGAAGACCCTTTGAATCCGACAGAAAATACAGGCGGAATCAGTCTTGATTGGCCTGAAAACATCAACTACAATGTTGTTTATGATCCAATTACTGGTCAATACGTAATCGGACAAACAATTGGTGACTCAATGGTCTTTCGACCATCTACTTCATACTCCCTCGATGAGTATGTGAATTACGACATCAAATCGAATATTTCGGAATACTGGAACCAACTCCAAGAAGAGGAAGACGAAGCGAACAATGCGTGGGCACCGAAGCTGGATATTGGTGGTGAAGGATTCAAGAATATTTTCGGTTCAAACGAGATTACCATTCGACCACAAGGGTCTGCTGAATTAACGCTAGGGTTCAATACGTCTAAAACGGAAAATCCACGAATTCCAATTCGTCAACAGCGTATTACAACTTTCGATTTCCAACAGCGAATCCAGCTGAACGTGGTCGGAAATATTGGTACAAAACTGAAACTTACCACCCAGTACAATACAGAGGCAACGTTTGATTTTGAAAACCAAATGAAGCTGGAGTACACTGGTGATGAGGATGAAATTATCAAGAAAATAGAAGCCGGTAACGTAAGTATGCCGCTTCAAGGAACCTTGATTTCAGGTAGCCAGAGTTTGTTTGGGGTGAAGATGGAAACCCAGTTCGGTCGCCTTCGAAACACCACTGTTTTTTCTCAGCAGCAAGGAGAACGAAAAGAAATTACCGTTGAAGGAGGAGCTCAAACCCAACTCTTCGACATTAGAGCAGACAATTACGAGGCGAATAAACACTACTTCCTCTCACAATGGTTTAGAGATCAATACGACAATGCCTTGGCGAGTTTACCTGTTGTGAACTCCGGAGTGAATATTACGCGTATTGAAGTATGGGTAGTGAACACCCAAGCCAATACACAGGATGTTCGAAATGTGATTGGATTCTCTGATCTTGGAGAGCACCCTAACTACCTTTCTTCGAACTTGAATACCGGTCAGCTTGCTGATGGTGGAGGATTGGAAATCACTGCCAACCAGTCACCAAGTAACCTCAACAACGATATTTTCAATGACATGATCTCCAATGATGAGGTCATGGGATATACAGGTGCAAACGGAGCAATTGCCTCCATGGGCATGGGCTACCAGCAAGGTATTCACTACGAACGTGTTGGTAACGCCAGAAAGTTGACGGCTTCTGAATATACCTACAACGCACGTTTGGGATTCATCTCACTTCGTCAAGCACTGAACAACGCTGAGGTACTTGCCGTTTCGTATGAGTATACTTTGGGAGGCGAAACGTATCAGATTGGTACCCTGTCTCAAGATGGGTTTGCTGCTCCAAACGCCTTGATATTAAAGATGCTGAAGTCAAGTATTACGCAAGTGAAACTTGACAACGGAGATCCTGCTCCTATGTGGGACTTGATGATGAAGAACGTCTATTCGCTAGGGGCGTTTGGATTGAGCTCCGAAGATTTCCGCATTGGCATTTGGTACAATGA
>JAQWQB010000112.1 GCA_029245065.1 Flavobacteriales bacterium | reverse complement strand
CAGTCATTCTCTCTCTAGGGGTAACCAGCTGCAGAAAAGTCTACTTCTCAGATGGGAAGCAGGTTGAAGAGTATCGAGAAAGTGTAGTTCAGATTAATCAGAGCGGTAGTTTCATCATCATTGAAGCCTCATGGGCAGAAGAAGTGAGCTTCCTGAAGAAAGGGATGTACGGAATCAAGCGAAGCTTTGGAAGCGGCCAACGCGTTAAGGTCGACCTCACCATTTGGTTGCCAGATGGGCTGGACATTGAAGTACTGAATAAATTTGGTGACGTCTACTTCACAAACTACACTGGTGAGTTAGATGTGGAGGTCTCTCACGGAGATTTACGCGCCAACAATTTGCCCAACCCGAACCGGATCAAGGTGGAATATGGAAAAGTCAAACTTGGACAAATAGGCAATGGTAAGCTAGATATCAGCTATTCAGAGTCTGTTCGAATTGATGAAGCGCAAGACATTTTCATCAAGTCCAATTCAAGCGATATCGAAATTGAAGATGTTCTATCGCTTCAGTTGGATAGCCGCAATGATGATCTTCGAATTGAAAAGGCAGGAAAAGTAACAGGGACTACCTTCCTTACAGACATCCGACTGCAAGAGCTCGCAACCAGCATGGATGTCAATTGCAGAATGGGAGAGCTCAGAATGAGGTCCATTAACGCCTCTTGTAGATCCCTCAAAATAAGAAGTTCGGGGACAGACTTGATGCTCGATTTTGCGCTCGATTTTCAAGGTTCATTCGACGTGGATTTGGAAAATGTACGCGATTGGTCTTGTGTGATCACAGGTTTGGTAATAACCGATGAGAATGTAGATGATCACGACAGAACCATGCTTGCGACCAAAGAAGAGAACACCGGGAATACCGTGCAGTTAACCGTGAAAAATGCTGCTGTGCGCATAGGTGGGTAATTATTGGGGTTTTAATTGTTTATAAATCGGCGTGTATAACATTATGAGTTGGCTATAACCTGTTTATAATCAATGAAAGTGTTGTTGTTACACAGCTCTATTGCTAAAATTCAAGTGGTGCAATATTTGGATTTCTAAGGTTTTATCGTGTACCTTATTAACGCGACGTCTGAGGTGGTACTCTTTCGTCCATGAGAACCTTATAACAACTAAATCCAACTTTATGAGAGCAAAATTACTCTTGCTCTGCCTGCTACTCTGTGCAGGTGGAATGTTGAACGCGCAAAGAAATTGTGGTTCAATGGAATACCTAGAAAGTCAACTTCAGTCTGACCCCAAAAGAGCAGATAAACTTGACAGAATCGAAAAACACACCAAAAAAGTACTCGAGAGCGGTGAAAAAGCCGTGAATGGTGTGATCTCCATCCCTTGCGTAGTGCACGTGCTGTATAACAACAACACGGAAAACATCAGCGACGCGCAGATACTTTCTCAAATCAATGTATTGAACGAAGATTTTCGAAGAACCAATGCTGACGCGAACAATGTGTGGTCACAAGCAGCTGATTCGGAAATTGAATTCTGCATGGCTAGTTCAGATCCAAACGGTAACCCAACCAATGGAATTACAAGAACTTCAACGTCAACGTCTGCTTTTGGTACGAATGACCAAATGAAGTTCAATTCTTCGGGTGGAAAAGATGCATGGCCAGCAGGAGATTACCTGAACATCTGGGTATGCGACATTAGTGGCGGAATTTTAGGATATGCACAATTCCCGGGCGGAAGCGCCGCTACTGATGGGGTTGTAATCGACTACCAATACTTTGGAACGATTGGAACGGCTACCGCTCCTTTTAACCTTGGAAGAACTGGTACCCACGAAGTAGGACACTGGTTGAACCTTCGCCACATCTGGGGAGATGGTGGTTGCGGAGTAGATGATTTCGTATCAGATACGCCAGAGTCAGATGGTGCCAATTACGGTTGTGCAACTGGACACGTTTCTTGTGGTTCAACTGATATGGTGCAGAACTATATGGACTACTCAGACGATGCTTGCATGAACTTAATGACTTCAGGCCAGAAGAACAGAATGCGCGCACTTTTCGAAAGCGGAGGGTATAGAGCTAGTCTACTTGCTTCACAGGCATGTGGAACGCCCGTTACGCCTACTTGCAACGACGGTATTCAAAACGGCGATGAAACAGGAGTTGACTGCGGTGGTTCATGTCTACCATGTACCTGTGATGGAACAGAAGTAACTGTTTCTATTACACTGGATAATTACCCTGAAGAAACAAGTTGGACCGTTACGAATGCCGGAGGAACCGTGGTTGCTTCTGGTGGAACATACGCTTCACAGCCAGATGGATCAACTGTTTCAGGTACTTACTGCTTGCCAGACGGCTGCTACGATTTTACAATCAATGATACCTATGGAGATGGAATCTGTTGCTCGTATGGAAATGGTTCATATGCCGTTTCTGGTGGCGGATCAACGTTAGCCTCAGGTGGTTCATTCGCTAATTCAGATGTAACGAACTTCTGCGTTGGTGGGGGAGACCCAGGGCCAACATGTTCAGATGGCATCCAGAATGGAGATGAAACAGGTGTTGACTGTGGAGGTTCTTGCTCACCGTGTGCTACATGTAATGATGGCATCCAAAATGGCGACGAAACAGACGTTGATTGTGGAGGTTCATGTGCTGCCTGTCCAACCTGTAACGACGGCATTCAAAACGGCGATGAAACAGACGTTGATTGCGGCGGTTCATGCGAGGCCTGTCCAACATGCAACGACGGTATTCAAAATGGTGACGAAACAGGAGTTGATTGCGGCGGTTCTTGTGCCCCTTGCAATACGGGCGAATGCTCAACAGTAACTGTTAACAGTACCTCTTTTGATAGTTGGGGAATTTGGAATGACGGTGGATCGGATTGCAGAAGAAGCTCTCAAGACGCGAACTATGCGTTTACAGGCTCACGTTGTGTGCGACTAAGAGACAATACCAACTCTTCTACAACAACTACAGACAATTTGAATCTTTCTAGCTTCGAAGATATTACGGTTGACTTTGTCTTCTACGCTAGAAGCATGGAAAACGGCGAAGACTTTTGGTTGCAAATTTCTACCAATGGCGGAAGTAGTTATTCAACAGTGGCGTCGTACGCTGCTGGGACATCTTTCGATAACAACAGTTTCTACGGAGATGCCGTGACCATTCAAGGTCCGTTCTCGTCAAACACGCGAATCCGATTCCGATGCGATGCTTCAACCAACTCAGATTACATTTATATTGACGATGTAACCATTACGGGTTGTTCGAATGCCGCAAGACTTGACGGCGAAACGGAAGACGATACTCAATTGGTAGCTCAAACAGAAGAGTTGTTTAGTGAAGTCAATCTGTATCCAAACCCGGCGAATGAAGCAGTGAATCTTGCTTTCAATCTGGCGAAGGAAACAAGCTTCACATTAATGATTACTGACATCCAAGGTAGAGTCATTCAAAATCAATCGATGACTAGACCAGAAGGAAATCAATTAATCAAGATTCCTACGGCAGATTTAGAATCAGGTACGTATCTTGTACACATGATATCTCCAGATGGTAAATCGAGCAAACGATTTGTAATCTTTAGATAAAAACCACCTCGCATTTTAGGTTTTGAAGCCACTTCGATCAATCGAAGTGGCTTTTTTACTGCCAATAAAATTGAAAGGAATTAATCCAACGCTACGATTTCTCGTTGGATACCATTGAAGGTGAAGGTGTCTCCTTTTTTCTTTCCCAACATCGCCTGGGAAATGGGAGCCGAAGGAGAGATGACCATGACCTGTTGTCCTTCCACTTCGATTTTGCCCATACTAGGGCCGAGGAAAAAGGTCAGTCTATCTAAATACACCACGCTACCAAGCTCTACCGTATTCGGCACGGATTCATTGGTGATTTTAGAGAGTAAGTGAATTTCTTTCGAGAGAAGGAGTTCTCTTCGGCCTAGCTTTTCTTGCTCCAAGTGCGTCATTGCCCGGGCCGTATCATGTTTGTCACCCGCGGTACTTTTCGACTCACTCCCGAGGGATTCTTCTAAGTCGCGCAATTGCTTGTCAATCTCTGCTTTCCGTTCACGCAGAAAAGAGGCACAATGGTCTAAGATGGTTACTCGATTGAGTGGGGTGTTCAAGGTGTCAGAATTTGAAGGGAAGGTAGCGCAAATTACTTTCTACCTGGGCATTTCTTGCATCGATTTCCCTTTTTATGCTTCTTACAACACTTCTTCTTGGAGAAGCCATGCTGCTTTTCCATGATGACATGAAAGATACAAGGAGTCGATTCTGCTGACGCTGTTTTCATGACACAAAGATGCAGTCAAACAGCACACAGACCAATACCACATTTAGGTGATTTTACGGGCAAAAAGAATTAAACAAACCGAGGAATTGTAGCAAATCTGTGGAGTTGATTAAGCCATCTAAATTGAAGTCACCCGGACATGAATCAGGATCAGTTGCTGAGATGCATTCTTGTGTTCCAGGATTCCAAACGGTTCCAGCGCCGCAATAACTACTCGGGAAAATACATGAACCATCGTCTTCGGTTGCTTCTTCTAAGTAATTGATGGCGGCAGGATTCGTACATCCGTCTAGTTCGAAAACATCACAAATTCCGTTGCCATTGTCGTCAACACACGTTCCGTCACAGTTAAACCCTTCCGGAGCTGAGTAACATGTTCCGTTGTCAGTTAGCGCTTGATCATCGTAATTACAAGCCAGTGGATCCAAACAGCCTTCAGTAGAGCCGGCCACAATGCATGATCCATCATCACAATTGGCTGCTGGGTCATAATTGCACGCTGCGATGTCTGTACACCCAGCGGCTTCGTTCACAAGTTGGATAGCAGGTGAGAGGTCGTAACAATCGCTGCCAATGGCAGCCAATTCCAGTCCAACTTCTAACCCTGTTAAATTGTCGTTGTAAGAAATGGTATACACTTCAAAAGTTCCTGCGCCATAGCTCTCAAAGTCGGCGCTAAAAGTACCGCCCACATAGAGTATCACATCGTTTTGTGTGATGATGAAGGCTTGGTTCTGTCCTGAGTCTCCATTGTTTGAAATACCAGGGGCGAAGAGGTCTTCTGATCCATCGCCGTTGCAAAAAGTTGTATCTCCATTCCACGACATTTCAAAGGCATCAATGAATTCACAGCTGCCATCGTCAATGGTGGCAGTTTCGTTAAAGTTGCACGCCGTTGCATCAGTACATCCTAAGCAAGAGAAATCACAACTTCCATCGTCGGTGGTGGCGTTTTCATCATAATTGCATGCAGCAGCATTTGTACATCCGGGAATAGTGACTGGCGACGTGTTTTCATACCAAACCAATTTATCGGTGGCAAAGTGCTGGGCAGCAATGTCAATATCACCATCTAAGTCGTAATCTCCAAAGGCCACTTGGCGTGGATTTGTAGCGTTTGTTGCAATAATTTGTTCCGGGCCGAAGTTGCCACTTCCATCATTCGCAAACCAGGAAATGGTGTTGTTAAGCAAACTACAAACTACAGGGTCTAAATCGCCATCTTGATCTAAATCGAATACTTCCACACATAAAGGAAAGTTGTCAGGGAAACCATTTCCGTTCAACACAAACTGGGTCGCATCGAATCCAGTTCCATTGTTTTTCGCCCAAACAACATCTCCGTCTATGGCGTAAACCGCTAATCCGTCCAACAGGCCATCTCCGTCCATATCGCCAAAGGCAATGCTCTCCACGTTGTCTCCTGTGCCAATTAATTGTTGAGAACCAAGCACTTGACTTCCATTGTTCTCGTGCCATACCCATTCATCGTCGTATTCTCCTGCGGCAATGATATCGTTGTCACCATCTCCGTCTACATCAAATGATGCCACAGCTTGCGCTCCATTTGCTTGATTGGTTAACACTTCGGGCGTTGCCCAATTGCCAGGAGATAAGTTTTCAATCCATCCGATTTCGTCATCTGAACCTTCGGCAAAAAGGACGTCCATATCTCCGTCACTATCAAAATCTGCTGCTTGCACTTCTTGTCCATTGGGGCCTGAGTCTCCCACAATGAATCCGCTTGAAAAAGCGCCACTTCCGTCGTTTATGAAATATTGAAAAGTGGTAGGAGAAGTAGAAGTCTCTGTGTTAATAAACGCCATGACGTCTATGTCTCCATCTTGATCATAATCAGCAATGGCGGCGGATTGGCAAAGTGGAACGTCACCAGTTTGTTGGAGGTATTGTCCGAGAACAAAGTTACCTTCCCCGTCATTTTCCCACCATGAAATTCCATCAATGGTAGCAGTGCTCAGCAAATCGAGGTCACCATCGTTGTCAAAGTCGGCACTGAATACTTTTACCACTCCGTCAGGGTTGGCAATAAGCTGTTCAGGACCAAAGGTTAATTGTGCCGACAGGGAAGTGCAGAAAAGCACGAAAAGAGGAGTTAGAAATTTCATTGATGAAGCCGTTAGGTATTCAAAAATACGAAAACTCATTCAGGCGGGGAAAGAGGCAGTTTTCCTCTTCGATAAGTGGTGTCCGAATTGCTCAACATTATTATCTTCGCAGACCTGAAACCATGGCTCCGTAGTACAATGGATAGTATGTAGGTTTCCGGTACCTAAGATCCAGGTTCGATTCCTGGCGGGGCTACAATAAAAAAGGCGACTCTGAGGTCGCCTTTTTTATTTAGTCACATATCATTCATTCTCCATCACATCGCCATGGCCATAAAAGGCGCAGCCATCGTTTTGAACCAAGACGTAGTATAATCGCAGTGGTTCTGAACTATCGTAGAATACATCTTCCAAGTTGAATAGATAGGACGAACTAGTGCCGTTGTCAACTGAAGAAATAACGGTGCCATCTGCTGTCACCAAACGCATTCGAACGATGGTTGAAGCACCTTTGTTCACGAGCACAGAAAAGGTTTGATCAAATCCGTTGGGAAACGCCGGGAACACCTCGTTGCCATCTGTATTCGAACAGTTAAGACTATACGCAGCAAAGCCTGAAAAGAGTTGTTTTTCTGCTGCATTCCAACTCGTATCAAATCCCCAATCGGTGTTATCAACGGTTCCGTTCATTACCCCAGATCCGTCGGTTTCAGTTATGCCAGTGAATGGTGGTAGTGCTATTCTAGCGGAGCAATTGATCGCTTCGTCATCGTCTTTGCCACATGATAGGATGACGAACGAAAGACTGAGAAGAAACAATAAATACGAAGAAGAAATAGGTTTCACCGAAGTCATCCAACTAAAGTAATGAGCTATTTGTAATGGTTTCAAACTTGACAGTGTAGTCACTTGGTATCTTTGGAATCACCACCCAGTTGTACGTACTGTCTAAGTAATCACAATTGCCGCAGCTTTTAATGGTCACTTTGTAAGTAATTGATTTGTCTGGCGCGCTTTCTTCAACAGAGCGAATGTATTTTGTTTCGCATTCCCCGGTGGTAAACAGCCCTAAGAGGCTTTCCGTCTCAAAATCGATGGTTGGCAATTCGCACAAGGGCTCCTGATTTTCAATATCAAAAACAGACTCAAGTCGTGCCTGAGTTGTTATGCTATAGGCAGCTTGCGGCTCTGCTGGCCAGCATTCTATTGTTGGCGATTGCTCAATTATTCCCTCCTCCTTGTCTTTGCCCCAACAGGCGGGACTCTTAGAACAAGATGAGAAACAAAGGGAAACGAGAACTAAACAAAGAATTCCAAACTTCATAGGTGTGAATATATGCAAACGATTAACAGCGCTATTTATTCAACCAATAGTTTAACAGTTTGTTGTGCAGCGTTGCTCAAAACACGAAGTTCATACAATCCGGGTTTTAAATGGCCCAATGAAAGGGTAGAAGATGGTTTTGCTTCGCGAAGCACCAATTGACCTGAGGTATTCCAAATTTCTATGATGCAATTGGAAAGGTCAAATTTTCCGGGAGTGAGGCGAAGAAGATCATTCGTTGGGTTCGGACTAACACCAAATACATCTTGTTCGAGACCGTTGATGCCGACGTAAATGAAGTCAAAGTCTTCAGCCAAGTAAGTGCATTGTCCATCGTTGATTTCAACACTGTAAATACCTGTTTGAGATACGTCCAATACGTCTTCATTGCTTACCGGAAGTCCATTTTGGTACCATGTAATGCTGTCATAACTCTCGAGTAGACCTGTATCGAACGAAAGTTGTTGGTCCATTTCAGAAATGGTAATGCTTACATCAGGGTTGCATTGTTCAAAGTGAGCCCCGAACAATACTGAATTCAATACATTCAATGTTAAACTTGAATCTGCTTCGTTGTCGGCTGATATGTATTGGTTGTCTTCCCAGTGGCTAAACTCGAATCCTTCGTTTGCAATGGCAGTGATGGTAACGGGACAGCCATTGAAGTAAATTCCTTGCCATGGGTATTCCTCGG
Organism: Flavobacteriales bacterium; assembly: GCA_029245065.1. Classification (GTDB taxonomy): domain Bacteria; phylum Bacteroidota; class Bacteroidia; order Flavobacteriales_D; family Sanyastnellaceae; genus JAQWQB01. Next base: position 4,437 of record JAQWQB010000112.1, on the reverse strand, counting down.
GAACAATGGTGCTGATTTGGATCGTTCCCGCACCAGCAGGGAAAACATCCAAGTTAATTTCTACTTGACCGTTGAAGTTCAGGGAAGAATTGACGTGTTCACGTGCATAACCAATTCGCTGTGCGTTGTAGTTTTTCAACCCTTCCACTAAAGCTGTCCACGTGAAGTATGAGTCAGGGAGGGACCAAAAGTCGACATGGTCAGGCATGGCATTGTCTATCAACCCACTGAGTTCGTTCACCGTTGCATTGAATTCTTCAGGCAAAAAAACTGTGTTCATGAGATCGGCATAGCGGTTGGCGAAGTTGCACCGAAACGTTTCATTTTGAAGATTTCGTTGAAACAATTCGCTGTGCTGAGACGGCACCAACGGATTCTGTGCCCAATCAATAAAATTGGTAGCTGGTTCCGCTCCGAAGTAGCCGAAGCCAGCATCGGTGTCGTAAAGTACATAGCTCCATTTGCCATTTTGTTGCGCACGCCAAAGTTTGACGTTATTCACCCCCCATAAAATGCCCATCCAGTCCAAATTCTGAACGTAGGTCTCAATAATGAAATAGTCCATGTAGTTTGCAACGTTGAACTCATTTTCCAACGTAGTCAAGTAACTGCTGGAGCTCGGGTTAATCCCCATCAACGTGGCATGCGCTTGGTCGAAGTCTGATGAACTACCGGCCAACACCGTAAATGAGTTCATGAGGTCCACATAGTCTTCACTAACCCCAAAATTATCTTCAATGTACTGCTCATCAATCTTTTCACGCATTCCGTATACGCCGAAGTATTGTCCATTGAGGTACACTAAACAGGGCTCGTAGGCCATGTTGTGGCAATTGGTCTCTCCAGCTATTGTGCTGAAAATTGCATCTTGAATTTTAACGCCAATTACATGTTGTCCTCCGCTTCTTACATTGATGTTATTTACTTCCTCTATCCAAGGTTTCTGGCTGAAAACAGGATATTCCAATGAACCCGTGTAAATTGATTTAAAGTCGAAACGAAATGATTTTTGAGGTTCTGCTCGTGACCAACCACCGTGTATTTCCAGGTCAAACTCTCCCGTCGCCTGCAGTTCTTGATTCCCATCGAAATATTCTAGTCTAGACCATTTAGACCATGGTTGCCAGAAATTACTTCCGAAGTAAGGGTAGTCTGGCGTAGCATTTGGTCCAGAGACGTAAATTCCTTCTTCGTATCCCCACAAATTCAGCGAGTCTGTGATAACAGAAAGTACCGGGAGTCCATGGTTCTCTTCATTGATGATGCACGTCAGGTCTGCCGCCTTACTTGGCAGTTTATTCTCCGTGCTAAACGCTCGAACGCTCATTACCGAGGATTCCGAAAGGGTCACGGGAGTTCCGTAAACGGCATCGGTTGCAGTTGGATGATCACCATTCGTGGTGAAACGCACTTCTTGAGTAGGACTTGCAGGATAAACAATCACCGTTTGCACGGCGTCATAAAAGCCAGATGAAATAGAGAATTGAGGTTGAGGCTCAATACCTTCGAAACACCAGCTTCCTTCATTCGTTGTGAAAGGAGTTGGCGTATCAAAAATGCAAACAGACGCTAAATCAGTCTCTTGCCTACCAACGGTGAGTCCGTTCGAAAGTGCTGCGTCAAGTTCTATGAGGTCAACGAGGTTGCCATCACTATCTGATAAGATCACAGCTTCGCCCGGACTTAATTTGAAATTGGTGTGCAGAAGGGTGTTTACCGGAGGAAACCAATTAGGAATTGGGTCGAAAGCTAAATTATCATCGTCACCTGAAAAAGAAAGAAAAAATCTTCCAGTCATATCAGAAGAAAGGTCGCTGTTGTTCAGCACATGAACCGCCAGTAGGTTGTTTCCTTCTTGTAATATGTTCGTTAATTGTTCTTGGTCGAATAAAAACCCTTCTGGGGTAAGTCCTTGATACAAAGAGGCTTCATGCAAACCTGCACTGTAAGCATCATAGGTGTCAATCACCCCTTCCATGGTTGCCGAACGAGCAATTTCTTGTCCATTTAAATAAGCAATAAATCCATCGTCGTAATCAGCGTGAAGCTGCATGTACTGAAGATCCTCCATGTCTTCAATGGTGAAGGTCTGGCGCATGTACACGCCGTGTGCATCCTCAATAATGGTTCCGTCATCACCGTCGGCAAAACCGAATCCGCCTTCGCCCTGTTCCCAAATGATGTCGTTGAAATTGAGCGTTGTCCAGTTCACGGGCGGTGCTCCGTACGCAGGAAAATAGCGCCAAACAGAGTTGTCATAAATAGCAGTTTCCCAATGATCAGCGAAATAGGGCTTGTCTTTGCCAGAAGCCAATACAACTGAATACTGGCCCGGTTGAACGACCACAGCAGGAAAGGCCCATTTGTCCCATTCTTCGGTATCGTCAGACAAATGATAGCCCGATAAATCAAGGGGAGTAGTTCCAGCATTGTAGATTTCAATCCAATCTGACTCCGTTCCTACCGCGTCAGTCAACCCTTTGAAGGCCGATACTTCGCTTACGTAAAGCTGTCCATTGGCAGCCAACGAAAAAAGAGCCACACAGGTCACAACAACCATTTTCCTCAAAAAAGGCACGTCACATTTGCACTGAAAGTTCATCACTCTAAAGTTACGCCTTAATCGTTTCCTTTGGGCATGCTTTTCGAAAAACCTATTGGTTGAGGTCTTTAGAGTACTTTGTCTAGCGCTTGAATCAGCTTGGAAATGTCTTCTGACGTATTGAACATGTTTACTGAAACCCGAATGAAGCTCCCGCGAACTGAAACGAAAATCCGCTCCTCGGCTAATTTCGTTTTGATGGTTTCAACTGAAACGGTCGCTGGCAGTTTGATGCCGAATAAGTGAGCAGAAAAGAAGTCTTCTTCTTCAAGGGTAATTCCTTTGGACAGCAGGAAGTTTCTTAACGGCTCGACCAGTTCTTTTGCGTAGGCTTCAATGGCATGAATTCCCCACGTGTTGAGTTGCTCTAGGGCTTTCAATAATATGGGAGCTAGGATGAAATTGCTAGTCTGTCCAACATTGTAACGACCTGCATCTGCCGTATACTGCCCGTCGTAGGTGGTCAAGTTGCTGAACTCCTTAGCATTTGTTCGGTTCATCCACGATTCTTCAATGGGAATACCGTCGTTGAATTTTGAAGAAAAGTAAGCTAGTCCAGTCGAATAGGGTCCAAGAAGCCATTTGTAAGCGGCACAAATGAGCGCGTCAATTTGATATTGCTGTACATCCATGAATCGTGCTCCAACAGATTGGGTGCCGTCAACAATGAAGTAGGTTCCTGTTTCAGCGCATTTTGCTCCAATTTTTTCTAGGTCGAAGACGGTGCCATTCATCCAATGTACCGAAGACATTAGTAATACAGCGGTTTCAGAAGTGATGGCTGCCATGATTCGTTCGTTCCAATCTTTCGCTTGGTGTGCGGAAGTGGCGTCTGGGCGAATCGTTTTGATGGTACTATCATGCTTTTTCGCCCACCTGCTTAATGCGAAATAGTCACTTGGGAACTCGTTTTCAATGGTGAGAGCATATTGGCCTTCGCCACAAGGCACATTGTTCATGGCTGAACTCAATCCGTATGAGCTAGAGGGTATAAGGGCCACTTGAGAAGGAGTGCAATTCACGAGTTCACTGAATTCATTTCGAATACGTTCGGAGGTGTCGAAGTATGAATCAGGTGTTAGGTGAATTGGCGTTCGGTCACCAGCGATGGCTTTTAGTGCAGCCTCTTCGCACGACTTGAGCAAAGGAGCTTTGTAAGCGTTGTTCAAATAATGGACTCCTTCGTCCAGTGAAAAGAGGTGTTTTTGATTTTCCATGCGTCCTATTGAACGCGAAAGTTAATGAGAGAAAGTCAAAGGAGCTTTTGATTTTCCATATTCTACCCCATCAACTCGCCATCGAATGCTGAGGTTCTCTGTGTGAATGGGCTTTTTGTTTGAAGACTTGTCTATTTGCCATCCCCAACAATTGTACAAGCGAAGGTCTGCCTCGAAATTTCCGCCATCACCTAAAACAGTTAGGAATTTGTTTTTCTGGTACACAACGAGCGTGTAACGGCCAGTGGCATCAGTGAATTCGTTAATTTTCTGGGGAAGGCAAGACATCCAAACAAAGCTAAACCCTGAGGCAACAATGAAGGGTAAGAGCCATTGATTCCATGTCCAATTGGTTCGGTCCAACCGTTTAAATAAGACCAGCAGTTCGGCGATTAAAAACGTTCCGGCAGATGAAAACAATAGAAAAAACAACCATTGGTTCGAACGGATTAGTGCCAGTTTGGGTAGTAAAGCTAAGAGTAAAGTTCAGAAATTGAAGGGAAGGTGATGAGTCACGGTTTTGGCTCCACCTTTTGAAGAAAAAAGGTGGAAAGAAACCCAATTAATCTCTTTTACTGGTTTCTAAGAAAATAAAGAATGAAGCACTTTCCCTTCGAG
>JAQWQB010000110.1 GCA_029245065.1 Flavobacteriales bacterium | reverse complement strand
TCCATGATAAGTAAAGCGCAAAATGGACACGCTTGTTCAAAGGTATGAAGAACATCACGTTAGAGATGAAGTTTATCAAGGACTTTCAGACCTTATTCTGCTATGTAATACGAAGTCAGTTTGCTAATTCGGTAAACACATGACCCCAGAATTCGCGCGATAAATGACACCCTACGTGGGTGATGTCCCTATGTTGAAATTTGTTGAGGTTGGCTGTCCCAATAAAGGTGTTATCAGCTGAGTTTCGAACAGTCCAAAATCCAACTAAAGACTTATTCGACGCTATTTTTCCTTCGAGAAAGTTTAAGTAGAAGGCTTGGTCTTTATTCTGAAGTGGAAGAATATACTTTGCAGTATCTGGTTCGTCATACATGGCCAGAATTTCTTCGAAGTCTTCTCGTCTTAAAGGGGTGAATGTGACCCGTTCAGAAACAAGTGTGCTTTTATCTTCCATACATCGAATGTAACACTTGTTACCGCAGATTTAGAAGATTGTAACCAACTTTGATCACACAAATACGCGAAATGAACACAATACAATCAATGATTCAAGAAGGCGCCACTATTGTTGATGTGCGCACTCCATCTGAATTCCAAGGCGGAAATGTAGCTGGATCCATTAACATTCCTGTTCAGGAATTAGAAGTGAGGTTGGAAGAGGTGAAAAAGATCGGAAAACCATTAGTTTTATGTTGTGCCAGTGGAAACCGAAGTGGAATGGCTGAACGCTTTTTAAAAGCGCACGGTGTAAACTGCGAAAACGGCGGAGGCTGGTTAGATGTTAACAGACTAGTATAAAGGAAATTCTATGAAATTGATGAGGTACCTCCCTTTGATGGGATTAATGTTTTTAACCGCTTGCGCTGGCGAAGCGCAGGAAGAAAAGGCAATGGACGGAACAGCACAGAACGTGTTAGAATCGGTTTACGCCGATGTCTCCGTTGAACAATTCAAAGAGCTGATGGCTTCCATGCCGGAAGCGCAACTGTTGGATGTGAGAACACCTGGCGAATGTGCCGAAGGAATGATAGCGGGAGCGCAGGCCATGGATATTCAAGGACCTGATTTTTCGAAATCCCTTGAATTGCTGAACAAGGAATTACCTGTCTTGGTTTATTGCAAGTCAGGAGGAAGAAGCGGAAGAGCAATGGATATGATGGAGGACATGGGATTCACCAAGGTCTTCAATCTGAATGGAGGAATCACTGCTTGGAGAGAGGCAGGAGAAAGCGTTAGTACTACGGACTAGTTGTTAGGAAGGTAAACTAGTTCGAATAACGCTGAGTTTTGGCTGAGCGGGTTGCACGAAAGTGTAGCCCGCTCTTTTTTTTTGGCATAAAAAAAGCTGCAACATCTGTTGCAGCTTCAATTTCAGTGCCCAGAGCGGGACTCGAACCCGCACGCCCTAACGGACACATGGCCCTCAACCATGCCTGTCTACCAATTTCAGCACCTGGGCAGGTGCCCCGACTACCGTCGGACGCGTGATTCATCGATGTCTGACTAAACCGAGGCTTTCAGCAAGCCTCAGAAGCGATCACCATATGGTTTCCGCATTTGAAATGTTGCCCTAAACCGAAATAATACATATTAAAAAGGCAGTCGTAACTGCCTTTTGGGAGTGAACCCTTAGTGATCCCGCTGGGGCTCGAACCCAGGACCCGTACATTAAAAGTGTACTGCTCTACCAACTGAGCTACGGAATCATTTCCCTAAATGGGGGTGCAAATATACATATAGATATATTAAACGTCCAAGCACTTTTTGGGTATTTATATCGGAAAAAACATCATTTTTCGTTAACCCACGATTGGCGCGCGTTTGAACTCCTTCGTAGGGTCAAAAAGTTTGCGGTAAGTAATGAAAGATCGCGATTTTTCGGCCCCTAAATTCTCTGCGATGTGCATCATTTTCGGGTTAAAATCTCCAATCCATGTTAAAGTTGTGTCATGATATCGTTTCAACGAAACGATATGGTCTTCTGTCCATTTGATCATGGCTCCTTCCAACCCTTTGCCGTGATAGGCTCTATCTACTCCGAAAACAATCCCTACCATAATAGTAGGAGTGCGCATGAGTTTATGATACAGGAATTTTAATTTTCCGAACCAATTCAGGTTCCCATTCACATGCTGGAAGATCTGATTCAATTCTGGAATATTCACGTAAAACGCAACTGGTTTGTCTTTATGATAGACGAATACGATGATGTCTCGGTCAACAATAGGCTTGAGCGCGCCCATAATTTTCTTCGCTTGAGCGAGCGGCATAGACTTGAAGCCATGGTGTCCACCCCAAGCATTGTTATACACGGTACAGAAATCTTCTGCAACTTGATCCCATGTTCGGCCTCGGATATTCGAAATGCGGTAATCGCCTTCTGCCATGACGGTGTTGTACTTTCGCACGAAAACTTCTTGAGCAGGAATGTATAAATCGCGCTTGTAAACGTATTGATTGAAGTAGAGCTGGTAGCCATTCTCTTCGAAAAAAGCTTGGTAATAGGGTGGGTTGTAATTCAGCGCATAGCTCGGGATATCGGTGAAATTGTCCACCAACAACCCCCAAAACCGATCCTTTTCCCCAAAGTTAATCGGACCGTCTACCGCTTCCATGTCATTTTCTTTCAACCAATTTTCCGCTGTGGTCAACAACAAGTTGGCTGCCTCTTTGTCATCAATACTTTCAAAGAAACCGAGTCCGCCTGTAGGCTGTTCCATCCCCTTGGCATACTTCTGATTAACGAAAGCTGCAATACGACCTATGAGCGTTCCATCATCTCCTTTGAGCACCCACCGCGCTGCCTTTCCATTCCGGAAAGCCCTGTTTTTCTTAGGGTCAAACGTTTTTTCGACGTCCTGCTTTAGGTAAGGAATCCAATTCGAATCATTCTTGTAAATACCGCTAGGTACCTTATGAAATTCAGCAATATCCTTCTTGCTTTCAACTAAGGTGAGTCTCATGAAGTGGGTGTGTTGAATCAGCGAAAATAAACTATTCCCTGTTCGCTAAACAACCAATCCTTTTGGTTTAACTGTTTTTCTCTATCGAATTCCATTAGGGTCGATGAAAGCAAGTTTGTACTTTTATGCAGGTAGAAGCAACTTTTATGATAAGATGCGCATCTACTATCTGTAACCTGGAATAACAATACAATGAAAAGAAACTGGACTCTGATTATTGCCTTATTTGCCTTGAGCAGCTTAAGTGCACAATCAACACTTCCTACCGCGAAGGTAGAGCAAGCTTTCGGACAAGAGGTAGTTGCCGATTGGCTTCAAAATCAGCCTGAAGAAATCCAACTTAGTGCGTTTTATGCCGAGCATGGATGGGTGTTCAATGAAGACGGAAAAGTACCCCAAGATGCCCTTCAAATTGAAGAGCTTGAACCACAAACGGAAGGAGTTACTAAGATGACAGCGGAAGCATTTGATGCAGCCACGTTCAATCCACTTCTTTTCAATATCAAATTATCTGATACGAGACCAACCTACATCCAAGTAGGCGATAGAGGTGTGTTGATGTTTTACAGCACAGAAAGGTTGCAAACGCTTTTCACGCGTTTCCAAATCAACGAACAAGCACGCAACAACTAAACCAGTAGAGATGAAAAAGATTTTATTCCTTTTAGCCCTCGCGCCATTCGCGCTACAGGCACAAGAGTCTTCAATTGCTGGTGCAGACATTACTGGTTGTGGAGGATTCTTAGTTGATTCAGGTTTGAGTGCAGCTGATTATGGCGCCAACGAAAACCATACCATTACCATTTGTGCCGAAGATCCAGAAGAGGTGATTAACCTTTACTTCAACTTATTCGCACTTGGTGCAGGAGATGAATTATCAATCTACGATGGAGTAGACACAGACGCACCACTTATTGGTACGTATGTTGATTTTGAACTTCAAGGACAGGATATCTTCAACAGTGTTGACAATACAACAGGATGTTTAACAGTAGTATTCACCTCAGATGCTGAGGGAATGGGGAACTTCGTAGCTGAAATGACCTGTGGTTACCCTTGTGAAAGACCATTCGCCATTGTTGAAACAAGTGAAGAAGATCCAATTCGTGTATGTCCAGGTGAAGAAATCTCGTTCGATTCAGCACCTTCTACAGTGGCAGATGGATTTGAATTGACTTCATGGGAATGGGACTATGGCGATGGTAACACCAACGACACGGACGGACCGCAAACAACACACTCATACGAATTTCCAGGAGCGTATAAGGTGCAGTTGTTTCTTGAAGACAACAATGAATGCGAAAATAACAACCTCACTGATGTACTTATCCTAGTTTCTACGGAACCAGACTTCACAGGAACTTCAACCGACGTAGAAATTTGCGTAGGGCAGGAAGTACCTCTAACTGGTGTAGTAGAAGGAGTTATCTGGGACGGAACACCAAATGTTGATTTAGGAGGAGAGCTTTTCATTCCAGATGATCAAGAACAATGCTTTGAAAGCTCTATTACATTCACACAGTTCCTACCAAACGCTGTTGTTGAATCACCAGACGACATTGAAAACTTCTTCATCAACTTTGAGCACTCGTTCATGGGAGATTTGACCATTTCTTTCATCTGTCCAAACGGACAATCGCTTGCTGTTCATCAGCAAGGTGGTGGTGGAACTTGGCTAGGTGAACCAGTTGACATTGATGCTCAGCCACTTGATCAAGGAGTTGGTTACGACTACTTCTGGTCTCCAGATGCAACCAATGGAACGTGGGCAGATGAAGGTGGAGGCTTTGCAACACTGCCTTCAGGTACTTATGACAGTGCACAACCATGGACGCTCCTTGAAGGATGTCCGTTGAACGGAAGCTGGACAATTGAAATTTGTGATTCGTGGGGATCTGATAACGGATTCATTTTCGACTGGACAATCAACTTTGATCCAAGCCTTTTCCCAGATCCAATCGTATTTACACCGTTGTTCGGTGAAGAGTGTGATTCAACATTCTGGTCCGGACCTTCTATCACTGAAACAAGCGGGAACTGCAACGACATCGTTGTAGTACCAACAGAAACAGGAACTGAGACGTATGTATTCAGCGCTACAAACAACCACGGTTGTACTTATGAGCAAATTGTGAATGTAAACGTAGTTCAAGGGCCAATTGCTGCAACAACAGAAATTGAATACTGGTGTGGTGAACCAATTTCTCTTACAGGAAACATTGAAAACCCAGAAGCAGGAACAGATTACAGCTTCGTTTGGTCTCCATCTGAATCTTTTGTTGATCCAACTGCTCAGAACCCGTTGCTTCAAAACCTCGATGAAGGAATAGAGTATACTGTAACGGTATTCCCTACTGATGCGCCAGAATGTGCATCTTCCTCTACCGTAGGAATTGTGAGCCCACCGCCTCCAAACATTTTCAATCCTGATGATGCTATTGCATGTCTAGGTCAGGTGGTAAACATGTACAACGAAACCCAACCAGATGGTTGGAACTATGAGTACTTCTGGACGGAAACTTCTAACCCAGGGGAAGTACTTTCAAATGAACCTATTTTCGGAGTTACTGAATCTGGAACATACCAGTTGCAAGTAGTAATGAATGAGCCTTGCTTCTACTCTGTACAGGAAGAAGTAGAAATCATTTTCGAATCGTGCGAAATTGGCTTCGTACCAAACGTTATTTCCCCGAATGAAGATGGAAAGAATGATCGCTTCTATGTTGAAGGATTGGATTTCTTTGATGGAAGTACACTTCAAGTTTACAACCGATGGGGTGGTTTGGTCTACGAATCTGAAAACTACAATAACAACTGGAGCCCAACGGCTGATGATTTAGCTGATGGAACATATTACTACATCCTTGGAGTAAATTTCCCAACGGGAATGGAGCTATTCAATGGAGAGTTGACCGTTTTGAGAAAATAAATTTTTCTCAATTCTGCCTGTTTGAAAGGGTCGCCCAAGGGTGACCCTTTTGCTTTTATATTTATAGCATGAAATACCACAATGCGTCAGAAGAATTAGGGGAAGTTGCCGTGCTCTTGCAACTAGAGAAAAAGGTAGAAGAGGAACGGCTAAGTTCTATTCTTCGAAACAAACCCATCAAAGAACGCAAAGCAGAAGGCTTAACTTGGTACCCTGTTCAGGTTGTGCAGCAGGGATACATGCCCAGCGGTCAGCCAAAAGTTCAAGTTGAACGCACCAAAGGAGATTACCCTGCCCACCAATTTCAATCTGGAAGCCCTGTTTTTCTGTACAAAACAGAAAGCGTGGAAGAGCGTTACAAAGCCATTATTACCGCTTACTCAGAAACTGCACTCACCCTAAGTTTACACGAAGATGACTTGCCCGAAGGACTCCGAGAAGGCAGCTGGTGTGTCGAAGCACGTTTTGATGATAGAGCATATTTTGAAATGGAGCGCGCATTGAACGTTGCGATCAATGCGGAAAAGGGAGAGAGCAAAATCCTTCGTGATACAATGCTCGGTTACCGAAATCTTTCTGAGGCGATCAAACGGACTGATATTAAGGTGTCTGAAGCGCTCAACAGCTCCCAAAAAGAAGCCGTAATCAACGCATTGGAATCTGCTGAAGTAGCTGTAGTTCATGGCCCTCCAGGCACTGGTAAAACAACCACCCTCGTTGAAATAGTGCGACTAGAATCGAAGGAATTGGCTCCAGTTTTGGTCTGTGCCCCAAGCAATGCGGCCGTGGATCATTTAACGGTGCAATTAGGTCAAAAAGGGTTGAAGGTTGTCAGGTTAGGACATCCTGCTCGTCTTGGTGAAGATGTGATGCAATACGCCTTGGATGCACAGTTGGATAAGATGCCTGAGATGAAGACGGCAAAGGAATTGAGAAAAAGAGCCGCCGATGCGAAAGAAGCAGCTGGCAAATTCAAGCGAAAATTTGATGCAACCGACAGAGTTTCAAGGAAAGAAAATAGGTCTGAAGCGAGAGCCTTAAACAAAGAGGCCCGAGATTTGGAAAGGTGGGCCGAACAAAAACTCATCAACGAGGCAGATGCCATCACATGCACTTTGGTTGGAGCATCAGATGTACGGATCAGAGATCGCATGTTCGAGCTGTGTATTATAGACGAGGCCGGTCAATCATTGGAACCCGCTAGTTGGATCCCCATCTTGAAAACGAAAAAAGTAATTCTCGCCGGAGATCCTTTTCAGTTGCCTCCAACGGTGAAGTCAGATGAAGCGGCTTCTAAAGGACTGTCAAAGACGTTACTTGACAAGGTGATTGAACGAACTGATTCAACGAAGTTGTTGAACGAACAATACCGCATGAACCACAAAATCATGTCCTATTCAAACACCTTTTTTTATGAAGGACAATTGATAGCACATGAGGAAATCAAAGACCAGGCATTAGCTGCAGATGAGCTAGTAGTAGAATTCGTAGACACGGCTGGATGCGGGTATGAGGAGGAAATGGAAAGTGAGGGTGCTAGTAAAAGAAATCCTGAAGAGGCAAAACTAGTACTGAGGCATTACAACCAGTTAAAGGGTAAGTATTCTGACCAAATAGACTCCGTTGGGATCATTACGCCTTACAGGGCTCAAGTAGATTTATTGAGGGAACAGTCAAAATTATTTCCTGAGGTAACCGTTCAAACAGTAGATGGGTTTCAGGGGCAGGAAAGAGATGTGATTTATATTTCTTTGGTGCGAAGCAATGATACAGGGCAGCTGGGGTTTTTGACTGACTATCGACGCATGAATGTGGCCATGACCAGAGCAAAACGTAAATTAGTGGTCATTGGTGATTCCGCCACTTTAGGTCAAGATCCTTTTTTCAGTGGATTCTTGGAATATGTAGAAGGAATTGAAGCCTACCGTTCCGCGTGGGAATGGATGGAATGATTTTAGCTAGTGAATGCAAAAAAGAAGAAAATGAAGAACGTATTTATAGCCTTATTCGTAGCTGCATCTTTTATCGGATGCAAAAAAGACGACCCCCAAGAAGATGTTCCTGAAGCGCGATTGATTTTCAAATTTGTTTTTGACGAAGACCAAGTGCGCTATGATAGCTTTGGACAAGAATCGTCCGTTCCAGACGGACACGCTGCACAATCTCCACGATTTAATTCCATGAGTGCACATTACTTGGAATTATCTCCCAACGCACAAACGTGGTTAGGGGATGGAGAGGTGCTGTATGAAGGGCCTACTACTTTCGCAGGTGGCGATGAAGCCATCGATTTTGATCAGGCCAAGCTGGTATCACCTGGCGGACAATGGTTGAGTTTCCCAATCAGCAGTGTACAACCGGGAGACTACGAATTCGCCCGTGTATCCTTGAGCTATCAGAACTTCGACATTGATTTCCTTGCCCAAGGCATGGACCTTGAAGCTACTTTCGCCGGGTTTATTGGGTACAATACGTACATCAATTCATACACCATCAACGAAGAAGAGGTAGCTGTCAATGAAAATAAGTTGCAAGGTTATTGGGGCTTCGAAACCCTAGGACAATACGTAACAGGACAAGCACCAGCGGGCGCAACTACAGTTGTTAACCCTATTTGGGATAGTTCACCTATTCCAGCAGGAAGTTGTTTAGTAACAGGAGTGTTCGAAGAACCGTTCACCATTACAGGCAATGAGACAGATGACATCATCGTAACACTTTCTCTTTCGGTCAACCAAAGTTTCGAATGGGTCGAAGTGAATGAAGATGGCAAGTACGAGCCTGAAGCAGGCGAAGCAGTTGTAGATATGGGAATCAGAGGAATGATTCCGTTGGTGGACTAACTTAGTACACTTCCCCTGTTTCTTCGTCTACGTTCTCAGGAACGTCTTCATTTTGAGAAAGCCCTTCTGTTACAGGAGGAGCAGGCATCCCAGGAACATTACCTAAAGACGTAAGTCCGCGTTCGCGAGCTGTTCGCATTCCCGGGTCTTCTTCTGATAACGGATACACATCAATAATCTTTGTGTACGTTACTGCTGGAATAACGCAACTGCTGATTGAACTAGAGAGGAATTCCGTCACACGCTCATAGGCATCCTTCACATCAATAGATGAGACAAGGAAGTACTGATTGCTTGACTTTTCTTTTCCACTCTCCTCATCGAAGGATACGAAAGAGACTTTGACTTTGAACCAAAGATCAGCGTCTTCAAAGCGAATTACTTCTTGGTAGTTACTCTTGGTAATCTGCTGTACTTCAAATGGTCCATTGCCCATGCCCTCTAGAAGGTATAGCATGCGCGCTTCCGCTTCCGTATAGTTGTATGCATCGAGCACGTATTGCTCAGTCACTTTGTTCTCGTGTCCGTGTTCGTCTACTTTCACGTGACGTACTTTGCATGTAAACCAATCCTTCTTCATAATGCGATGCGATTAACCCATTTAATGCGGGAAAACAAAAGTAGGCAGGGTGCTTCAGATTAGACTCTTTTTTGGAGCAGTGGTTTTTCACATCTTTTCCATACTCAGATAAATCTTACAGCTTCATAGGCTCCAAACGCACGTCCTGCCATAAACCTCCATTGTAGTTTGCACTCACTAAATAAATGAACAATGGAAGGACTTAATTTTATGTATAGCGGGAAACCAGAAGACAACAAAGTTGAAATGGTAAACCTGAATCAGGAGGAGACGTGTTGGAAGCAAATGAAACTTGGTAAGCTTTATGCTAAAAGTGCGCGCTATGATAAAGCGCTACTTTGCTATAACAAAGCCATTGAAATGGAATCTTCTGAATTGAGTTTCTTCTTCTACAGAGGAGTGGCACGCTTTCACATGAACGACCTAAAAGGAGCTTTTGAAGACATGAAAAAAGCGAAAACGGCCAATCCTTGGAATATGATAGATATTCTGAATTACATGGCTTGTATTCACTTCAGACTAGGAGAAACAAAACAAGCCAGAGAAATGGTTACCCAAGTATTGAATTTGAACCGTGGACTGCTAAATGATTTGGTGATGTCTTACGATGAATATATTGAGTTGACGTCGAAGTAGGATTAACGTCAAACATGGTCGAAGCCAAGTTCATTCATGAGCTTGGCTTTTTTTATAGCTCAATCTCACCACTGGTCTTCATCTTTTCAAGTATGCGGTGTGCTACCTCCAATGCTTGAAAACCATCATTTACGGTCACAATAGGTGTGGTGTTGTCATTAATGGCTATCGCTAATGAAGCCAATTCATCGCGAATGGCATTGCTATCTTCCGGAATTTCCGGTTTTTCGAACATGATTTCTTTGAATCCTTTTCCTGCACCTAGATCCAACGATACAGCAAAGGGATCGGGCTCACCTTCAACAGTTTTCATGCGAACGATCTCGCAATTTCGATCCAAGAAGTCAACAGCGATGTAAGCGTCTTTCTGGAAGAAGCGTGATTTTCTCATATTCTTCAATGAAATTCTACTAGCTGTTAAATTGGCAACACATCCATTGTCAAATTCCAATCGAGCATTGGCAATGTCCGGATTGTCGCTAACTACAGCCACTCCGCTGGCACTCACTTTTCGTACGTTGGCTTTCACGGTGCTCAGTACAATGTCGATGTCATGTATCATCAAGTCCAACACCACGGAAACATCGGTTCCCCTTGGATTAAATTGAGAAAGACGGTGTGCCTCAATAAATCGGGGCTGATTCAAAGAAGGAAGTGCCGCTACATAGCCAGGATTGAAGCGCTCTACGTGCCCAACTTGGATTTTCATATTGGCCTCTTCGCTTAGCCTTAAAAGTGATTTGGCTTCATCAAGTGTATTCGTAATTGGCTTTTCAATGAATACGTGCTTTGAAGATCGCAAGGCTAAAGAA
>JAQWQB010000078.1 GCA_029245065.1 Flavobacteriales bacterium | reverse complement strand
CAAGACACTCTGCGCTAAGTCAACAGCGCTTTTCCCTTTCATTCCGTTTCCAATGAGTATGGCTAACAATTCCGCTTCCGATAAAGCTGAGGAACCTGCATTTAGTAATTTTTCTCGTGGGCGGTCAGCCTCATTCCATTTGGAAATAGGCAATGCCCTCACTTCTGAATATGACATGTGAGTCTAGTTTAATGTGAGGGCAAAAAAAAGCCCCCTTAAAAAGGAGGCTATAATATGATGAGTTTACGAGAACTTAAAGTTTGCTCACGTGAACTGTTAGGCTTGATTTAAGGTTGGCCGCTTTATTTTTGTGGATGACGTTACGCTTTGCAAGTTTGTCCAACATTGAACATACTTTTGGTAACATCTCAGAAGCTTCCTTCTTGTCTGTCGTAGTACGAAGTACACGAATTGCATTACGTGTAGATTTGTGTACATAACGATTTGCAAGACGCTTAGTCTCGTTTGATCGAATTCGCTTAAGAGCTGATTTGTGCTGTGCCATTCTATTCTTCTTTTTTCCCGAAAACGGGCTGCAAATATAATACAAATTTCTCTATTCCAAACTAATTCCACAGCAATCTGTCGCAACTTTTCCTAAAAAATGCCGTAAACAAGCTCAACAACTCATCAGACATGTCCATCCTAAAAAAAGGACTCTACATTTTTTCAGTAGCGCTGTTGGCGTTATTAGGCTCCTCTATCAAGGCTCACAGCCAGGTAGACAGCCTTGTGAATGCACTTGCAAACTGCAAGGTGGACACTACGTGCCTACGTCTGAGAGTCGAAATTTCTGGTTCACTTTTATTTTCTGATCCCAAACGGGCGCTCAGTTATGCTACAGACGCAAAGGATCAAGCGCTTGTTTTACAAGATAGCACCAAAACAGCGGAAGCTTTTAACCACCTTGGAATCATAAGTGCAATTCGCGCTCAGCACATTACAGCTATTGAGAATTTTCAACAAGCCCTGAAATGGTTCGAAGCAATTGGTGATGATCAAGGTGTAACAAGTATTCTAAACAACATTGGCGTTATGTACGGCATGTTGGACAATCACGACGAGTCTATTAAACATTACCAAGATTGTTTCGAGAAGAATTTGGAAATTCCCGATTACGAAGGAGCAGCACTCAACCTTCACAACATTGCGAGTGAATACCTTGAAATTGAAAAACTAACTGAAGCTAAACTGCACATTGATTCTGTAATTCAGTTTCAAAAAAGGCACGAAGAATTCATTACATCAGAAGGTTTGCTGGGCGAATACTACTTGCAAAAAGGCATGTACGCCCAAGCAGAGGAACATTTCAAACTAGCCCGCATTTCGTTTCAAGAAGAGGAAGACGAACAACAATTATTGAACACCCTTCTAGGACTTGCGGATGTATACAATCAACTAGGCAATTACTCCCGCGGCCTCACCATACTCAAGGATGTAGAAAATTCTGCTCGGGCAAACGACATGTCTGAAGAGCTTCTTAGCACCCTAGAATTACGCAGTGAAATTCACAAGAACGAAGGACGCTACGAGCGAGCATTCACGACACAAAATCAGTTTCTGAGCCTAAAGGACAGTCTTGATGGCGCGAACAACTTCAACCGAGTAAGCGAATTAAATGCGCGTTACGAATCAGAAAAAAGAGAAAAGGAAATTGCCGAAAAGGAAGCCTTGCTTACCGCACAAGAGGCAAAATCAGATTTTGAAGTAAAAGTTTACTTCATTGTCATCTTCTTCATCTTTCTCGTCCTACTTATCGTTTCGTTCGGCTTGATTCGAAACAGGAAAACGAATAGAATTCTCAATCACCAGAATGAAGAAATTACCGAGCAGCGACACAAAATCATTAGCAGTATCAACTACGCTAAAAAGATCCAAAGCTCTATTCTTCTCCCTGAAGAAAACATACAACAGCATTTACCAGATTCATTCATTTACTTACGTCCCAAGGACATTGTAAGTGGTGATTTCTATTGGTTCGATCAAGTTGGAAATCACATCATGATTGCAACGGTAGATTGCACAGGACATGGTGTTCCTGGAGCATTTATGTCGCTCATTGCCAATGCAAAGCTGAATAAAGTCGTAAATGAACTTGGTCATCGCGACCCGGGTACCATCTTGAACAAGGTACACGAGGAAATTCTGCAAAGTTTGAATCATCATGTTCAAAAGAAATCTACTCACGACGGAATGGACATGAGTTTGTGTGCCATTGATCTCGATAAAAAAGTGATCAAATACGCAGGAGCAAGAAATCCGATTACATTGATTCAAAATGGCTCTGCCACGGAACACAAGGTTGATAACCTTTCCATTGGCGGTTCATTTTTCGACAACCTTCATCAGAACAGTGAAGGATTCAAAACACGGGAAATCAACTTCAATCCTGGAAGCTTCCTTTTCATGTATACCGATGGGTTCATGGACCAATTTGGCGGCGAGAAGAACAAGAAGCTGAATAAGTCACGCTTCAAAGAACTCTTGATTAGTGTGAGTTCACGAAACATGGGGAATGCGAAATCTGCATTCGACAAGGCACTTACACAATGGAGAGGTGCGAACAACCAGGTTGACGATATCTTGATCATTGGAGCTAGGCTCTAACCTCATTCTATTTCACTTCTTCAGGCCAGCGCACTGTTTCGGCCATTTCATTCTTAGCGTTAAGCTTAGCAAGCTCACTTACCTATTTCCTCGTAGATTTCCTCGCAGAGAACATTCAAAAGGACTTGAAAACACTTCGAAGGAACTTCGTCTTAGTTGTGGTGACAGAATCAATTGGTATAGCGCCGTTGAATCTGTAGGGCGAAATTTAGGGCACAAAAAAAGGCCCATAAGGCCAGAATAGGTAAACAATAGTTGGTACAACGCCTGCTTTAGGCCACTTGAATTTCGAATGGAAGATCAACGAGAGTGCTAAACTCTTCGCCCTTTTCAACCATTAAATCATCATCTTCTTCTGCTTTCCAAACAACCTTTACGTTGCTAGAACCTTTCTTCTCTAGCGTAGATAGCAATTCCAAGATGTATCTTCCACTAGAAGAGTTAAAGTACTCGAGAAATAATTCAATGATTAGTGCAGTATCTGTGGTAGAAGGAGAGTACACAGAAGCCCATTCAATGACCGGCTCGTAAAACGACCAAGCGTCTTCTGGTAGAGACCTACCAAAAATCTTCAACACATTATCCCCATCCAGGTATTCTACCTGTGGTGTGTCTTCAGTCGATTTTAGATTAATGCTTCTCATTGTTCAAAAATAATTAAACCACTACTCCGAAAGAAAAAAAACTTTCTCCGTTGCCGAGATCCTTGAAATCATAAATGAAACGACCATTGCAAGCATTGGCTATTTGAATAATACCTAAACCACTGCTATTCCTGTCCTTTAACGATATACTCTCTTTGAATCTCTCGGTGTGTAATTTCTTTAATTCTTCGGCAGACTTTCCAGTCACTTCCTTCAATCTTTTCTGCAATGGCTCAATGGCACTATTAGGTACCGTGTTTCCGGTTTGAATTCGCACTCCGAAAGGAGACAACCCAATCAGGAAAACACCATCCCTACTTGCTTTATCGTCGTTAGAATGTCTCGAAATGTTTTGCAACATCTCAATCAATATGTGTCCGACTTTCTTTAATTCTCGTTGTTTTGGTCCTTGACTCACGTTTAACTCTACAATGTTGAGCAACGGCAAAATGGACTTTTGCGAAAGGTCTCCTTTGTAAAACATCAAGTTGTTTTCACGCAGCATTTGGTGGTAGGTATCTCTGGTATCGTCAATGAATAACAATTCTTCGACGCCTTCCTCCTTGATGAATGAAATTTGATTGCTAAAAAGAGATTGGCTTAACAATGCATCATCAAAAGCATACCGAATAGGCTGCCCGGATTTTCGCGCAAGTTCAATAAGACCTAGACCTGCACCTCCTTTTTCACTGAGGGAATTTGTTTGAATCTGTTGCTTATAAAGCTCCTTCAATTCTTCTCTAGACAGTGAATTAACCAAATCAACATGTTCCTTGATCTTGCGTTTTTCGCTCAAAGGAACCGGATTAATTGAATTGATGTAGAAAGATGATAGGTATGATTTGAAACCAAAAAGACCTCTGTCTCCAGTTGTACCATCTTCATGAACGGCATGTTCACCGTGCTTCAATACGTTCTGGAAACATTCAACAATAAGGAACGACACCTTACGATTAACACGTGCCAATTCATCTTGATTCTCAAGCGTATTCTCACTGATACCAATGATACGCTCTGTCAAGCTGTCTTGGAACGGCCCTCGATAGGTAAACACCAAACGGGCATCACGATTCTCATGGAATAGTGAAAACACCGAAAGACGTTCATCCTTCATTCTATAATCGTTTATTGTCAATTTCGTTTCTTTTCGCAATAGCACAAAAGGCCCAAAAAAGGCGTACATGCTCATTGCATCATCAAGTTCTACGGGAACAATGACGAAACGTTACAGATTTAGCAGAAATTTAATGGGCCTAGCTAAGCTCCAGTTCGAGCGAGGTATTGACCAGGGCATTCACCTCCATCACCGTATCATTCAGCCAACTAACACTGAGAAACGGAATCACCTTCTCACGTAATTTCACCTTAGAAACAGTTTCACGAAGTTGAATGAGCACCAACTCGTGTTCGTTATCTACGAGAAATTTAATCTTTATCGTCAGAGGCGCATTTTCGGAAAATTCGAATCCCTCATCAGAGAGTATTTCCTTCAATTGAGACGAAAGGTTGTCAGCATCAATCTGGATACCAGCATTGATTACTTTAAGACACAAAGAGTGCATATTATAGGGTTTAGTGTTTCAGAATTAGGTTGGATTCAACACTGACCTCATTGCAACTTCACATAAGAATCGATAAGAAGGTAGAACGAATTATTGATTTATTCAATTCAATCGGCAACTTTTCGAGGAGTATCAAAAACGATAACCCACTGATAACCCGATGTATTGACCATTGTATTTCAGCGTTGAACCTCCATTCTGGAAGAATGGCGTAACGGCTCTTCTATCCCCTACCAATAGTCCGGCAGACCATTTCGAACTCAATAAATACCGCAACGTTAGCTCTGTTTGCCAATTCATGACCACTGACTTTGTCACTTCGCGTCGCTCTTGAATGAGGTCTTCATCTTTGAAATAATAGCCATTGACCGAAGTCAAGAACCCAATGGACGGCCCCGTTCGAACGGTCGTTTCCAATCGTCTAAGCTGAAAAGTCTTTCCGATCATAAAAGGAACTTCAACGAACGAAATTTGTTGGCTATAAGGCTGTTCTTCTAGGAGGCGTTCACCTCCTTCAAATACCGCTAAGCTATCTATCTCCCATGTAAAGGTGGTGTCTTGCACTTCAATGAATGTAGTGTCTACCTGCCAGAACTCTTCTTCTTCAATGTAAACCGAGTCTATTTGCTCAATGAGCACATCTGAAATACTGTCAATCACCTCGTATTCGAAGTAGTCATACCCAACAAGCAGTTCGTCTTCTGCACCAAAATCTACTTCTTCGTTGATTCTTGTGTGGCGAATTCCTGATGTCAATGACCACGTTCCAAATGAATACGAAACGTCAAGCCCAACGGTTCGACTAAGCAAGGGTTGTGGCGCTTCGAACTCAGATAAAATCGAAATATCCTGGGTAGCAGACTGCTTCTCTTTCGCTGTATATTTCCCGAAAGTAGTCAATGCAGAAATCGTCCATCGCTGCGGTTTGAAGGCCGGAAAACGCATTTGCTCTCCGGTAATGTTTTGCCCAATGTTATTCTCCAACAAAGCGAAAGGACGCAATGAAATCTTTGTCAACATTGCGCCTCCATTCTGGCTCGTTTCACCACCACCGAATGCATTAAACGCACGAGGAGCATCTTGCCCTTCGCTAGCTTCCTTGCTCGGATCTTTTGGCAATTCACCGTTTGAAACCATTGGATCGGTTGCTGCTGGCTTTCCTGCAGCATCCGTATTCGCTAATTCTGGAGCAGGTGTATTAACAGGTACGGGCTTGGTAGGTGCTGGTATTTCAGTAGGATTCGTTGGCGAAGCTTTTTGTTGACCCTTAGAACCAGAAGACTGGCCTTGAGGAAGATCTGGTACGATCGTATTTCCCACTTTCGTCCCACTTACTTTATAAGCCTCATTGCTCCCCAGTAAGCTATCTTTTGTGGACTCCAGCGATACCACTTGAGCAATTTCTTGCTCCTCTTGTACGTCAGCGATTCCCATTGAAGGAGGCATGACCTGATCAAGAGCAGTTGTTTCATTGCCATTGACATATTGGTAGCCAATTGCCGAAGAAACAATGAGCAAAAGAACAAGTCCACCAATCCACCACCAAAAGCCCTTTTTACGCCTAGGTTGCTGACTTAGAAGTCCATCCATAGCCTCCCAGTGCGCTTCATTGAACGGAGCAACCTCCGCCCCTAATCGGCGCTTAAAAAGCTCATCTATGGGATTCTTCTCCTTCACAGCAGTAGCATTTTTGCAGATTTGACAACGTTCAATAACATCGATTTCAGCCCTTTTCGAGCTTGCGACAAATGGTATCGAGAATTCTCTTCACTGATGGCCAATTGGTCAGCGATTTCTTTATGACTATATCCGTCAATGGCGTATAAATTGAATACTTGCTTTTTTAAGGGTGATAAACTGTGAATGAGTTTTTCTAGCTCTTCCACGTTTAAGTTCGACTCGGCTTCGTTGAGGGTAGCTTGATCAATTGTCACTTGTTCCTCTTGCCAGTCAGTCAGTTTCGTTTCCTTTTGCACACGGCTTTCTTTACGGTAAGCATCAATACACGTGTTAATGAGAATGCGTTTCGCCCAGAACATGAAACGGTCAGACTCATGCGATTTCAAAAAGCCCGGTAACGCCTCTAGAATTTTCAAGAAAGCAGCATTTAAGGTTGCTGCGCGTTGGTCTTCGTTTTGAAAATATCGGCAGGTAATCTGAAAAAGTTCTCCATAACACGCCTTGTACAAGAGGTACTGCCCCTTGCGGTCTTGTTTGGATGCCTTTTTCAGAATAGACCTGTCGATCATTAATACGTTGGTTTACGAATAAATTTCGTCTTTATTCTTTCAGTAACTGTTGCGAAAGATTGATATGAGTTCCGCTGACTTGTAATATATACACGCCCTGTCTCAAGTGGGTTGCATCAAGTAACTTTACATCATCAGTTGTCACTGTCCATTGTTTTTCCATCACAACTCTTCCAGAGAGATCATAAAGTCTCACCACCAAAGCCTCGGAAACCACACCTGCGAAGCGTACGTTAATGATTCCGGCAGTTGGCTGCGGATAAATCGTGAATGTGACTTCTTGTCCAAGTTCGAATATACTGTTGTCATCGTACTCACAAGAACCATCGTCGATTTCTGCAAGTGGGCTATAATTCAGAGCCAACGAATCTGTACACCCATAAACCCAGGTACTGTCTCCCCAGTCATAGACGCATGACCCATCATCGAAGTCGGCGAGAGGATTGTAATTCAGTGCGAGCGGATCTGTACATCCATACACAAAAGTACTATCACCAAAATCATACTCGCATGAACCATCGTCAATATCAGCAAGTGGATTGTAGTTGAGTGCTAATGAGTCTGTACACCCATATACGAAGGTGCTATCACCGAAATCGTACAGGTATGAGCCGTCGTCAACAGTGGCCTCACTATTGTAATTTAGGGCATTGTCATCGGTACAACCATAAACGAACACTCCTGTGCTATCGCCCTGTGCGTTCCCTATTAGCAAAAGTGCTAAGCTGCAAATAAGTAGTAATCCTTTTTTCATCTTCTCAATCATTAATAATAGCCTTCATTACTGTAGACGTTAATCAACCATCAAGTGTGAGGCAGGAATGAAAAAAAATAAAAAAGGCCAGGAAAAAATTCCTAGCCTTTTACCAAAACAGCGCTAACTAACTAGTGTTTTTCCTTCAATAACTCAGGAAATTTACTCTTAAACCTGTTCAATCTTGGAACAGAAACTGCTCTTACATACGATTGATTAGGGTTCAAACGTTCAAAATCTTGGTGGTAATCTTCCGCCTTCCAGAATTTGGTCAATTCTGAAATTTCTGTTGCGATGGGCTTGTCATACATACCACTCTCACCCAATTTTTTCTTTTCCTCTTCGGCTATCATCCGTTCTTCCTCATTCTGAAAAAAGATGATCGATCTGTACTGTCTGCCATAATCAGGATGCTGCCCGTTCACAGTGGTAGGATCCTGACTTCCATAAAACACTTTTACGAGTGTTCTGAAATCAATTTTTGTTGGATCATAGTACACTTCAACAGCTTCGGCATGATCAGTTCTTCCTCCTCCAACTTCTTGGTAAGTCGGATTCTTTTTCGTCCCGCCAGCATAACCAGAAATGGCTTCCTCTACTCCGTAAACGCTTTCAAAAACTGCTTCTACACACCAAAAGCACCCAGAAGCAAAGTAAGCCGTTTCCAATCCTTCTAAATCTTTTACAGGCTTCGCGTCCATTTCATTTGAAACAGAAGCTGATGAACACATCACCAATAAAAGGGCTATCGCCGAATACATAATTGTAAATCTCATAATCAAGTCTGTTTTACAAGTTTCGAACTATTCCAACACGGAACTATCTCAACTAGTTCACTTTTTCGTGATAAATGGGCATTTTAAAAAAAATCACAAACCTGATAGAACATTCTCCTGTTTCGATAGTAATACTATTATATTTGCACAAAATACTTACTTCATGGGTGTAAAACTTTCAAATATGACGATTCAGGTGAACTCGTCCATATACCTCAAAAATCCAGAGTCAAGTGATCTCGGCAAGCGCATTTTGGAAGGGAGTGTGAGCATGATCCATGAACTTGGTTTCGAACAATTCACGTTTCGCAAGTTGGCGATTGCTATCGGTTCAACGGAGGCAAGCATTTACCGGTACTTCGAAAATAAGCACATGCTCTTGCTGTATCTGACTTCGTGGTATTGGGGGTGGATGGAGTACAAACTGGTCTTCAAACTTGCTAACATTGAAGACAAGCAAGACCGTCTGACCAGAGCCATTTCTTTGCTCACCAAAACAGTTGAAGAAGATTCGAACTTTTCTCACATCGATGAGATCAAGCTTCATCAGATTGTTATTGCTGAATCATCCAAAGCTTACCTCATCAAAGAAGTTGATACGGTCAATGAAAGTGGTGTATTCGGTGCCTACAAGAACTTAGTTGGAAAGATTTCAGACGAAATTTACGCTATTGACCCCAACTACAAGTATGCGCACATGCTCATATCTACAGTTATTGAAGGGGTAAATCACCAGCGGTATTTCGCTGAACACCTACCAAGGCTGACAGATATTATTGAAGGCGAAGACGCCATCACAGAATTTTACAAATCAATGGTGTTCAAAGCACTCAATCTCTGAATAAACCTCAACTAGTCTACTATTATGGAATCATTAGAATCCAAAATAACTCCTACTCGTAGGTTTTGGAAATTACTTAAGCCAGACAAAAGGGAAATCACCAATGTCTATGTGTACGCCATTTTCAATGGGTTAGTAACACTGTCTTTGCCCTTGGGTATTCAGGCCATTGTAAACCTGATTCAAGGTGGCCAGATTAGCACTTCTTGGGTTATTCTTGTGACCATCGTAGTTTTGGGAGTAGCCGCCTCAGGGATATTGCAAATATTCCAGTTAAGAATCACAGAGAACCTTCAGCAAAAAATATTCACACGATCAGCCTTTGAATTTGCTTACCGCGTTCCAAGAATTAAAATGGAACTATTGCGAACAAGGCATGCTCCTGAGCTAATGAACCGTTTCTTTGACACCATGTCCATTCAAAAAGGACTGTCAAAAATCCTCATCGATTTTACCGCTGCAGGCTTGCAGGTAATTTTCGGACTACTTCTACTCTCTTTCTATCACCCGTTCTTCATCCTCTTTAGTGTTGCGTTGGTCATCATCGTCTATGCGATTTTCAAACTCACTGCCGGAAAAGGCTTGGATACTAGCCTCACAGAATCGAAGCATAAATACCGCATTGCCCACTGGCTTGAGGAACTAGCTCGTACGTCTATAAGTTTCAGACTGGCGGGCAAAACCGAACTTCCATTGCACAGAACAGATGCTCACGTTGAAGATTACCTAAAAGCACGAGAAAGTCACTTTAAGGTGCTCATTCAGCAGTATGGAATGATGGTGGTATTCAAAGTGCTTGTAGCCACGGGGTTACTTGCTATTGGAGGTGTTTTGGTCATGGAGCAGGTCATGAACATTGGTCAATTCGTTGCGGCAGAAATCATCATCCTTTTGGTGATCAACTCCGTAGAAAAACTCGTTCAGAGTTTGGAAACCATCTACGACATCCTCACTTCATTGGAGAAAATTGGTCAGGTTACTGACTTGGAATTGGAAGATCACAGCGGAATCGACTTGCTCTCCAAATGCGAGGGAAATGGAATTGATTTGTGCCTTAAAGACATCAATTTTAGCTATCCGGAAAACAAAGTAAAAACACTAGATCAGGTGTCGTTCGATTTAAAGTCAGGACAAAGCATGACTATCATGGGCGAAGGCAGCTCTGGAAAAAGCACACTGCTTCACCTCATCGCCGGTTTGTACAATGCGGAAGAAGGAGCCGTATCGTTCAACGGTTTCACCATTGGTAACATTGAAACCAATTCACTTCGCTCTGTTATTGGCGAATGCCTCCATTCAGACGAATTATTTCAAGCCTCAATCCTCGAGAACATCACACTTGGCAGACCAGCTGTTACATTTGACAATGTGCAATGGGCCATTGAAAGTGTCGGTTTAGGTGATTTCATTCGGGACCAAGACGAAGGGTACAACACCCAAATAGACCCCCTCGGAAAGAGGCTACCAGGCAGAACTGCTCAGCGATTGTTGCTGGCCAGAGCCATTGCTGACAGGCCGAAATTACTTTTACTTGAAAACCCGTTCGAACTGCTAGGTGGCGATCCGATACTGATTGATTTCTTCACCAATAAGGAACATGGATGGACCATCATTTCTGTGTCATCCAATGAATACTTGGCGGAAAAATCTGATCAGGTACTGCTTCTGAAAGCAGGAAAAATTGACCGAATAGGCAGCTACGCCGAAGTTAAACGTCACCTACCTTCAAAATAGAATAACCATGCTTAATATATCTAACAACAGTATTTCTGGGAACATTCAGAGCAAGAGCTTTAAGTCGCTCTCTTTGGTGGAATCAAGAAAATCAGGCAAAGTGCTTATTCGGTTACTTTGGGGCGGACTGTTCTTTTTCATCGGTTTTGTTTTCCTTCCTTGGACGCAGAATATCCGATCGCAAGGTGCTGTAACTACTTTGAAGCCAAATCAACGTCCGCAGACCATTCAATCTGTAATTGGCGGAAGAATTGAAGAGTGGTTCGTACAAGAAGGCGATCGTGTGAATCAAGGGGATACTATCCTATTTATAAGTGAGATCAAAGACGAATACTTCGACCCGAACCTCTTAGAAAGAACTCAAGAGCAAGTTCAAGCGAAAGAAATGGCCGTTGACTCTTACATGGAAAAAGTGAAGCAGCTTGACTTTCAAATCGACGCGTTGCAACGAACAAGTGATCTGAAGTTTAGACAAACTCAGAACAAGCTGAAACAGGCTTACTTAAAAGTTACCAGCGACAGCATTGATTTCGAAGCGTCAAAAATTGATGCGAAAATTGCAGACGACCAGCTTGTCAGAGCACAAAGTCTCTTTGACGACGGCGGACTCATTTCACTTACCAAATTGGAAGAACGGCGAAATAAAGTTCAAGCCGCGCAAGCCAAAATGATTAGTGCTGAAAACAAGTTACTGACCAGTCAGAATGAAGTCATCAATGCAGAGGTTGAGCTCAGTTCCATTCGTGCTCAATACCAGAAAGACATTGCCAAGGCAGAATCGGAAAAATTTACTGCTATGTCTTCAATGTATGACGCCGAGGCCGTGGTGACAAAATTGCAGAACCAATTCATGAATTACTCCATTCGACTTGGAATGTATTACATCACCGCTCCTCAAGATGGCTTCATTACAAAGGCGCTACAAAGCGGAATTGGTGAAACCATAAAAGAAGGAACCCCGATTGTGACCATCATGCCTTCAGACTATCAGTTGGCGGTAGAGATGTACGTAAAACCATTGGATCTGCCATTGCTAGAACGAGATCAGGATGTTCGAATACAGTTCGACGGATGGCCTGCCATTGTTTTCTCTGGGTGGCCTTCTACGAGTTACGGCACCTATGGTGGAAAGATTTTCGCAATTGATAATTTCATCTCTGAAAATGGCAAATACCGTGTTCTAGTAGCACCTGACCCCAACGATCATGAATGGCCCGAAGCACTTCGAGTTGGTGCCGGCACAAACAACTTATCGATGCTGAAAGATGTGCCAATTTGGTACGAACTATGGCGTCAGATCAACGGCTTCCCGGCTGATTACTACAAGGCATCTCAAGACGAAACTAAGAAAGCTGACAAGAAATAATCATGACTGCTAACAACTCATTGAACAGCCTTTTTGCTGTACTTATTCTGTTGCTTGGAACTTCCGTTCACGGAATGGCTCAAACGGCGCAGCGTACCAGTGAAAAACTGAGCTTAGATCGTTTCTTCGAAATTGTCATCTCGGAACACCCCGTTGCTAGACAGGGTCAACTTAAACGTGAATTTGGAGACGCGGAAGTGCAAAAATCCAGGGGTGCTTTTGACCCGAAGATTGAAGGTGATATTGGTCAAAAATACTTCGACGGCAAACAGTACTACAGCCTCATTGATGGTGGATTAAAGATCCCAACGTGGTTTGGAATAGAACTAGGAGCAGGTTACGATGTGAATGAAGGTGTTTTCTTGAACCCAGAGAACAACGTGCCTGATCTTGGCCTTTGGCACGCCGGCATCAGCATCCCAGTTGGTCAAGGCCTATTCATTGATCAGCGAAGAGCAGATTTGAGAAAGGCGCAACTATTTCAGGAAAGTACAGAAGCAGAGCAGCAAGCAATGATGAATGAACTCATTTACAATGCTGGTAAGGCTTATTGGGAATGGTACATGGCTTACGGACTGGTTGAGGTCTACCAAGACGCATTGAGTGCAAGTGAAGCTCGTTTTGACGGAGTAAAACGAAGCGCTGAATTAGGCGAACGTCCATTTATTGATACCCTGGAAGCAGGAATTCAAGTGCAGAATAGAAGGCTCCTTTTCGAGCAATCACAACTGAATTTCCAAAATCAATCTGCTTTTTTGCAGGTCTATTTGTGGGCCGAAGGGTATGTGCCATTGGAGCTGGACCCCAACACCATTCCTTCCGTTGACTTAGACGATCCAACCCGAGCTCCAAGCATGGAAATGCTATCTGAAATCGAACAATTGATGGCAACCCACCCCGAATTGGTGTTGTACGAACTTAAACTAGATCAATTGGAAATCGATAAGCGATGGAAACGCGAACAACTGAAGCCGGTAGCGAACATCAAATACAATTCCTTGGCTGAAAATAGCCCCGAAATTCAAACACCTCAGCTCACCAATTACACCTGGGGAATTGAATTGGAAATGCCGTTGTTTCTTCGAAAAGAACGAGCATCATTGGAAATGGCTCGCATCAAAATTGAAGACACATCGCTCAACATGGATATGAAGCAAGCCTCGTTGGTTTACAAGGTGCGAACGGCCATCAATGACTGGAATACGAACACCTCGTTGATCACTCTGTACACACAAACAGTTCAAGACTACTTAGGGCTGTTGGAAGGAGAACGGAGATTGTTCAATGCTGGAGAAAGCTCACTTTTCTTAGTTAACTCCAGAGAAATGAGCTACATATCTGCTCAATTGAAGTTACTGGAATTGATCATGAAGTCTGAAAAAGCGGCATTGGAAGTTCGGTATGCATCAGGAACACTTTGGGAAAGGCAATAACACATTCTTTTTCACGTTGAGTTTTTTTGAACCTGCAAGGACGTGTGAATTCCGGAACCAGCCCGTCCTAAATTAAAAACCGAAGTATGAAAACAAGTGTAACTCTTATGAGATGCACTCTACCACTTTTCTACCTGTTTTTATTATTTTCCTTTAACCCACTTCGTGCCAACGAAGTCCCCACAAAACTCATCGTTTATTTCGACAGCGATGTGCATGAACTAGACCCTGAAGAACAAGACCGGCTGTGCGAATTTATCAGTCCGTTTCAAGACGCTGAAAATGTCAGCATTGAAATACACGGTCATACCGACACGTTCGGAGGCGACGAGTACAACCTAAAACTAAGCCAACGAAGGGGGGAAACAACCAAAGACCTATTGGTCGACATTGGTTTCTCAGCGCACGACATCGCTAGCAAGTCGTACGGCAAATTTGCACTTCTGAAGCAAGAAGACAATGCGCAATCACATCAAGCTAACCGCCGTGTTGAAATCATTGTCACACTCCACGAATTTCATTCTGCTGAAGAGTTGAATGAGGTCTTGACCCTCGAAACCGAATATGATTATCGATTCAATGCCAATGAGTCAAATCACATCATATCCAATAGGGGAACTCATTTCCTGATTCCCGCAAACGCCCTCTTGAACGCAGACGGTTCAACTTTCAACGGACATGCAGAAATGGAGCTCACCGAGGCACTCTCAGCAGCTGATTTCTTAGCAGAAAACCTCAGCACTGTATGCGATGGAGAAGTGTTGGAAAGTGGAGGAATGCTCTATATTGGTTTGAAAGATGAATTCGGAAATCCTTTGAGCATAGATGAGGAGAGTCCTATGGAAGTAGCTATCCCTAGCGGCATGCTTCAACCGGGGATGACCTTATTCGTTTCATCAGACGGCAGTGATTGGAGTAACACCTCTCAACCCATTGTAACCACGGCCGTTCCAAACTTACCTCTTCCCCCTCCTTATCCCGCAAAACTGGAATGGAAAGAACCGAAATCGCTGCTGAAACTTCCCAAAAAGCCAGCAAGTGTGCCGACACCTATGAAGCCCGTTTATCCCGAAGCACTCGAGAAGCCAGAGAAAATCAACTACAAATGGTGGCAATTCAAGAAAAAGCGCAGGCAACGATTGGAACCAATTGTTGAAACGGTAGATCCTCGGATGGAGCGGTATGAACGTGCCTATGAGAATTACGTTAATGATTCTCTTGCTTATCCAGCGAAGCTTGAACAATATGAGAAAGCGGTTGGGCGCTGGGAGATTGAAACAGCGTCATGTAAAAAGCACTATGAACAAGTTATCATTCCCCGTGAACGCGAAAAATTCGATTTCCAGAACATAGAAATTCAAGTGAAATATGATGAGTCAATTGAGGCTTGGAGGGAAAAGTGTGACGAGATTCGGGATGTACACTACGCTAAATTAACTGAAGCGAACCTGCTCAACTCCGCGGACTTGAATGCTTACGCATTTCGTTTAGCACAAACCGGCTGGATTAACTGCGATCGGTTCTACGACATTCCAAAAAGTCAGAAGCAAGATATCATGGTCTCTGTTGGCGGACATGAAGACGCCAAAGTTTACCTCGTTTTTGATGATCGAAAAAGTGTTTTACGGGCAAATCACAATGGTAATTTTGCAGAAGTGAATAACGTTCCCAAGGAATCCATCACGGTAATTGCGTACTACGTTGAAGACGGTGATATCATGCTTGGGCAGTCTAAAGTGAGTAAATATGGCAGGGCGAAGACCTCCTATAAGAAAGCGAGCCTTACTGAGTTTAGACAGGTCATGGCTCAACTGGGAGAATAACTTCAGGACGAAATAATGAAACATAAAAAAACCCTCCAGTGTTGGAGGGTTTTTTAGAACATGAATATCGAAGGTTAATCAACAACAAATTGACTTCTAACCACCTGGTCATTCGTTTCAATTTCAATAATGTACATCCCTTTGGCAAAAGTAGAAACGTCAACTTCATGAGTGGAATTCAGTTGCTGTTCAAGCACGAGTTTACCAGACAAGTCATACATTTTTACAGTGCTTCTCACGCCACTCCATTCTCCCAAATCTATGGTCAACTTGGTTGACGTTGGGTTGGGAAAAACCGAGATACCAGATGCGTTCCTTTCTTCATTTGGAATCGATGTAAAGCCTTCGCAAAAAGCCATATTATTAATGGCCAGAATCATTTCGTCACCAATTGATTTTCCCACATTTAAGAATGTGCGGGCATTGTTATGAAAGTGAAAACCTGCGTCATCTGGAGATTCTGAAGTAGGCATAAAGAAGGGTTTCGTATTTACAAAGCCAACTGTTCCTCCATATTGTTCGTCATCACAGCCCACATTTTCTTGGGCCACCGCTACTATTTCTTGAATGTCTTGTGTCCATCCAGTATGGTTTTCATACCCACCTTGTCCTGAGCTGGCAATTACAACAGGAAGGGTTGGCATCGCCAAGTCATTACGTATATCATTCACCAAATGATGGAGGTTGCTTTCATATTCATTCAGGAAATCGTCTGACGCAGCATCATTCCACCCTTGAAACCATGCGAAGCCGCTCAATTCAAATTCTACATCACCAAGGTCTGGGAATTCAGTAGCGATATTATTTGTGACATACTCTACCATTTCAAGCATTTCATTGTAATACGGCCCTGTTGTTCCTCCTGCTGAAGGAGGGCGGAAATCTTCTGCCAAACTCAGTCCGCCCCATGCTGTTTTGATAATGAGGATTGGGTCTTCATAATATGCATCCAATTGGTGGGCGAACATTAATTCTGGTCCAATCAACTCAGGATTGGCACCTTGGGAAACAGAAACATGATCATGAATGATGGTTCCTTGGCCGTTTTCGAAGTACAGGTAAGCATTCTCTAAGACATCCCATTCTCCGTCTGTTTGAAAAGGAGGCCAAAGTCCTTCATCGTCATTTTCCATTACATCTAACAACGTATTCGGCGAAGGGTAATCTTCATTTGCTCCTGTCATGGACGCCACTTCTACACCCATTGGACTGATCAACACCCACGAGACTTCAGAACCGTATGCACCAGCAGTATTCACAACGATGTCGCAGGTGATGCCATCTTGAAGCGATACCATTACCGTTCCTTCTGATCCTCCATCTAAGGTTTCGGTTGCCATCACTACTCCGTTTTGCACAAAGTCATATTCCCAGCCATTCCATCCATCGCCATAGGAATCGGCCATTTCAAAAGTAAAATCACACATTTCTGTTCCGTCGCACATAGGCATAAATGATGCTATGAGCACTCCTAAAGCACCTGTCGAACCATCGTAGATCTTGCCATGTCCTTGCATATTAGATTGACCAGCGAGCACGAAAACTTTTAGTGGTGAAGACAGCTTTTTTTCAATTTGATTTCCCTCATTACTGCGCGGGGTACTTGTTCTTTTGGGAACCTCATTTTTTGCTTGTCCAACTACAACTGTATTTAGGAGGAACACCAGACCAGTCAATAATAATCTCATAGTACGAATTTTGATTCTGTAAAGTAGAGTAAAATTCTTCAAATTATGCCGCGCAGAGGATTCTCTCGCGAAAATAGTTACCCCGGTGAGTGAAAGATGAACACAATTCATGCTATTTGGACCTGGAAAAAGAATTTAGGTTACGACGTCCTCTGCAACAACCGCTTCTAACCCTGCCAACTCAATTAGAAGATGAGCCATTCAGTGAGACAGAGCAAATAAGACAACTTAATAAATCATCTCTACTGACTGCACATTAAAAGCTGGACGAAAGAGTACCTCTGAGCATATAAATCAACGTCTCTCAGCAATTGCTGCAAAACTCAATTCTTCGAACTGCTCTTCTAAAACATATTTCTTCGCCTCAATATTTACCATAACATCTTGAAGGAGAACACATAAAGTGTAGTTTTCATCATGTATTAACCATTGGTTTAACAAACTCAAAGATGAATTTGTCACACATGATACTTTTAGCTTGTATAAGAAGATAAACGATGCAATTAAAGGCCAGGAATTGAATCATTGCAGTAGAACAATTAAATATTCAAAAAATTATACCTTATGAAAAATTTCATCTCTACCCTCACTTATATGTTTACCATTATTCTGGGGTTCGCTCAGGATGGAAACATCACTCTCGAATTTGTGCCGCTTCCGTCCGTGGAAGAAGAGGTAACAATCACGCTCTCATCTTTACCATTAAACATTTTCGATGCAGAGGAGTCAATCGTAGTGCAGCCGGGAAATACTTTAACTGTAAATTATGCCGTACCAAATAATCTAGACCCCATGATAGTAACTGCCTCGTGGGAGTGTGATGGTGAAAATAATTTTTGGACCATGATGTTCGCGAGTAACGATGGTGAATACATTGATGGGTATTGGGTTACAGATGTTGGTTGTGACGGTAATCCTCTGTCATGGGATTGTCCGGAATTAATGGGAGATGTGGGCATGCCGTGTCAAGATGGATGGGGAATCATTAATGAAGCTTGTGATTGTATAGAAATCACTGATGATTGTGGCTTCAGCCTAGAGGTGACCGAAACGGATGACGGTTCTACATTCGAAGTTGTCACTGATTCTGGTGCAAATGGAATATATGAGTGGTATGTTGATGGCGAATTGGTTCCGCCCAGCACAGAGACAGGCGGACTCATTTGGAATAACTCATATGAAACCATTTGTGTTACAATGTATAGTCTAGAGGGTTGTACTGCATTGCCATTAACAGAATGTCATTCTTCTGGTAATTCTTTCCCTTGGCTAGACGGCCTTGATTTTGGAGAATTATTGAATTGCATCACAGAATTGTGTAATGATGACCCTGAAATGTGCTACCTGTTGGATACTCTTTTTCTCGCTTGGAGTGGAGATGTAGAAGCTTCCTATGAAATCGTGGCATTTGTTGATGCTGGCGGCTGCGGCGGAGATGTTCCTTGTGATATTAATTATGAAGTGATGCAGGCTTGGGATGCGGGAGGAAACCTTCTCCCAAACGAACTATGGGTTTGGATATACGATTTTGATTCGGAATACAATTATGTTTTTGATTTTGGAGATGAGTCTGCCCCGACGACTGAGGGTTCTCACACCTATGAAGGAAACGGCCCTTACGACTTTTGTATTACTGTGAGCAGTGACGAAGATGATTGCAGTTCAACCTACTGCGAATCGATTGCAATAGATGACTTTGGAATGTATCAAGGAATAACTACAGGCTTTACCATTAATGTTATGGGAATGGGTGCTTCAAATGTGGACCCTATCGCTTCATGGAGTAAGAGCCTTCAAGTCTTTCCAAACCCAACAACAAATGGAGAAGTTCGTTTACAATGGGACTCGGCAAATAGAGACATTCTTTCAAATGAATATGCTGTAGAAATATACACGCTTTCAGGAACACAAATTGAATCTGGTATTTCTAACTTGAACGTTGAAAATACTCAAATGACCATGCAGCTTGAAGGACTTTCTCCTGGTATCTATTTTATCAAACTTCTTAGAGGTAATGAATGGGCTACAAAAAAATTGATCATCCATTAATTTCTTCAACCAAATTCAAATAAAAGACATGTGTAGCATCAAAATTTTGGTTCTAACAGCAGCGGCATCCTTGATGCTGCTGCTTAATTCTTGCAACAAGACTGACTATGAATCTGAAAAGGTAACACAGATCATTGAGGAACCAGAAATTATCTACTCAACAACTTCTTGTGAATTCACCATTTCTGTCACAGAAATTGATGGCATCACCACTTGCGAGATCATTACTGAAAATGGTGCCAATGGAATATGGGAGTGGTATGTAGATGATGTTTTGATTCCATCCAGCACAATTACTGGTGGGCTTATTTGGAATGATTCCTACGAAACTATTTGTGCTACAATGTATAGTCTCGAAGGATGCGACGATGTTCCGCTAACTGAATGTTATTCGTCAAATAATAACACATTAGCGTTAGTTATCACTTCATGTGACAACGAGGGTTTTGGTGCTGGAATTGATGAAGTGTCTGTGACCGTAACTGGGGGGACCCCCCCTTATACATTCGAGTGGTTCAATGATGATGAGACACTCATAGGTACCTCCCAAAGCGTACCGAATTTGGCCAATGAAATATACACTGTGTTTGTCACTGATTTTGAAGGGTACACTGCCAACTCAAGTACTGCAACAGGCAACCCTGTTGGAGAAGAAATCACCCTCACTTTCCCGTCAAATATGGTGGCTGAATCAACCCAAATTTGGGTTACAACAGAACCACAATTTCTTTCAGGCCCATGCTCTTTGATTGTTGATAATGAAGATGTAGAAGCTACTTACATATTGCCTCTTGGAACCACTTCATTTAGTGTATCGGTCACTTATTTGTGCGGTGACGGGCAAATCTTGGAAGATCTGTTATCAACAAATGAGTTCTACACATCTGAGGGCTCCGTTGGAGGAGGGTTTTGGCTTTACATTGGGATTTCTCCATGTTAAATACAAAAGATGCTGTAAAAACTTTTCATCGGAACCCTGAATTACAGAAGCAAGATGAAGGCAACTATATAAAAGGTTGTATGGAGGGCGATCGTAATTCGCAGTTAGTGTTATTTAAAAGTTTGACCCCTACTCTACGCGGAGTAGTAAGACGATATACATGGAATGAAGAGGACGTACAAGATGTGCTTCAAGAAGTATTTCTCCGTATTTTCAAAAACATCACGTTTTTTAACCCGAACAAGAGTAGCTTGGTTACTTGGGCATGCAGGATCGCAATTAATACAGCTATCAATGAAGGACATAAACGTTGTAGGACGGTCAATGGCTCAACCAACATCGATATTTCTATTCAACCAAATGCGCTAGAATCCTTAGCGTTGGATGATTTAATTTCAGTCCTCAAGACCATGCCTGAAAGTCTCTACACCATATTAAACCTTTACATCGTAGATGGATTTGATCACAATGAAATTTCCGGAATGCTAGGCATTTCAGCAGAACTATCTCGCCAACGATTATCGAGGGCTAAAAGATGGGTAAAAGAACGTTTCGAAATGGAAGGAAATGATTGGAAATCTAAACGAAAAGCAAGATGATGGAAAATTGGGAAGAGCTCTTGAAAAATAGAGTAAGTAGATTTCGAGGTGAAAATGTTCCGGAACAAGATCAGCAATTATGGAATAAGATTGAGGATAAACTCGGAGCAACAAATATATCTGCATCGTCAGTGGGCGGCAAAGGCACGTTTACATTCATTACTATTGCTTCCGTGACTGTTGCATTGGGAACGGCTATCGGGCTATTTTTATTAAGCCAAAACAAAGACACTTCAGAGGAAAATTATACTGTTGAAACTATTGAAATAGCAAAAGACTATGACGGAGCTGATAATTCAAGCAAT
Organism: Flavobacteriales bacterium; assembly: GCA_029245065.1. GTDB lineage: Bacteria > Bacteroidota > Bacteroidia > Flavobacteriales_D > Sanyastnellaceae > JAQWQB01. Next base: position 260 of record JAQWQB010000078.1, on the reverse strand, counting down.
AGTGTGAACAACAATCTCATTACCAAAGAGTTTTCTTCTGTTGATGAACTAATGGAAACACTACCAATCGAGACAGTCCTAGATCCCTTGATTGAACCATCTGCAACAACGAATGCAAATGAAATCACTAAGCATCCTTTATCGAATGTCTTTAGTACTCGCAAGAAAACAGGTCAACAACAAAAAGATCAAGGACATCAACAAAAAAAATCACCTAACCTATCAATGAATAAACCTCAAACGGTATATGAAACAATAGA
>JAQWQB010000074.1 GCA_029245065.1 Flavobacteriales bacterium | reverse complement strand
AGACCTGGTAACCACAGCGCAATGGAACCGCTTAGGTTTGACGCGTTGTCTATGAAACACCCGTCGTCTCCTTCATTGGTGAAGATGATTTCTTCAGCGAAATTCACTTCTACATCCTCTCCACATCCATCGTAAGCGGTTACTTCTGGCACTTCAGGAATATCAGTACAGTCAACCGTTACGTCTTCTGGAACATTCATTAGCAATGGAGCAATGTTATCTACTACATCGATCACCTGCACAAACTGCGTGGTTTGTCCGCAAGCATCCATAATGGTCCAAATACGCTCTAAACTGTATTCGGTCGGACAATCGCCTTCTGTCAGTACTTCCTCCATGTTGGAGAAACTAACACCACACGCATCGTAGAAAGGCAACATTTCAAATGCTGGCACTTCAATGCAGCTCACCACCAAATCAGATGGCACCTCGGTGAAAACCGGCGCTTCATTGTCGATCAGTTGAATTTGCTGCGTTTGCGAAGTCACATTCCCACAGTCATCTACTGCTGTCCACGTTCTATTTAGTAATTGTCCGCACTCAAGTGCTGACCACGTTTCTTCTAAGTAAACGAATGGATCTGTACAATCATCTGTGGCTTGTACATCAGGCGCTTCAACTAATTCGTCACAGGTAATCACCAGGTCTTCCGGGAAATTGACGAATACAGGAGCTATTTCATCTAGGACGAAAATCTGCTGTACCGCAATGCTCTCGTTTCCGCAGGCATCGGTTGCCACAAAGGTTCTTCTGATTTCATACGGGCAAGCACCTGGGATCACCTCCTCGTCGAATGAAATGACCACGTTGTCGTCGCAAGCATCCAACGCCATTGGCATTTGCAGCTCAGGAATGGCATCGCACGTTGTTTCTACATTGTCTGGTACGTTGATCAAAGCTGGCGCTGTCAAATCGGTTTGAATGACTTGCTGCGTAGCGGTTGACTGGTTGCCACAGTTGTCTGCTGCAGTCCAAATGCGCGTGTAAATAGTTGAGCAATCTGTTGTTTCAATCAACTCGGCAAAATTCACCGAAATGTTGTCATCACAGTTGTCAAGGGCACCAACATTGGCCACCGCTGGAACTGCTTCATCGCAATCTACCACTACGTCTTCTGGAACTCCTAACAACGACGGACCAGAGGCATCTTCAACGTAAAGCAATTGGGTCAATGCCGTGATGTTTTCACACGCATCTTCCGCAAAATACGTTCTGCTAATGATGTAGCTACACCCTTCGCCAATCTGCGTATCTTGAACAGTCACCGGCACTTCGCCCCCACAACTATCGAAGGCAACGGCGTCATTCACTGCTGGAATTTGGTCGCAATTCACAAAGGTATTCGGCCCTACTCCAGAAATCACTGGCGGAGTGGTATCAACCACATGTATGATCATGGTTGCCGTTGCCGATTGTCCGCAAAGGTCAGTAGCCGTGTATGTACGTTCAACGTCATAGCTGCATCCTTCGCCCAATGGCACATCCTCGAAAGTGATATTCACGGTGTTTCCGCAGTCATCAAAAACTTCCGGGAAAGGCAATCCGTCCAACGCATCGCACTCTACCGTCATTTCTGTTGGCGCGTTCACAAAAACAGGCGCCTCGGTATCTTCCACTAAGATTGACTGTGAAGCAATGGTGGTGTTTCCGCAAGCGTCAGACGCAATCCAGGTACGGATGATGGTGGAGTCACATCCACTCCCCACAATACTCTGATTTACCGTCAAGGCAACATCCTGATCACAGTTGTCACTTACTTCAGGCTCAGGCATTTCAGGGATGGAATTGCAATCCACTTCAATGTTTTCAGGCACACCAATCAACAACGGTGGTTCTGTATCTTCAATGAACACCGTTTGCACGAATTCCGTAGCATTTCCACAAGCATCTGTTACAGTCCATGTGCGGTAGATGTTCGGACAACCGCCGGCATCAAACGATTCATCGTACGTGATTGAAACGGCGCTGCAATTGTCACTAGCAGTCAGCACTGGCGGCGTTGGAATGGTACCACACTCGGCAGTAATGTCTTCCGGTGCGAAATCGAATACAGGAGGCGTCGTATCAGACACTTCGATTGTTTGTGTTGCCACAGCTTGATTTCCACATGCATCGGAAGCTACCCATGTGCGAACAAGTGAGTAGTTCGAAGGACAATTGCCTTCAATGGTATTTTCCGAATAAACGAGATCCACCGCGTTGGCACAATTGTCAACCACTTCGACCGCTGGAATGGCAGGAAGCGCTTCGGCACAATCTACTTCTAGTGATTCGAAATTTCCTACTATTTCTGGCGCTTGTTGGTCCAAGAACTCCACCACTTGCTGCGCTATAGAAACGTTTCCACATCCATCTGTGGCCGTCCACACACGTGTAACAAGGTTACCACAAGTTCCTTCTGACCAGGTTTCTGCTAAGGTCACGTTGGCTTGAGAACAAGCGTCTTCAGCCAATGCATTTTCGCTTGGTACGGCGTCTACGCATGAAAGAACAATGTTTTCTGGGACAAAGGTGAACGAAGGTCCTATTTCATCAATCACCGTGATGAGTTGAACGAAGGTGGCTTCATTTCCACAGGCATCTTGGGCAATCCAGGTACGTTCTAGTTCTTGGTTGCAACCGTTCGCATCGCCTGAGATTACTTCGTCTACACACGTCAAGTTTACTGCAAATTGGCAATCGTCTTCTACAACGATTAATTCAGCCGTTTGCAATTCATTGCATTCAACGGTCACATTCGGAACGCCGGTAATGCTTGGCGCTGTCTCATCAATAAGCACCAACAGTTGTTCTGCCGTGGCTATATTTCCACATAGGTCTGTTGCTGTCCAAGTTCTGGTGACGGTAATTTGACAATCACTGGTCTCAATCTGTTCATCGAGGAAGACTGGCACGTTAGCGTCGCAGTTATCGTTCGCCGTAACCACAGGAGCTTCATCCAAGTCGTTGCACGACGCACTTCCACTTTCTGGAATGCCCACCAAAACAGGTGCTTCGGTATCAATGAATGTGACGATTTGTTGCGCCTGGCTTTCATTTCCACAAGCGTCTACAGCGGTCCATGTGCGCGTAACTTGGGCACATGTTCCTTCTTCTTCCGAAACTACTTCGTCATAGATTACGGCAAAAGAACTGCACAGATCCTGAACTACCGGTTCTGAGTCTGGACCAGACGCCCCACACTCCAACACGATATCTTCTGGTACCGACACAAAAACAGGCGCTTCAGTATCTGTTACAGTTAATACTTGCGTGAGCACGGTGGTGTTTCCACATGCGTCCACGGCTTCAAATGTTCTCGTAATTTCATACGTACACCCTTCTCCTACTTGCTCTTCGGATGAAGTGACTTCGACTACCTCTCCGCAAGCATCAGCAAATTCAACATCTTCCGTTGGAGGAATGGCATCGCATGATACGTCCATGTCTTCGAGGTTCGAAACAGCATAAGGCCCTTCTGTATCTGTAAAGACAATTTGCTGCGTCACTGAAGTGGCGTTGCCGCACTCATCAATGGCCGTCCATGTTCTGGTAACGATGGAACCGCAGTCAAGTGGAGTTTCATCTTCACTAAGCGTGATTGAAACCTCACTGCAATTGTCTGTTGCCTCTGGCGAAAATGCAGGAATAGGTTCACCACATGCTAACACCAAGTCTTCTGGAGTTTCCACAAAAACAGGAGCTTCCTCGTCAATAACCGTAATGTACTGAATGTGTGTAGCTGTGTTTCCACACGGGTCTACTAGTGTATACGTTCGCTGTATGGTTGGCAAACAAGCTCCTGAGAAGAGTTCATCTGAAACAGCTAGTTCAACCAATTCAGAAAAACATCCGTCTTCGAAGTCAATGGAAGGCTCTGGAATCTCATTGCAATTCACCGTAATGTTCTCCGGGACAACTGTAATAATAGGTGCTTCATTGTCTTCAACAAATACTGTCAGTTCTTCTTGTGCTGCATTTCCACAAGCATCTTCAGCCGTAATGATAGCGGTAATGGAAACGCCGCATTCTGTTTGTTCAGAGCATCCTAAAAAGCCAGAATTTTGTTCTCCATCAACATACGATTCGTTTATTCCGGAAAGCACATTGTTCAATTGAGAAGCGGTAAAATCTGAGGCGCACCCACCAATTAGAGCATTCCCTTCTTCAACAATTTGTGCAACAGTCCATCCTTGGAATTCACCCGTTTGTATAAAGAGTTCTCCTAGGGCGAAATCAGATTCGCCAAAAGAAGGAATCGCATTGTCAAACCCAAGGCTAATCGTAGCGGCCATTAATTGTCCGGCTAAAACGTTGGTATAACTTCCACCTGGGTCTACCATTGCTCCATTAGGCAACAACGTCGGAGTAGAGCCACTCGGCAGAAAATCTTGTACTGCCTGAGCTGACGTTAAGGTCAACGTATTTTCACAACCGATGTTAATTCCATTGGGAAATGCTGTCGCGAAGTTGTTCTGCAAATACATTCCTGGGTTGTTCCCATTAGGGGTCGAACCCCACCCGCCCATGGTTTGGGTTCTCAGTTGTTCGTTGCAGTCTTCGCCAGCTTCTTGCTCATCAAACTCATAATCAACGGTCACCGTTGGGTTTTCATCGCAATTGTCGGTGACATCGAAGGTTAACGCGGTTAGATCGCATGCTTCAAGTACCGCAGGAACACCTGAAATGAATGGCGCTTCATTGTCGTCTACTAAAATGGTCTGTTCACACGTTGCTGTGCTTCCATCAGAGGCTGTTGCTGTCCATGTTCGAACCAAGTGAATTGGACATTCCTCGCTCAGGTAATTGTCTTCGAAACTGAGCGTGTATTCTTCTTCGCAATAAATCACAGGAACGCCAGTTACCTCTGGATCAAGTGAAACCGAAATGCAATCGAATTCTACATCCACCGCGCAGTTCAGCACTGGAACATCTTCACACGAACCTTCAAGGTTAATATCTCCGTTGCCACTTAACTCTTCACCACTAACGGTTCCGCTGTAATCGAACCAGCAAGACAACCCGGGCTCTGCGTTTTGGTCATTGGCAGCTAAGCCAACTTGCAATCCATAGGTATAGTCTGACGGACGGTGTGTACAGTTAAGTACACTTCCTTCTAAATTTCCTGTTCCGATTAATACATTGCCCTGATCTGGGTCCATGATGAAGTAATCCCATGTTTCGTACAAATCACCGACGATACCATCGGCTCCTTTCCAGCTTCGTCCCAATGCCGACCACTCTTCCCAGTTCATTTTTCCGGTGAACCAGAAATCCATGTAAAAACCTGCATTTTCGTCTTCCATGTTGACGTGGTTACCATACATGTGGGCTGTTCCGTCTTCGAAGACATCAAAGTGCCCTCCTTCTTCATCAAACTCGAAAAGAAGGTGCATGTCGTTCGGTAAATTTGGAATCCATAGGGTACGTTCTGCTGCGCCGAAGCCTGAAATTTGACAAATAGGCGTTGCACACAGTTCGCTTGCAGGAGTTGCACCTGGTTGATTAGGACCCGCAAGGAAATTCAACTGAACTTCTTCCGCTTCAAGCGCTCTGCCATAAGTGGCAACCAGCTTGTAAGTACCCAACCAAGGTCGATCTGACCCTATTTCGTTTCCTAGAGCTAGATGGTAGCTACTGTTCCAATTCGAAAAATCTCCAGCGCGCACACCTGAGGTATGGATTTCGCCATCGATGTAAATGACTTCATTTCCGTTGGCTTGACGAGTGTAAACAATGTGTTGCAACTGTTCATTGATGGCACCAGAAGCGTTGAGTTCTGGGGTTCCATTTGTAGATGTTTCAGTGGTTCTCAGCCGTGCTATTACATCGTCAGAAGACTGTCCCAATGTGGCATTTCTATCTGATGAACCTGACGAAACCGTAACGATTCGTGCGGGTCCCTCTTGCACTGAATTGGACGCAATGACCCACGCCTCGAGTGATAACTCGTTGCTTGCCACTGCTGCGATATGAAAATTTTCTGGGTTCGCTAACGACCGAATAAGGGTTGGCCCCGTCAATTGGAGTCCACCTTCTGGTAACCATGACGTATTCTCGTCTTGATGAATCCGAAGAATGACTGGTTCTCCTGTTGAAGAAACATCATGTACAAACGAACCGCTGCCTTCTTGGAACGTGTAAAGGTTCAGAAGATCAGTGGTCACACGTGTTTGTCCAAAGGAAGCTGTGCTCCCAAGGCAAACGATAAGGATTAGGTACAGGTTCTTCATCAGCGTTAGGTTAGGTTAAAGTTCTGCTGAGTCAGATAGTAAGATTGTTTTCAGGTAGGATGAAGGACTGTATGTTAGGCAGTCTTGTTTCTTGTACGTTGATGTGGGCGAAAAAGTTAGCTAGCTATCAGAATTATTAGACGCAGCTGTGCGTTTTTTCCGACAAATCAGAGTTTATGCTCGACGAATTCTGTGAGAAAAATTCAAAATCATCCTTTAGGGTGATGCGCAGCGTGTTTATAGCCTGTAGATTTGTTCTGTTAATGTATTTAGGCGTCATGCCTATTCTTGGCTAACCTACTCTCTCAATGGTTACCTACTAGAGTCCGAAAGAGGCGATCATAGCGATGATCGCCTCTTTGTTTTATGAACATACCCTACCTTGCAACGCTAAATACAGTAACCATGAGATCAACTCTTTCATTCCTCTTTTGTGCTTTACTCATCTGCGGATGCTCTTCTGAATTACCTGAGCCTACTATTGACAGCGATGATATCATTTCATTCGACCCTTCTCTGGCTAAAGAGCTAGGCGCCGATGAATACGGCATGCGCAGGTATGTCATGGCTTTTTTGAAAGCAGGCCCGAACAGGGATCAAGATGCAGAGACGGCAGCACGATTACAAGACGCTCACATGGCGAACATTACCCGCTTGGCTGACGATGGAAAATTAGCGGTAGCTGGCCCTTTTCTGGACAACGGAGAATTACGAGGTATTTACATCTTCGCGGTGGAAACCATTGAAGAAGCGAGAGAATTAACAGCTACTGATCCTGCCATTCGAGCTGGTCGGTTAGAAATGGAACTGCATCCATGGTACGGCAGTGCAGCAATGATGCAGGTGAATGAAATCCATCAGCAGCTTTCTAAAACGCCGATTTAATCAATACGGTAAGAGTTCTCCACTGCTGGAGATGTCTGTATCTATGTTTTCTGGCGAACCTTTGTAATAGGTATTCCCTTTGTTCGTGAGTTTGGCGAACAAGTAATTTATGGGATACACGTACAAACTATTCAGGCTGTTGTTGTTGGTTAGAACGGCCACTGCTTGGAGTTCCGATGCATCGAACACTCCACTCCCTTGGTGAAAGAACGACGCTATGCGAGCCTCTCCTATTACTTTGATGTTCGTATAATCGTGATTAAGGACTGTCAACGAATCTCCTGAAAACCGGATAAGCACGTCGCCAAACCCTTGGTTGTTTTCGAAGGTGAGATGATCCGTTTCCAGGGTGTCTTGAAACAGCACATCTCCTTGTCCTTGGTAATTGATGTACTCAACTTCTGTAGTGTACACCTCTACTTCCATTCTGATGGACAGGTCTCTCACCCAGTTGCAGGTATTCTCATTTCTAATTTGCAACGTGCCTTGTTCTTGGGAGGTAACAACATCGGCAATTAAGTACTCAGGTCCTTTCACAATGACTTTGTTCTCTTCAGCGGGTATGAAGGTGACATCTATTTCATCATTGATCTGCACTTTTCTCAGGAAACCTTCTATGGTGCGGGTTTCGGATGAAACGTCACCAGCAGTTTTGAAGCAATCAGGCGCATCTCCGCTCTTGCACCCTACCAGAGTGGAGGCTGCGAATAAGACGAAGATAAGCTGGTTGGTTTTCATAAAACTGATTACATCTTTTTGGCTGCTTCCCAGTACGCGTCCATTTCCTCAAGCGTCATTTCTCCTAACACTTTGCCATCCTTGGCGCTTTCGGTCTCAAGGTACTGAAACCGTTTGATGAACTTCTTATTCGTTTTCTCCAGCGCATCATCTGGATTAATTCCTTTGAAGCGTGCAAAATTGATCATCGAAAAAAGGACGTCGCCAAACTCGTCTGTCATCTTTTCACTCCCGGCATCTGCTTCCACCTTAAATTCATTGAGCTCTTCTTGAACCTTGTCCCACACTTGGTCTTCATGGTCCCAGTCAAAACCTACACCTCTGGCTTTGTCTTGAATTCGGATGGCTTTCACCAACGAAGGCAATGAACGTGGAACGCCTTCTAAAACTGATTTCTTTCCTTCCTTTAGTTTCAGCTTTTCCCAATTGGCCTTCACTTCTTCTTCATCTGCTACTTCAACATCGCCATAAATGTGTGGGTGGCGGCTAATGAGTTTGTCTGAAATGAAGTTCAAGCTATCAGCGATGTCAAAGTCATTCGTTTCACTCCCAATCTTTGCGTAGAACACCATGTGCAGCAGGATATCGCCAATTTCCTTTTTCACCTCTTCAATGTCGTTGTCCATGATGGCATCGGTCAACTCGTAGGTTTCCTCAATGGTCAAATGGCGCAGGGTCTCCATTGTTTGTTTTTTATCCCACGGACATTTTTCACGTAATTCGTCCATGATGATTAGAAGGCGTTCAAAAGCCTTTAGCTTATCTTGCATGCTGTTCATGCTTCAAAGATACCACCTCACATGAGTCAAGGCGTACAGAAGGTCCAGAATATTTCACATTTTTCATGCTGCGTTCTTGCGCTGGTAGTGATGTGCGCGCTTGGTTTGAATGAACTGACAGCGCAAACGAATTGGAGCGAGGGGCTTTCAGTGGAAGTTGGAGGAGGATTTATGGTTCCCCATCGACCCGAATTAAACCGCATTGTTTCTGGCCATTCCAAGTCAGTCATGCTGGCAAAAGAATGGGAAATCAATGGAACCTCCAGGTGGCACTATCATTATGCTTTTCCAACCTTTGGAGTCGAAGTGTATGCTTCTGACCTGGGCAATCGAAAAGAGCTTGGGCGACAACTTGCGTTTTCTGCTTTCGGGCATTTTACACTGGGCAGAGGAAAGCTCAACGATTACCTCCATTTTGGAGCCGGTGTTGGCTTTACAGATACCAAATGGGACATTGATGACAACCCACAGGCCATTGCATTGGGTTCAACCGTAAATGCGGCAATTACGCTTTGCTACTACATGGAGAAGCAATTTAAATCCATTGACTTGTATGGCGGATTGCGTTTGACGCATTTAAGCAATTCAGCTGTGGTGATGCCCAATTTAGGTACGAACAACGTTATGGTTTCACTGGGGGCCCGCATTAAGCGAGATCGGTCAGTTCCAGAGCCAGGGATTTTTACCGCTCACCTCCCCAGAACTCGTGAATGGCGCTTGCAGTATTCGCTAGGCTTGAAACAAGTTACACCTGCTTTTTCTCCGTTCTTCTTTGTACACACCTTGAGTGCCAGTTACTACCGCAGACCCACATGGTTCAAATCTTATTTCATTCGGACAGATTTGTTCTACAACAGTTCTTTACGTTACATCACAGAACGTAGAGGGGATGACCGGATTACGAATGCACAGTTGTTCCAGCACGGTATTTCGCTAGGATGGGCTCAGATTTTGGGTCGTTCTCGGTTGGAAGTCTCGTTGGGCACTTATACGATCAACATCAATAAGAGCACTGGTCGTTTTTACAACCGATTGGGATTTCGGCATGCGTTGCCCAACAACGAACACGTCGAACTGAGCATTAATTTAATGTCGCACTTAGCAAAGGCCCACCATCTTGAACTAGGGGCTGCTTGGCGATTGAGATAGATGGATTAAGCTGCTAGCTCGTCTTGCTTGCAACGGTCTTGTGGACGTGCGCCGCAGACGCTACAACCTCCACCTTCTTCTTGAAGCATAGGGTTGTTAGAGGCACATGTTCCTGCGAACTCTCCGTTTTTCTTCACCAAAATCTTAATGGCAATGCCTGCAAAAGCAAGCGCTAGTAATCCAATGGTAATCAGTGCTAATTTCATACTACAAAGGTAAGCATCTTTCGTTGGAGGATGTCACGTATTCGTCAATTCTTCAATCCTGTTTTTCATGCCGTCAGTCATCCATGAAACAAACTCTCCAGCTTCGTCATAAATGAGGTAAACATCCATGTCTAACTCAGGGTGGTCATTTAGGAATGCTTGGGTTTCTTCCACCCCCATCACAAGAAACGCCGTAGCATAGGCATCAGCTAGCATGCAATCATTTGCCAACACGGTAGCGGAAAGCAATGAATGCTGCACTGGATAGCCTGTTCTTGGATCAATGGCATGGGAGTATTTTTTCCCGTTCTCTTCAAAATACTTTCGGTAGCTGCCGCTGGTTGCAAGGGCTTTGTTCTGTACATCTACGATGGCTTGAAATACGCGTTGATCTCCATCTACCGGTTTATCGATTGCGATGCGCCAAGGCTTCCCTTTTGAATTGACACCAAGGCAAAGTACCTCTCCGCCTAATTCGACCATGTAATTGTTGATTCCTTGCTCTTGGAGATACTCTGCAATCACATCGACTGAAAAACCTTGTGCAATGGCATTGAAATCCATTCTCACACCTGCTTGGCCTTTGCGAATTTGTGTTTCTTGATACACATAGCCGTTCTCCAGCTCAATCATATCGATGTTCGATGGTTGAAGGCTAACTTTGGAAAGCGCCTCTTGAACGAGGTCATCCGTTACCTCTCCTTTGTTCTTCAAACCAAATCCCCATAATTCTACCAATGGGTATACTGTTGGGTCGAAAGCGTGGTCTGTTTTCCGCCAGATTTCTCTCGACACGTCAAAGAGCACCGAAAAGTACTTCGTGCTATCGTGGAAAGCGAAGACCGTGTCGGTTCTATCGTGTACGTTCATGCGGTTGATGAGCGAAGTAGGCACCCATGTAGACAAGTCTTGATCGATGCGGTTCAGAATTGAATCTACGCCTGCTTTGTAATCAACATCTGATTGAATGTACCGAATGGTGTAGGTTGTTCCTTGCGCTTCACCCTGGAGCACCATTTCATCAAACAACCGTTCGGCTGATTGTGCGGTGTTCTTTTCTTCTTCAGGAGGCGTTTCGGTGTTGTCTCCGCAAGAGCTAATTACAACACTAAGAAGTAGGGCAATGATGATGCCTTTTGAATGAAGTCTATTCATGACACAAAGGTGTATAAAAAAGAACGAATTAACAGTTTAGTTCTCGAGGGTTCTAGGTTGTATTATTTGATTCTTTCCACCTTTTTTCTTCAAAAGGTGGAGCCAAAATCGTGACTCATCACCTTCCCTTCAATTTCTACACTTCACTCCTATTAGAATGCAAACTCACCTTGGATCACCATTGATAGAATTAATCACCGCTCTTAGCCAAGGCTTAAACACTGCATTCCAATTACGGAGTTTCAGCGAGAAATTGTACGGGTCACGTGATAAAGTCAGGCGTCTAGGACAAACTAACAAGTTTGATGTTTCGATGGCTTACTTCATTCTGTTGAGTGAAAAGATTTCAATACCCCTTTTTGAATTATACCCTTGATTCATAAAAAAAGAAAGCGGCAAAAGCCGCTTTCCAAGAGGATTACCCTCCAAAGTCATCAAATGCTACGTTTTCTGGTGGCACGCCCCAGTCATCGCACATTTTAATTACCGCTTGGTTCATCAAAGGAGGCCCGCAGAAGTAGAATTCAATATCTTCTGGAGCATCGTGGTCTTTCAAGTGGTGTTCAATTACAGCGTTGTGAACGAATCCAAGGAATCCGTCACCTTCGTCGTCCACAGACTTCTTCTCTTTCCAGTTATCTTCTGGAAGTGGTTCACTCAATACTAAGTGGAACTTGAAGTTTGGGAACTCTTTCTCAATCTTTCTAAAATCGTCTACGTAGAACAACTCACGCTTCGAACGTCCACCGTAGTAGAACGTTACTTTACGACCTGTCTTCAACGTGTGAAACAAGTGGAAAAGGTGAGAACGCATTGGCGCCATACCTGCTCCACCACCGATGTAAAGCATTTCTGCTTCTGTTTCCTTGATGAAGAATTCTCCATAAGGGCCAGAGATAGTTGCTTTGTCTCCTGGCTTGCATCCGAATACGTAAGAAGAACAAACACCTGGATTTACTTGCATCCAAGCATTACGTGCTCTATCCCAAGGAGGAGTAGCGACACGGATGTTCAACATCACGATGTTTCCTTCTGCAGGGTGATTCGCCATTGAGTAGGCACGAACGATGTCTTCGTTGTTGACCATTGATAGGTCCCACAATCCAAACTTCTCCCACTCTGCCTTGAACTCTTCTGGGTTTGGGTGATGCTCAGGGTGAGCTGTCACGTCCATGTCCTTGAAATTCACGGTGATTTGAGGTACGTCGATTTGAATGTATCCACCTGCTTCGAAGTCCAATGTTTCTCCATCTGGAAGTCGTACTACGAATTCCTTAATGAATGAGGCTACGTTGTAGTTAGAAACCACTTCGCATTCCCATTTCTTGATTCCGAATACTTCTTCAGGAATCTGGATCTTCATGTCTTCCTTCACCTTTACCTGGCAACCAAGGCGCCAGTCAGCAGCGATTTCTTTACGTGAAAAGTGCGGCTCTTCGGTAGGAAGAATAGCACCTCCACCTTCTTGTACTTGACAAGTGCACTGAACACATGTTCCACCCCCACCACAAGCAGACGGCAAGAAGATTCCTGCGTTACCTAGTGTTGTGAGTAGTGAACTTCCTCCATCCACTTCAATGGTCTTTTCACCATTGATTTCGATCTGAATTTTTCCACTCGGAGATAGCTTTGCCTTTGCAAAAAGCAAAAGCCCAACTAGGATTAGAATTACCGTAAGGAAAAATACTATTGTAAGTATGATTGTTAACGTCATAATGCTGTCTCTCTTGCTGGTTTAAATTTCGATTCCCATGAAGCTCATGAAAGCCATTCCCATAAGTCCGGTGATAATGAATGTAATTCCTAATCCTTTCAAAGGAGCTGGAACGTGTGAGTATCTGATCTTCTCACGAATAGCTGCGATGGCAACAATGGCCAACCACCATCCTACTCCTGATCCCAATCCGAATACCGTTGCTTCTCCAATGGTAGGGTACTGACGCTCTTGCATGAAGAGTGCTCCTCCAAGGATTGAACAGTTCACGGCGATGAGTGGAAGGAAGATACCAAGCGCTCCGTAAAGTGCTGGTGCGAACTTCTCTACGATCATCTCAACCAACTGAACGATGGATGCGATTACGGCGATGAACATGATGAAACTCAAGAAACTCAAATCAATGGTTGAGTAGCTCGGGTCGATCCACGTCAGCGCTCCTTCTTTCAGAACGAATTCCTCAAGTAGGTAGTTGATTGGAACCGTGATTCCAAGTACGAAGATTACCGCGAATCCTAGACCTACGGCAGTTTTTACCGTCTTCGATACGGCCAAGTAAGAACACATACCTAAGAAGTAGGCGAAGATCATGTTCTCTACAAAGATTCCTTTAACAAATATGCTGAAGTATTCCATTTTCGTATAGGTCTAATGCTTAGTTTTCTTCAATTAGTTTGGTGTTGCGAGAACGTTGGATCCAAATGATGATTCCAACTACAACCAATGCCATTGGAGGCAGGATGAACAAGTTATTGTTCTCATACAATCCTCCTTCAGCGATGAACCAAGAGCTCGGGATGAACTTTACTTGACCCATTCCTGGAAGACTAATTGCTCCTGAACCGATGATTTCTCTTACGACTGCTACTGCAACGAGAATCCAAGCATACCCCATGGCGTTACCGATTGCATCTAGGAAAGATGGTCCTGGCTTGTTACCAAGTGCGAACGCTTCTAAACGTCCCATGATGATGCAGTTCGTAATGATCAATCCAACGAATACTGATAGCTTCTCAGAAATATCTGGAAGGAATGCTTTCAACACTTCGTTTACGATGATTACCAAGGCCGCAATGATCACCAATTGAACGATGATACGGATACGGTCTGGAATGCGGTTTCTAAGTAGAGATACGATTACGTTACCTCCAATCATCACGAAGAGAACTGAGAGCGACATAATCACTGCCTGTTGTACCTGAACGGTAATGGCTAAGGCAGAACAGATTCCAAGTACCTGAACGGTAATAGGGTTCGAATCGTTAAGCGGGTCTGAGAGCAGCTTACGGTTCTTTTTCGAGAAGAGTGGTTCAGACGTCTTCTTAATTTCTTTTACTTCCGTGCTCATTTCTGTGCTTTTTGATTTGAAGTGTTCGACAAGTATTTCACGTAAACTGGGAGTGTTCTGTTCAACATCTCACCTACCCCTTTACTTGTGATCGTACCACCTGTGATTCCATCTACACTGTGCTCGTCCACTACGGCTCCACCTTTCTTCACTTCGAAAACGGTTTCAGAACTTGTGTTCAAGGTTTTTCCTTCGAATTTAACGGTGAAGAATGATTCCTTGATTTCAGCTCCTAGTCCAGGTGTTTCTGTTTTGTGATCGAACGTTGTTCCGTAAAATGTTTTACCATCTTCAAGAAGTGCTACATATCCCCAAATTGGTCCCCATAGTCCGGTTCCAACAACAGGTGCTACATAGAATGTAGTATCGTTCTTTTCGCACACGTACAATGGATACGTTACCTCAGCATCACCTAGACGCTGCTTTCTCCCTTCTGGATCTTTCTTTGTTGACTTGATGATCTTCGAAATAATAGCTCTGTACTCTTTCTTTACATCAATGTTGAATGGGTCTGTTTTGTCTCCTGCAGTGATATCGCCTGAAGCGGTATTTACTTCTGATCCGTCGTACTTCACAGAAATTCGCTCAACTACATACTTTGAAAACTCTTCTTTTGCATTTGCTCTTGTTGCAGGCACTTTGATTGCCCCAAGAATATCTACCATCTTCTTATCTGCTTCATTGGCCTTTTGAAGGGGCTTGAGAGACTGAGAAGTGTATGCAAGCGCAGAACCTACTACCACTACCATAATGATAGAGAAGAGGAACGTATAGCCGTTGCTGTTTTTGTTAATTGCCATGTCTCTTAATTATGCAGTTTGAAGTTTCATACGCTTTTCACGACGCTTGATGTTTGAAGCAATCACGTAGTGGTCAATCATAGGTGCCATTACGTTCATGAACAAAATCGCCATCATGACTCCTTCCGGATATGCCGGGTTGAATACCCTAATCATAATGGAGAAGAATCCGCCGAAGAATCCGTAAATGAGTTTTCCTGTATTGGTTTGCGCCGCTGTTACTGGGTCAGTTGCCATGAACACCATACCGAACATGAATCCGCCAATAATGATTTGGTGAACTGGATTAACTTCCATGAAGGCGTTTGCTCCGGCTAGGTTGAAGATAGCTCCCATCGCTAAACCTCCGATAAGGAAGCTCAACATGATTCTCCATGATCCAATTCCTGTGAACAATAGAATGGCCCCACCTAATAGGATGGCCAATGCACTTGTTTCACCGATTGATCCTGGGATCAATCCAAAGAATGCGTTGGACATGCTATACACACCATCGAGACTAAAGTTGGACATGATACCGGTGACCTCTGTGGAACCGGCGGCCTTCCCTACTGTGTTAGCTAGTTCCCCTAGAGCAGTTGCTCCTGAGTAACCGTCAATGGCAGCTGTTTCTCCTTGGTGAATCCAGATCTCTCCAGACATTTGCTTCGGGTAAGCGAAGAACATAAATGCTCGTGCCGTAAGGGCTACGTTAATAATGTTCATTCCTGTTCCTCCGAATACTTCCTTTCCAATGATTACCGCGAACGCCACCGCTACCGCCAACATCCACAACGGAACGTCAACAGGCATGATGAGCGGGATAAGCATTCCTGAAACGAGGAATCCTTCATTGATCGAGTGCTTTCTGATTCCGGCGAAGATGAACTCAATACCGAGTCCGACACCATATGAAACAGCTACAATTGGCAGTACTTTCTGTGCACCAATCCCGATTTTTTCCCAGAACATCGTTCCCAATCCGTCCAATGTGGTGATTTCACCAATTGATAGGTAGTACTGATGTCCGGCATTCCAAGTACCAAACAGCAACGCAGGAACCATAGCAAGGATGACCATCATCATTGTACGCTTCATGTCGATGGAGTCACGGATGTGAGCTCCTTTGCTGGTAGTGTGACCTGGGGTAAATGCAAACGTTTCAAGGGAGTCAAAGACTACCCAAAAACGACTAAGTTTCCCGCCTTCTTCGAAGTTGGGCTTAACTTTTGAAATAAGGTTGTGAATTGCTTTCAACTTATATCTCTTTTAGTCCGCTAGGAATTAACACTCTTCTTTAATGACGTCAAGGCCTTGACGCACGATAGACTGCACATTGATTTTCGAAGTACACGCGTACTCACACAATGCAAAATCTTCAGGAGCTACTTCGTAGATACCAAGCTTCTCCATTGCGTCAATGTCATTCGTAATAATTGACTTGACCAATTGCACTGGGTAGATATCAAAAGGGAATACCTTTTCGTACTGACCCGTCACAACGAATGCACGATCTTCACCGTGTTGGTTGGTTGTCAACTTGAATTTCTTTGACTTCGGCATGATCCATGTCGGGAATGCTCTCGAGAGAGAGAAATCCTTCAGACCTGGAGCTAGCCACCCATCAGTCAAAAGGAACAATGGCTCATCTCCTTCTGGGATGACCGTAAGTTGCTGATGGTAGAATCCAAGGTATCCGTCAGCTGCGATTTTTTCTCCTGTGAGCACGTTTCCGCTAATGACACGGTTGTTGCCTTCTGAAGTGTTGTTCGCCAACATGGACGCTACGCTTGTTCCTACAGTAACGTTGAAGTACTTTCTATCTTGCACTTCAGACCCCGTCAATGCTACCACACGCTGCATGTCGAACTTCCCTGTTTTCAGGAATCGTCCGATGTTTACAACGTCTTGGGCACGAACTGTCCAAATCACTTCTCCTTTGTTCATTGGCTGAACACTGTGGATTTGTACACCAACGTTTCCAG
>JAQWQB010000069.1 GCA_029245065.1 Flavobacteriales bacterium | reverse complement strand
GCGGCTGTAGCAGCTGGGGCAGACGGAATGCTTCTTGAAATGCATCAAACGTCAGAAAAAGCTACCAGCGATGGACAGCAGACGTTAAACTACACTGAGTTCGAACAATTGGTTTCCAAAATGAGGCAAATTCACGAAATCATTCACTAGCTCCCATTGAATGCAAAGATGTTCATAACTGCACAGTATCGGAAGCTACAAACCTGATAGCCTAATTACCTTTGTGCTGAAACATTACTGCTATGAAAGATTCGATCAAAGAAATAAAGCCGGGTATTGGTTTAGGACAACTAAAGTTTGGAATGGAACGAGATGACGTGAACAGTCTCTTGGGAGAGCCAACTCGTGTAGACACCTATGCCTATTCAGCTGAAGGCAATGAAATGACAGAGGATTGGTTCTACGATTCGTTGGGACTATCTGTTTCTTTTGATCAGGAAGAAGGTTGGAAACTAACCACTGTTTCTATTGAAAAGGAAGGATATCTTCTTGGTGATATTGACCTCATTGGAAAAACAGAAAGCGAACTTCTTGAAATTCTGAAAGGGAAAGGGTTTGATGATCTAGAAGACGATTTACTTGCCGACGAATTTGGAGAAGAACAACAGCTTATTTCTTCAGAAGAGAAGTGCGTGAACTTCTGGCTGGTCGACAAAAAAGTGAATGAAATTCAGTGGTCGCCTTTGTTTATTGACGAAGACACCATTAAGTGGCCGTAATAGCCCTGAGCAACATAAAAACTCAATCCGCCAATTAAATACATCAGGCTGTCGAGTAAATCACCTGTTGCGTAAACAGACCAACGAGGTGCCCAATATTCCATCACCACTGAAGTATAAACTACGGCGAACAGTATTTGTAAAAAAGAGAGCTTTACGGCTCTTTTTTTTATCTGCGATATGAGGTTTACAGTCCAAGTGAGAATCACAGGCAACGCAAGTAAATCTGCCACGTAAAATTGTACGAAGTCGGGACCATCTCCACCTGAAAGAAACCACGTTTTCAACAAAACATAGATTCCAAAAGACAAATTAAAATACGCCGTATTCATGGTGGCGCTAGTTATCCTGGCGTTGCAGCCACCATCCAAAGGAATATGGATAAAATGACCCAATAGATAAACCAGACCGTTTTTATGAAGACGTAGGCTACTTTGATGAATGGGTTATTGCTTTTAGCAATTCGGTCCACGAAATGATCAAACTTCGTTTTTGGGAGCGCAATTCTTTTTCGCTCTCTGGCCTCGTGATCTTCCTTGAGTTTCGTAGAAACATCTAATGTTGTCCCGCACGATTTACAGTTAATCTCGCCCTCTGTATTCCACGTGTTGCACTGAGGACATTTACGTTGAATTGAGGAGGTTACCATCATTTTCGTTTTGAAACAAGGTAGTTACGGAGAAGTAAAACTCCTCCAATGAAAACGAAACCAACAACGATGACCGTCAAGATATTGACCCAATCACCAACTATCACTTTATCTGAAGCGACATTCAAGGAATCTATTTGAAGCAATTTGAAAAGCATTATGCTCTGTTCATTTTCACTAAGTTCAGAAATTCTCTTGGAACAGGAGTTTTGATGATGGTCTCTTCTCCTTTTTCATTTGGGATGGTTACTGAAAAGAAGTGAAACGCTAGCCTTCCAAGCGGATTGTTCGCCTTACCCCTTCTGGAATACCCTGGAATTTTATGTCCCAAACTTTCCATGCTTGAAAAGAGTTCGGAAAATGCTTCTTTCAGCATTTCAACCTTCAAAAGTCCATAATTCCTTCCTTGAAGAATATTTCGGTAAGGAAAGATTTGTTTCTCAATCTTCTTGTCTTTAATCGGCTTTCCGATTGTTCCATCTTCGGGATACTGACCTTCCGCGATGACATAGTATTTCTTCTCGAACCTGTTCCAACTTCCTTGAAGACGCACACGTGTAGCAGCGTTCTTCGCCACCACCACAATTCCTGAAGCATCTTTTGGAAGCTTGTTGATGAAGAAAACCTCTTTCAACGCTGGGTTTCTGCCTAACATCCATGCCTTGGTGATACTGAAGGCTGTCTTTCTTTTTCGATCTGGCGAAGCAGTGAGCAATCCAGCCGGCTTTTCAAAGGCCAAGATTTCTTCGTCTTCGTGAACAATCACGAATGGGAGGTTTTTCACCTTTTGAACCGGCAACGGCTGTGGCTTGTCAAAGAACACGACTTTATCGCCTTTGTCAAGTTTGGTAGACGGAATGACCACTAGTTTGCCGTTTACTTTTACGTAACCAGCTTTAATGGCCTTTCTTCCTTTATTGGTGGAAGAATAGTTCATCTCCTTCATGATGAGTTCAAGAAGGACACAATTTTTAGTTGGAATAAATTCTTGCATGCGGTGCAAATTTACGGTGACTAACTTGATTCATCATCGTACATTTGAATAAAGAATAGCAAGTTGAACATTCCGGATTCGAATTTACCAAGAATCGTGATCATCGGAGGAGGTTTCGGTGGATTGCGATTGGCTAGAGCTCTGAAAGGCAAACCCTTTCAAGTTATACTGCTAGACAAGCACAACTATCATACTTTTCAACCTCTTCTCTACCAGGTAGCAACGGCAGGAATTGAGCCTGATTCCATTGGATACCCGCTTCGAAAAATCTTCGAAGGCCAAAAGGATTTTTTCTTTCGTTTAGCAGAAGTTCAACACATCGATGCACAACTCAAGCAAGTTGATACGTCTATCGGTTCGTTGAAATACGACAAACTCATTCTCGCTACAGGTTCAGGCACCAACTTTTTCGGAAACAATGAATTGGAGGCCAATGCGATGTCCATGAAGTCCATCCCGGAAGCCTTGGATATTCGAAGTCTTCTCCTTCAAAATTTTGAGCAAGCCTTGTTGACGAAAGACCTCGATGAGCGTCAAGCGTTGATGAATGTTGTGATTGTAGGAGCTGGACCAACCGGAGTGGAATTGGCCGGTGCCTTGAGCGAATTGAGAAAGCATATTCTTCCCAAAGATTATCCGGATTTGGATGTGCGAAGAATGGAAGTACACCTTATTGAGTCGGCACCTCAGGTGTTGGCAGCCATGAGCGATGAAAGTTCGAAAGATGCATTGGCCGGACTGGAAGAGTTAGACGTCTTGGTGTGGTTAGATACCTTCGTTGAGTCGTATGACGGCAAAAAAGCCATCACCAAAGACGGAAAGGAATTTCTTGCACACACGTTAATTTGGGCTGCAGGCGTCAAAGGAGAGACCGTCGAAGGCATTCAGCCAACAGCCATTGTAAGGGGAAATAGAATTGCTGTCAATCAGTTCAACGAGGTGCTGGAAATGAATGATGTTTTCGCCATTGGTGATGTGGCGGCAATGATTGACGAAGCCAATCCACGCGGACATGCCATGGTTGCTCAAGTAGCCATTCAACAAGGAGAACGCTTGGCGAAAAATTTCATCTTAGAATCAAAGAAGAAAGACCGTGTTCCTTTTGTTTACAATGATTTAGGGTCAATGGCAACAATAGGGAGAAACAAGGCTGTTGTTGATCTGCCCAAAAAGCACTTCAAAGGAATTTTCGCTTGGATGGTGTGGCTATTCGTACACATTATGCAGCTCGTTGGATTCAGAAACAAGCTATTGGTCCTAATGAATTGGACATACAGTTACTTCCGCTATGCGCGAGATACACGTCTTATTATTCGTCCGTTTAAGAAGAAGATTTCTGACGATATTCCTCAGCCATCTTAAATGCATTGAACGCGTTGACCACGCCTCCTTTTCGAGATAGTTTCTTGAATTTAGTCTCTTTCGATTTTGGATCTCCCGGAATCAATACTTCTTTCTTGCCGTACCACTCATAGCTTTCTACAATGATGGTGCGAACGTCGGTGGCGCTCAATTCTGGGTAATATGACCATAACAAGGCTACCACTCCTGAGACAACCGGTGCAGCCATACTGGTACCGCTGTTCTTTTTATATTCATCGTTCGGAATAGTCGAATAGATATCTACGCCTGGAGCAAAAATATCTACCGATTTTTTTCCATAATTACTGAAAGGGGCAATTAACTCCGAAACCTGGGGTGCATTTGCACCTACTTCAATCCACGTCTTGCACAATTCACGTGTTTCTTCGTTTACTGGGTTCGGGAAGTTGTTGGATTTATCGTTGTTCTTGCTTGAGTTCCCTGCGGCATGAACGAGGATAATCCCTTTTGATTCAGCGTAGGCAACGGCTTCGTCTACTACCGACTTATTCGGCGAATAGCTTTTTCCGAAACTCATGTTGATCACTTTCGCCCCATTATCTGCGGCATAACGAATGGCGTTGGCAATGTCTTTGTCTCTTTCGTCTCCATCGGGAACAGCGCGCAACACCATGATTTTTGCCGAAGCACTCACGCCATCCATACCCATGTTATTTCCGCGTTGTGCAGCAATGATTCCAGCAACATGGGTTCCATGCTCTGCTCTAGGGCCCTCTACACGATTGCTTCCGTAAAAGCGCTCAGAAACGTCATCAGGGTTGTCCCCAACGATTTCTCTTGAATTCAATTTTAAGTTGTAGCTGTAATTCAATGTGTTTCGATAGTGGTCAAAACCTTCTTCGATTTGACCAGCAAAATCTTCTTCCAAAGCAAAAGTCATGAAGTCTTTGATAGCGGTTCCCATTTCATCCGTGGGCTCAATTGACTTCACGTCTTCAAGTGTATAGTTGGCACCTAACACACCGTCTAACTGCATTTTGGCGAAGTAATAGAAGTCTACAATTTGCTCAAACTCGGCCAGTTCTGTCTTGGCCTTTTCTAGTCGGTCCTTGTATTGCTTTTCCATGACCAAGTAGCGCGCAAAATCTTTCTTGTCTTCCTTACTGATTTCTTTTTCACTCTTCTTTTCGAATCGCGCTTTGAGCGATTTATAAATACGTGTGAATTCTAAGTTGTCATAGGTCACATCTTCTTCGGGACCACTAATAAAACTCCAGCCATTGATATCGTCAATGTAACCGTTGTTATCATCGTCTATTCCGTTGTTGGGTATTTCGTCTTCGTTCACCCATATGGAGCCTTGAAGGTCTTCGTGTTCAACATCTACCCCACTGTCAATAACAGCTACGATGATTCCCGTTGCTTCTTTTCCTTCCAAAAGGTATTCGTAAGTCTGGTCAATACTTGCGCCAACAACCTTGTTATCGGCGATGTTATCATTGAACCAATCTTTTCTTATTTCTTCTTGCCCGATGGCAAAAAACGACATGGCCACGAAGGCTACAACTACTATGTTCTTCACAAAATTGTTTTTAAATGAAACGTGGGAAACCCTGTCTCTCTTGACAAAAAGCGGATAAACCATCGGTTCAAGAATAACAAAACTCACGCCAAAGTTACTCGCACAAAATGAAAGTCCCCGCCGAAGCAGGGACATTTCTTAACTAACAACTAAACTTAACCTAACTACTTGACAGGTCCTTCGACGCTGTCTTTGAGTTAATTAACCCGAGATTACTCTCGATGCTCAAATTTAAGATTGAATTGTCACTTAGATATCACAAGTGGCGTTACAACTCTATTTTTTTGTTTTCACAGCATGAACAAACAACATAAAACACTGTTAATGAGTAAATTTCAATTATAGATGAATTCGGTCTTGAGCTAAAACGAGTTACTCTTTCCATAAATATGTTCCATTCTTGTGATAGTTCTGTTAACTTACCTCCCGACTTTTACGGTAAACAAATTACACCATGAGAAAAGTAATCATCATTGAAGACGAGCAGGACATATCTGAGCTGATTCAATTGCACCTAGAAGATTTGGAATGTGAGACCGTAGCCTTTCGAAATGGAAAAGAAGGGTACGATTTTGCATTGCAGAATAAATTCGATTTGATGATTCTAGATGTGAACTTACCGAGTAAAAACGGAATCGACATTTGCAGAGACTTGCGTGCCAACAAAGTACACTTCCCTATTCTCATGCTAACGGCTAGAAGCGAAGAAATTGACAAGGTACTTGGTCTTGAAACAGGCGCAGATGATTACCTCACAAAACCATTTTCAATTCGTGAATTAGTGGCTCGTGTTAAAGCCATTTTGAGAAGAGTTGAAATCGACACGAACGCTGATGGTGATGATGACACGATAGAATACAAAGCCCTTAAAATAGACCGTTCAAAACGAAAAGTTGAAATCAATGGTGACCGCATCGAGTTGACACCAAAGGAGTTCGACCTCTTGTATCTTTTGGCGTCAAACCCGGGAGTTACCTACGACCGTAAGGATTTGTTGAACTTAGTTTGGAGTTACGATTTCGAAGGATACGAGCATACCGTGAATAGCCACATCAACAGATTGCGCTCTAAGGTGGAAAAAGATCCCGCAGATCCTGAATACGTCTTGACTACTTGGGGGGTAGGTTACCGATTTAACGACGCTTGAAAACAGGATTCATCAATATATCTGGAGCATCGAAACTCCTCATCTTAACTGCCGTGGCCTTGGTGGGCATCACGGTGTTTCTTATTTATTCAAACTACACTTCTCAACTCAAACTCAACGAAGAAAAAGAGCTTAGTCGGTTGGATGGTATTGTTTCTACACTCGCACTTCAAATTGATGGAGATGTTCACGAAAAACTGATTAAGACGTATGGTCCGATGGATGCTATTCAGACCAACGACCAAGATCCAGAATACCAAGAATTGTACAGCATTCTGAAGAAGGCCCAGGTAGAAAACCAACTCGAAACCACTATCTACACCATGGTTTACGATAGTACACGGAGTAAATTTTGCTTCGGTGTTTCAAGTTCCGATCAACCATTTTGGAAACACGTGTATGACGATTTTCCGGTAGACCTACTGCAGCAGTACAATTCAGGTGGGACACTTCCTATGTACGCCGATACCAACGGTACTTGGCTCTCAGCGTTCGAACCAATTCGGAATAGTAAAGGAAAGGCCGTAGCGGTGCTGCAAGTTGACGAACAGTTTGACAGGTTCATCGTGGAAGCCCGCGAGCGTGCTATGAAAAGCAGTTGGATTTCTCTTGCGGTATCTGGGGTCATAACGCTCATTCTATTCTTCGTTACAAGAACATTTCTATTGACACAACAACGCTTAAATAGAGAACGGGAAGAGTTAGAAACATTGCGCAAAGAGCTATTGGCCAATGTGAGTCATGACCTTCGTACACCTCTTTCTTCAATTCAGGGTTACCTTGAAACGGTGTTGATGAAAAAAGACACCCTTGGCCCTGAAAAACTTGAACGTTACTTAGCCATCTCGTTGAAGAATACCGAGAAATTAAAGAGTCTTGTAGACGAACTCTTCGACCTTTCTAAACTGGAATCGAAAGATCGAAAATTAGCGCTAGAGTCTTTCAGCATCGCAGAACTTGCGCTGGATGTTGCTTCAAGCTTTAAGATCAAAGCTGCTGAAAAAGGAATAAATTTGACGGAAGAAATCCCTCAATCATTGCCACACGTCAAAGCAGATATCGCACTGATTGATAGGGTTTTACAAAACCTACTTAGCAACGCAATTAAGTTCACCGATATTGGAGGACAGATTGCCTTTAAGCTAGAGGATCAACCCAATCATATTCGGATTTCGGTGAAAGACACTGGCGTTGGAATTGCAGAAGATGACCTTTCCAAAGTGTTCGATCGTTTTCACACTCGGCCTTCAGGTAAAACCATTGGCACCGGCCTAGGCTTAGCCATTGTTAGAACTGTTTTGGAAGCCCACAATTCCTCCTTTGCTATCGATTCTAAAGTGGGGATTGGAACTACCTTTTGGTTCGAACTAGAGAAGTGCGAAAATTGAATTGCAGTTTCATTAATTCCGACTAATTTGCGGAAGTTCAATTCAAACATCATGACGGTAAAATCAGACTTAGAAATTGCTCAAGCGAATGAGATGAAAGACATTCGTCGGATCGCAGAGAACCTCAATATTCACGAAGACCAATTAGAGCTTTACGGACGCTACAAAGCGAAACTTCCTCTTGAACTAATTGACGATGCGAAAGTAGATCAATCTAACCTTATCCTGGTGTCTGCGATTACACCAACACCAGCTGGGGAGGGAAAAACCACTACTTCGATTGGATTGAATGAAGGACTCAATAGAATAGGTAAAAAATCTGTAGTTGTTTTGCGTGAGCCCTCATTAGGGCCCGTTTTCGGCATCAAAGGAGGAGCAGCTGGAGGTGGTTACTCTCAAGTGGTACCAATGGAAGACATCAACCTGCATTTCACGGGTGATTTTTCCGCCATTGAAAAGGCGAACAACTTGCTGTCTGCGCTTATTGACAATAATCTTCAGAGCAAAACGCGCAACTTAGGACTTGACCCACGAAGAATTTATTGGAAGCGTGTAATGGACATGAATGACCGATCTCTTCGTGACATTACCATTGGGCTCGGTGGAATTGGAAATGGTATTCCAAGACAAGATGGATTCAACATCACCCCTGCTTCTGAAGTTATGGCCATTTTATGCATGGCCAAAGACAGAGAAGATTTGAAAAAACGTTTGGGCAACATTTTCGTGGGCTTCACTTTCGAAAGAGAACCTATTTATGCGCGTGATTTGAATGCGGAAGGAGCTATGGCGTTGTTGTTGAAAGACGCTATCAAACCGAACTTAGTTCAAACACTCGAACACAATCCGGCCATTATCCATGGCGGTCCTTTCGCCAACATCGCCCAAGGAACCAATACCATTTTAGCAACGAAGATGGGAATGTCCCTCGCAGATTACACGGTCACTGAAGCTGGATTTGGTGCGGACCTTGGCGCGGAGAAATTCCTGAACATCAAATGTGGTTATGGCAAACTGAAACCAAAAGCGGTTGTATTAGTGGCCACACTGCGCGCACTTCGTCATCATGGTGGTGCGGCAAAAGATGATTACAACACTCCTAATTTGGATCGGGTGAAAGGCGGATTTGAAAACCTACAGAAACACCTTGAGAATGTGCAGCAATTCGGATTGAAACCGGTCGTTGCCATCAATCAATTTACCAGTGATACCCAAGAAGAAATGGACTACGTCAAAGCTGAGTGCGAAAAACTGGGCGTAAGTGCAGTGGTGAGCAGCGGCTGGGCGAAAGGTGGAGAAGGAACTGAAGATTTAGCTAAAGCTGTTGTAGCTGCGGTGGAATCTGGTGAATCCAACTTCAAGCAGCTCTATGATTGGGATGCTCCAGTAAAAGACAAGATTATTGCCATTGCAACCAAGATCTATGGTGCAGATGGGGTGAACTTCGATAAGAAAGCTGAAACCGACATGCGCACGATAGATCGCCTCGGACTCAACAAGCTTCCTATTTGCATGGCCAAAACACAAAAGTCATTCTCTGACAACGATGCCCTTCGTGGAAGACCTCGAGGTTTCAATGTTACTGTCCGAGAATTTGAAATGGCCGCTGGTGCTGGGTTTATCATTCCTATTCTTGGTAAAATGATGAGAATGCCTGGATTGCCTGCTGTGCCTGCTTCAGAAGGAATGGACATTGATAAAGACGGAAGAATTAGTGGTCTTTCTTGAGACCACACCGAACATATCAAGCAGTTCGAATCCAACAAGGTAATTCACGACCAACCAACGACGAATTGGTTGTGGAAGTGCCTCTTGAAATCGTAATCAATGGAAGCGCGTGGACAATGACCATGCAATCTCCTGGTAATGAACTTGAGTTAGTTCGGGGGCTACTCTTTTCTGAAGATATTTATCGAAACCAGAAAATAGCGCCAGAAATGGAGTTGCATTTTAACGAAAAAGCGCAGCGAAGTTTAGTTAAGGTTACCATTCAAAAAGATGAGTTGAAAGAAGGCTTTTCCAACTCAGCTCAGTTGCTCTCTGTTTCGTCTTGTGGTATTTGCGGCCGAACAGAAATGAAAAATCTCACGGGAGACCCATTTGCTGAAGCCGCTTTTTCCTCAACGGATCTTCACTCCTATTTCTCATCCATGCGGCATCATCAACAGCTATTTGATGAAACGGGTGGATGCCACGGAATTGGCGCTTTTGATCGCAACGGGAAGCTGTTGTTGGTCAGAGAAGACATCGGTCGCCACAACGCCGTAGACAAAGTAATTGGAGCCTTGTTGGATTCCGGAGAATTGAAAACTGCTCATGTGCTCACCGTCAGTGGACGGGTGAGTTTTGAAATCATTGCCAAAGCATTCATGGCCGGAATTCCTGTAATGGCCTCCGTATCTGCACCTTCCAGCCTAGCGGTTGACCTTGCGAAAGAATTCGGCATGAAGCTTATTGGTTTTTGCAGAGAAGACCGACTTACTGTATATTCCTAATCCAACAAATTCGGTGAAATGAACACACGAAATGTCAGTATTCTACCTCCAGAAAAGCTAACTGGACTAGAAACACACAAACCCTCTTCGAAAGCAGCGGGAATGAAAGGAGTAACGGTAGCCTTGAAGCATTTAAGCGACGAGCTCGGGTTGTTTGAAGGGTTGAAACTAATGACCCAGATCAATCAAAAACACGGCTCTGATTGCCCCGGATGTGCATGGCCAGACCCTACTGACCGATCTTCTTTCTTCGAATATTGCGAAAATGGAGCGAAAGCGGTTGCAGAAGAAGCGACTAAAAAACGTGTAAATGCCTCTTTTCTTTCAAAACATTCCGTAGAAGAACTCTCCAATTGGTCTGACTATGAAATTGGCAAGGCAGGGAGAATTACAGAACCTTTTTACTTAGCAAAAGGAAGTAACCACTACACTCCAATTAGTTGGGAGGAGGCGAATAAGAAAATCGCAGCGAAGCTTTCAAGCATTGACCCGAACGAAGCTGTTTTCTATACATCTGGACGGACCGCCAACGAAACCGCTTTTCTGTACCAATTAATGGTTCGTCAATACGGCACCAACAATATGCCTGATTGTTCGAACATGTGTCATGAATCAAGCGGCGCTGGCCTCAGTAAAACGGTGGGGATAGGAAAAGGCTCTGTGACTTTGGAAGATCTCTATGAAGCAGAAGTGATCATGGTGGTTGGGCAGAATCCTGGAACGAACCACCCTCGAATGTTAAGTGCCTTGCAACGTACCAAAAAGAATGGAGGCAAGATTATTCATGTTAATCCATTGCCGGAAATCGGTACCGAAAAATTCGTGAACCCTCAAAGTCCGGTCGAAATTCTGACTGGTGGAACTAAAATTGCCGATCACTTTTTGCAGGTCCGAGTGAATGGGGACATCGCCTTATTCAAATTATTACTCAAAGGACTGTTTGATGCTGAAGAGAAGAACCCTGGAAAGGTATTGGATAAACCATTCATAGATCGGTATTCCTCAGGATTTGACGCGTTCAAAGCTGATCTGCTTCAAACGGATTTTGAACAAGCGTACAGAGATTGCGGTCTAACGGCAGCGGAATTAGCGCCCGTGATTTCGCTATTAGCGGCGAATAAGAAGATCATCATTTGTTGGGCCATGGGCATTACACAGCACAAAAATGGTGTGGCCAATGTGCAAGAAATCGTAAACCTTCTGTTGGCAAAAGGTGCTATTGGGAAGCCAGGCGCTGGAACATGTCCCGTGAGAGGACACAGTAACGTACAAGGCGATCGAACAATGGGAATTTATGAAAAACCAGCCGCCGCTTTTTTGGATTCGTTGGATGCTCACTTTAACATCAAAAGTCCAAGACAACACGGCTATGACACTGTTGATGCTATTGAAGCCATGGGGAATAACGACGTGAAGTTCTTCATGGGAATGGGCGGAAATTTTGTTAGCGCAACTCCAGACTCAGCTTACACTGGTGAAGCGATGCAACGTTGCGATCTCACTGTTCAGGTAAGCACCAAACTAAACAGAAGCCACCTTGTGACTGGTGAAGAAGCACTCATTCTTCCTTGTTTAGCTCGAACAGAAGAAGATTTACAGAGCGGCATTCCGCAGGTGTTATCAGTGGAAAACTCCATGGGCGTTGTTCATACCACTCAAGGCAGACGAAAGCCTGCTTCAACCTCACTCAGAAGCGAAGTCGAAATTGTTTGTGGAATTGCCAATGCCTTGTTTCCTGGAGGACCGATTGATTGGTCTACCATGCATCAACAGAACGACGGTATTCGAGATCACATCGAAGCGGTTATACCCGGGTTCGAAGCTTATAACAAACGATTGCAGGTTCCTGAAGGCTTTTCTCTTCCAAATGGCGCACGCGTCAGGCAGTTCAATACAGCCAATTGTAAAGCGAATTTCACCGTGAATAGCTTGCCGCAGGTTGACCCGAAAGAGGCGCAATTCATTATGATTACCATTCGTACGCACGATCAGTACAACACTACAATCTACGGTCTTGATGATCGGTATAGAGGAATTAAAAATGAACGTCGAGTTGTACTTATGAATCAGCAAGACATGGACGAGATGAGTCTCAAAAAAGGCCAACTAGTTGATTTGGAAAGCGTTTTTCAAGGGGAACGAAGAAGGACCAATAAATTCCATGTCCTTCCCTACTCTATCCCTAGAAAATCAATCGCAACGTATTTCCCCGAAGCGAATGCACTTGTTCCTCGACAAAGCAAAGCCGCTATCAGCGGCACTCCATCGAGCAAATTTGTGGAAGTAAACATACTTGTCTCGTGAAGTTCGTCTACCTGATTTTCGCCCTATTAGGACTGGTATTGCCATATACTCAGCTCATTCCATTTATGAACGAGTATGGCGTTGACATGCCCCTCCTCTTTCAGATGGGGTTCGCCAATTCGGCAACAAGTTTATTCATGATTGATTTGCTATTGGTGGGCACAGTAGCCACTATTTTCATCATTTCCGATGGCACCAAGCACAGCATTCGCTACAAGTGGCTTCCTGTAATAGGTGTCTTCTTAGTCGGAATTTGCTTCGGTTTACCGCTCTACTTGTATCTGAAAGAACGGCAACTGACAAGTTGATCTACTCGCATATAAACCCATATACCTGGAGTAACATAATTAAGTCCTGGACTCCAATCACACCATCGGAATTCATATTTCCTAGACACGGATCAAACATATTGAACAAACAACTTCCATTGTCGTAGCTAGCCTCAGCATTGTAATTACTCGCCTCGGGGTAAGTACAACCTGCACAAGATGAAAATTCACATGAACCATCTTCTTCGGTAGCCAATGGATTAAAATTACATGCTTCCATATAGGTACAACCTAGGCAAGAATAGTCGCATGAACTGTCATCTGTTGTAGCAGACGCATTGTAATTGCAAGCTCCAGAATCAGTGCAGCCTTGGCATGAATAATCACATGTACCATCGTCTGTTACGGCTGTTGGTTCGAAATTACAAGCAGTGTCATCTGTACAGCCTAAACTATACTCTTGGCAACCACGAGATGGTGGGAAATTGCCTTCGCAAACTCCGTACGGATCAAAATTGATTCCTGCATCTCCACAGTCAAATCCCCAAACGTTGCATCTTAGGTGAACCGGATTATTATTCCACGTTTTACCTTCACTTTCATCTTCAAGTTCTCCATCTCCGAGAAATGTGAGTACGCCCATTGAATGACTGGTTCCTGCGCAATCGCACACACACGTGTCATAAATACAAGCTAATTCGTCTGGATTACTTGCAGTGGCATCATAATTCACCGCGTAAGGATTTTCACAGTCGAATGTTTCATCGTAGCAATTGACCTGTACCTCTTCAATGGAAGAAGTTCCTGATGGAGTGGCTGTCCAAACTTGGTAAATTCCGGCACCTGGCAGTGAGAGGTGGTAGGTATCTCCATCCACAAGGTTGAGTGCAGAAACATCTACACAGTCGTAAACACCGTCTCCGGCTCTCGAAAAGCAGACTTCTGTTAAGGAACAGGTCAAATTTATGGAGACTGAAACGTCTAAAGCGGTTTCCCAGAGGGACTCCCCTGCGTTCCAATCACATGCTTAGGTCACAACAATTCCGTCAGGGACGCATGGTTGAGCTAGCATTCCACCGGAGAGAAAGAGGAAAACTAAGGGCATGAATAATTTTGTAAAGGTGTTCATTGTTCTACAGTTAAAGTGAAGAATCGTTCAAGTATGCATAGTTATACGTTTTGAACGCCTCCTCAGTTTGCAGGACAATGACTGATAAAAAAAAGGGGCTCCTTAGTGGAGCCCCTTTCAATTCTTAGGATTAACCTGTTGTATTATTCACAGATCGTTCCGTAAATAGACAAGAATGTCATCAAGTCATTTACATCAATAACTCCATCTTGATCGAAATCTCCAGGACAAGGGTTGGCTATATCGAAGATACAAGATCCGTTGTCGTACACTGCGTTTGAATCGTAGTTCACCGCGTCAGCGTAAGTACATCCACTGCAAGCTTCAAGATCACATGATCCATCGTCATTTGTTGCTTCTGGGTTGTAGTTACAAGCGAACTCGTACATACATCCTTCTACTTCGTCTTCGTCACAAACACCATCGTTGTCACAATCATTGAAGCAGTTTCCTTCACAATCTTGGTTTGGCAATGCAAATACACAACTTCCGTTGTCTACTGTTGCTTCTGGATCGTAGTTACAAGCACCTTCATCTGTACATCCTGCTGTTTCGCATGATTCAAATTCACAAGACTCATCATCACAATCTGCTGTTGGGTCGAAGTTACATGCCTCTGGGTCAGTACATCCTGTTGTACCTTCTCCACCGCACTCTCCGCAATCATCAAACTCTAAGCAAGAACCATCATCGATTGTTGCCGTTGCGTCGTAGTTACATGCTGTAGCATCTGTACAACCTGCACAAGATTCGAATTCACATGATCCATCATCGATAGATGCATTCGGTAGGAAGTTACATGCTCCTGGGTCTGTACAACCTGCACAAGATCCGAAGTCACATGATCCATCATCAATCGTAGCGGAAGGATCGTAGTTACATGCTCCTGCGTCTGTACATCCTGCACATGAATCAAATTCACATGAACCATCATCACATGAAGCTGAAGCATCGTAGTTACATGCTCCTGAATCTGTACATCCTGATGTTTCAGAACCTCCACAGTTTCCACATTCGTCTTCTGCTAGACAAGAACCGTCTTCGATTGTTGCGGTTGCATCGTAGTTACAAGCTGCTGGGTCTGTACATCCTGCACATGAATCAAATTCACATGAACCATCGTCACATGAAGCGGTAGCATCATAGTTACAAGCTCCAGCATCAGTACATCCTGATGT
>JAQWQB010000029.1 GCA_029245065.1 Flavobacteriales bacterium | reverse complement strand
AACGATTTTAATGGCTGAGTACCCTGAAGGCGTTGCCGACGGACCTCAAATTGAAGCAAACTTGGAGTACGTGTTGAGCAATTACACTTCAAAATGGGGAACTCCATTTAAGGTGATTCGTATTCCTTCGCCTCCACAAACGAACGGGAACTATCCTGATCAAAACGGCTGGTACTTGACGTACACGAATTCGTTGTTTGTGAACAACACCCTTTTGGTACCAACGTACTACACCGAGTATGATACAACTGCACTTCGTATTTATGAAGAAGCATTACCAGGATATACCATCGTGGGAATCGATTGTGATTCGTCTCCAAACAACATTATTTCGCTGTCAGGTGCACTTCACTGCATTACCCATGAAGTAGGAGCAGATGATCCGCTGTTGATCTCACACCAAGCATTACCAGATACAGAAGACACTGAAAACCCTTACACAGTAGACGCTTACATGAGCCACCGATTGGGTGTTGTAGAAGCTACTATGTTCTGGAAAACGGATCTCGGAGCTGATTACGTTTCCGTATCCATGTCTGATTCAGGAGAAGGCATCTGGACTGCAGACATTCCTGCTCAAGCAGCTGACACGCGTGTATACTACTACGTAGAAGGTGTAGCTGCAGATGGAAAAGTTCAGAACCGTCCTATGCCAGCTCCAGAAGGATATTGGTCTTTCAGAGTAGGGGCCTTTGTGTCGGTGGGTGAAACAGCTTTGGGTGAATTTCAGCCTGCGTTCCCAAACCCAGCCGGAGCAATTACATGTGTTCCTTTGGACTTGAATCAAGCATCTCAAGGAACGCTGAGGTTAATTGATGTAACAGGAAGAGAAGTAGAAGTAATTCAGCAAGGAGTGTTCCCTCAAGGAGAATCAAAGTATTTCTTCGATGCTGCTGTTTACGAAGCGGGCATGTACCTTCTTTCTTTTGAAGCAAACGGAGAGCGTTTAACGCAACACCTTGTGATCAAGTAATAAGGAGCGATTTATAAAATTTGAAGGGGTAATGCTGAACAAGCATTGCCCCTTTTGTTTTGTGATCAAAGTGATTCGGGATGGCGTTGAACTTATGGAGGTAACAGAATTCATTGCAGGACCAAAACGCCCTAATTTCATGAGTTGCCAATAAAAGGCATTCCTGAAAAATAAAAAAGACGCCTATTGGCGCCTTTTTTCATGTTAATTCCATTGCTCTTAGTCTCTACTTCCTAGCAGGCGAAGTAAGAATAAGAATAAGTTGATGAAGTCTAGGTACAGGCTCATGGCTCCCATAATGGCTAGCTTGCGCCCCATTTGACTACCCAGTCCTACCTGCATTCCAATGCGCTTAATTTTCTGCGTATCGTAGGCGATTAATCCGGTGAAGATTAGAACGCCTATGATGCTGATGATGTAATCAAGCATGGCAGAATTCATAAACCAGTTCGCAATCATAGCTATAATAATACCTACGAGTCCCATCATCATAATGGAGCCAAATTTGGTCAAATCAGTCTTCGTGGTATACCCTACCAAGGCCATCACCGCAAAGGTGCCCGAGGTTATGCCAAAAGTCGTAATCAAGGCTGTACTTGAATAAACGATGAATATGTAACTCAAGCTGGCTCCCATGCAAATGGCAAAAAGCAGGAACAATCCTGAAATGACCGTAGAACTTAACTTTTCCAGCCCAAAATTCATGACTAAGATGAAGGCAAAAGGGGAAAGCATAACTGCCCATCCCAACATTGACCTTCCTCCAGTTTCAAAATTGTAGAGGTAACCAAGAAAAGATGAGTTGGCAACGTAATAAGCCGTTACAGCTGAAACTGCTAAAGCAGCAACCATCCAAGAAAATACATGAGCAGTGAATGTTCGTGCCATTTCTGCCGACTGCTGTAAATCCTTCGAGTCAAGTATTGTTTTTTCTTCCATTTCTATAAATTCTTACAAGCACCAATTTACAAAAGACCTTGATTTAACTGAGTTTTGCTTGAATCAATTGCATGAATTCCTTTCGCGTTTTATCATTGTTTAGGAACTCTCCGGTGAAGGCTGAAGTTGTGGTAACCGAATTTTGCTTCTCAACACCGCGCATTTGCATGCACAAGTGTCGGGCTTCTATAACTACTGCAACACCAGCGGCATCAAGCGTTTCTTGAATGCAATCACGAATCTGATCGGTCAATCTTTCCTGCACTTGAAGTCGACGAGCAAAGGTGTCTACCACCCGTGGAATTTTGCTGAGACCAACAATTCTTCCGTTTGGGATGTAAGCAATGTGTGCTTTTCCAAAGAAAGGAAGCATGTGGTGCTCACACAAACTGAAAAGTTCGATGTCCTTTACAAGAACCATTTGGTTGTACTCTTCGTCAAACATGGCACCTTTCAAAATGTCAGCCGGGTCTTTGTCGTATCCACTTGTGAGGAAAGACATGGCCTTGGCTGCTCTTTCGGGTGTTTTTACCAACCCCTGTCTTGAAGGGTCTTCACCCAGAGCGCTCAGGAGTTGCTTGTACAATGCGGCGTTCTTCTCGACCGTCTCTTCATCGTACTTCTCTATTCTTTCGTATCCTGCCATAACTATTCTCCGCCGTAGTAATCAGCGTAATTATTTTCTGTTTCGTAAAGTCGAATTTGATGCAATTTACATCCTGTTGCGTTCACATGAGATTCGAGTTGTTCCCAAATCGCAATGATCAACACTTCAGTTGAGGCCATTTTGCCTTTCATGAAATCCACATC
This sequence comes from Flavobacteriales bacterium, assembly GCA_029245065.1. Taxonomy (GTDB): domain Bacteria; phylum Bacteroidota; class Bacteroidia; order Flavobacteriales_D; family Sanyastnellaceae; genus JAQWQB01. The sequence continues at coordinate 33,729 of JAQWQB010000029.1, read as the reverse complement.
AAGGTTGAGGTTTTTATGATCTAGCTTATCAATCACGTGCTCAATGATAATGTCTTTCAGGTCTTTCAAGTCCATGCAGTAGCCCGTGTCTGCTGCGGGCACTCCCTTAATGGTAACATGGAGGTCATAGTTGTGTCCATGCCAGTTAGGATTGGCGCACTTTCCGAAGGTTTCTTTATTCTTTTCGGCACTCCATTCGTCGTTCCAAAGCTTATGTGCAGCATTGAATCTTTCACGTCGTGTTACGTATACGGTTTTCATAAATTGGCTTTTGCAGTTCTATTCACGCTGTTTGGCTCGCTCAATTACAATACATTTGTAGTCAAATTTGTTCGCCAAAAAGAACCATTATGATCGTTGTTACAGGAGCTGCTGGCTTCATCGCTAGCTGTCTCGTCGCAAAGTTAAACGAAGAAGGGTATAATGACCTCGTTCTCGTTGATGATTTCTCAAGAGAGGATCGAAAAGTAAATTACGAAGGCAAGAAGTATACACAACTTGTTGATCGTGAAAACTTTATTACATGGCTTCGTGCGAATGAAAATCAGGTGCAGTTCATTTTTCACCTGGGCGCAAGAACAGATACAACAGAGTTCGATCAAGCCATTTTTGATAAACTCAACCTGAATTACACCAAAGATATCTGGAATGCCTGCATCGAATTTGGGCTGCCATTGGTGTATGCATCTTCAGCTGCTACTTATGGAGAAGGAGAGTTAGGGTATGATGATCGCCATGATATTGTGGACGAATTGAAGCCGCTAAATCCGTACGGTGAGTCGAAGAATGAATTTGACAAATGGGCACTCAAGCAAGAGAAGCAACCGTTTTTCTGGGCAGGATTAAAGTTTTTCAACGTTTATGGACCAAATGAATACCATAAAGGAAGAATGGCCAGTGTTGTGTTTCATGCGTTCAATCAAATAGAGAAGACTGAAGCCATGAAACTTTTTCGGTCGCACCGTGAAGATTATGAAAACGGACACCAACAGCGTGATTTCGTTTACGTCAAGGATGTGGTGAATGTGTGCATGTTCCATATGGAAAGTAGAAAGCACAGTGGACTTTACAACCTCGGTACGGGCAAGGCACGCACTTTCTTGGATCTGGTAAAAGCTACTTTCAAGGCGTTGAACAAACCAGAAGATATTTCATTTGTTGACACTCCTGCAGACATTCGCGATAAGTACCAGTATTTTACGGAAGCGAATATGCAAAAGCTTATCGACGCTGGGTACAACACCCCTTTCACGGAATTAGAAGATGGGGTGAACGATTACGTACAGAACTACCTACAGAAGGGGCCTACCTATTACTGAAAATCGTCTTGTTTCTTTTCTGAATAGTCGTCCAATACGTCAGATTCATCTTGTTCATCAGACTTTCGAAAGTAAGTAATAAGCAAGTAAATCATTGATACAGCGAATGGTACTGCACCTACGATCATTTTCGTTGTCCGGGTATTGAACGGATTGGCATTGTTGATACTCTTGTCGAACTCAATGTACAAGGTGTAGGCGAAAACAAGTAGTACGACAAAATTAGAGAAGAGCAAGAAACGCAGAATGCGACTTGTTCTCATAGGTTCTCTTTCAAGTCAATTAAGAACTGTTTGATATCTTCCAGCTTGTGAATAACCTCAGCTTCCTGGTTTACTTGATCAGGATTGTCTTTGAGCTGCTGTTTGGCGCCGTCTAAGGTGAAGCCTCTCTTTTTAACAAGATGATGTATGGTGCGAATCGTTTGGAGATCTTTTCGGGTGAAAAGACGATTACCTTTTTTGTTCTTCTTCGGCTGAATGGCGTCAAATTCTTTCTCCCAAAAACGAATGAGGGACGTGTTTACGTCGAACATTTTCGCTACTTCCGAAATGGAGAAGTACTGTTTTTCTATTTCCTTTTCCTTGTAAGGCATCTTTTCTAAAGGTACGAAGGAAAATGATTAATCGAACGACTGATTCGCACTGGAAGATTGCTCCAGCATTATTTCAAACTGTTCTGGCGTCAAATCATTGAAATAATAGTGTGCCGGATTAACTTTTTCGCCGTCTTTAATTACTTCGTAATGCAAGTGAGGCCCCACCGAAGTTCCGGTGTTTCCTACAAGTCCAATAACGTCTCCTCGTTTCACTTTCTGTCCTTGGCGAACACTGATTTTGCTCATGTGGCCGTACAGTGTTTTGTATCCATAGCCGTGACGAATGATGACGTTTAAGCCGTATCCAGTGCGTTTTCTTTCAACCCGCTCAACGACTCCATCGCCTGTGGCGAAGATGTCTGTTCCGGTGGGCGCGGTGAAGTCCATTCCTGCATGAAACTTAGGAACCTTGTAAATCGGGTGAATTCGGTACCCATATCCACTCGCCATTCGCTTGAGGTCTTCGTTACGAACAGGTTGAATGGCTGGAATAGAGGAAAGCATTTCTTCTTTCGTTCGCGCCAATTCAAACAATTCTTCAAAAGACTTGCTTTGTGAGACAAGCTTGCGCTGAATCTGCGATATCATTCGCTTCGTCTGAATAACGTCTTCTGAATGATCAAATCCACGCAATGAAAGCTCTCTATCAGTTCCTCCTATGCCAGGTTGACGCAGGTGCTTAGGGAAGGGTTCTGCACCAAAGATGTTTCGGTAAACTTCGTCATCGCGCTGCGCAATTTCAGCAACAATGTTGTCCATCTTTTCCAAATCAGAAGTCATGGAACCAAGTTGTTCTTCTAGAAAAGCAATTTCTCGTTTTTGTTCCAATTGCTTGGGGCTTTCGAAAAACCGATTGAAGAGGTAGATGGAGCAAAAAGAGACGGCTGCAACTACTGCAATCCATTTACCAGACACCAAAAGATAGTCCTTCCATGTAAAGGGAACCTTCTCGTATTTTAACTGCTCAGGATTGTACTTGTAACGATACCGTGCCATAGTTTTCTAATTTGCTTAACTAAAAGCCGCACGAAAGTATCTAAAATAATCTACTTTTGCAATCTGTAACTCCCCGTCTGACGTGGGTTTAACAACAATTAGAAGTCTTCCAATTACCGCGAAAACACTATGGAATCAGCTAAGATCCGTCAAGTATTCTTCGATTTCTTCAAGTCCAAAGGGCATGAAATCGTACCGTCAGCACCTATGGTTATTAAAGATGACCCAACGTTGATGTTTACCAATGCTGGAATGAATCAGTTCAAAGATTTGTTCTTAGGTAACTCTGAAATCAAGTTTTCGCGTGTGGCCGATACCCAAAAATGCTTGCGCGTGTCTGGGAAGCACAACGACTTGGAAGAAGTGGGGGTGGATACCTATCACCACACCATGTTCGAAATGCTAGGAAACTGGTCATTTGGAGATTATTTCAAGAGAGAAGCCATCGAATGGGCTTGGGAAATTCTTACTGAGCATTACAAGCTTGACAAGGACCGATTGTACATTACCATTTTTGAAGGAGACAAAGCAGACGGACTGGGAGTTGATCAAGAAGCAAAGGATATCTGGAAAGGAATTCTTCCGGAAGAGCGTATCCTTGAATGTGATAAGAAGGATAATTTCTGGGAGATGGGCGAAGTAGGTCCTTGTGGCCCATGTTCTGAAATTCACGTTGACCTCAGATCAGACGAAGAAAGAAAGGCCTTGCCGGGAGCAGAATTAGTGAACAAAGACCATCCGCAGGTTATTGAGATTTGGAATCTCGTTTTCATGCAGTACATGAGAATGGCATCAGGCGAATTGAAGGCGCTTCCTGCAAAACATATTGATACGGGAATGGGATTGGAGCGTCTAGCAATGGCGTTGCAGGGAAAAACATCGAATTACGATACCGATGTCTTTTCGCATTACATCAAGTTTATTGAGACCAAATCAGGTATCACGTACAAGCAATCTGATTCCAAGCAAGATGTTGCCATGCGTGTGATAGCAGATCACGTTCGAGCGGTCGCTTTTAGCATTGCTGATGGTCAGTTGCCTTCAAACAACGGCGCGGGCTATGTGATTCGAAGAATTTTACGTCGTGCGATTCGATATGCCTTCAGTTTCTTAGATATCAAGGAGTCGTTCATTCATGAACTTTCGCTGGAGTTAATAAAGCAAATGGGGCCTTTCTTCCCTGAACTTGAAAATCAAAAAACCATCATTCAACGGGTTATAAAGGAAGAGGAAGAAAGTTTCCTCCGCACCTTAGATAAAGGCATTACCCGACTGGAGAAGATGATTTCCAATGAAAAAGGAAACGTCTTGGACGGAGTAGCCGTGTTTGAATTGTATGACACCTACGGTTTTCCAATTGACCTCACAGCATTGATTGCTGATGAAAATGGGATGACGATTGACGAAAAAGGATTCGAAAAGGCGCTGAATGAGCAACGAGAAGGTGGACGTGCTGATGGTAAAATTACCACGGAAGACTGGGTTGTTCTCAAAGAAGATGATACTGAAGAATTCGTAGGGTATGACCGTACCACAGTGCCTGTCTATATTACGAAGTACCGCAAGGTCACTCAGAAAGGAAAAGATCAGTTCCAATTGGTGTTCAACATCACTCCGTTCTACGCGGAATCAGGAGGTCAAGTTGGTGATCAAGGTTTTATTGAAGCCAATGGAGAGAAGGTGTCTATCAAAGACACGAAGAAAGAGAACAACCTGATTGTTCATTTCACTACCAAACTGCCAACGGATACAAGTTCGAAGTTCAATGCAGTTGTTGCAGGAGCTAGGCGTGAATCAACCACAAGAAATCACAGTGCAACACACCTATTGCATGAAGCATTAAGAGATGTGTTAGGAACTCACGTAGAGCAGAAAGGCTCTATGGTCCATCCAGATTACCTTCGTTTTGATTTCTCTCATTTTTCCAAATTGACTGATGAAGAGATTGAAAGAGTGGAGACACAAGTGAATGAAAGAATTCTAGCGAACATTCCATTGGATGAAATGAGAGATGTTCCGTTGGATGAGGCGAAAGAGACAGGAGCGATGATGCTCTTCGGAGAGAAGTATGGCGATGCCGTGCGCGTGATCAAGTTTGGTTCATCCATTGAGCTGTGTGGTGGTACTCATGTGCAAGCTACAGGGAGCATTGGTTTCTTCAAAATTGCTGGAGAAAGCGCTGTAGCTGCTGGTGTTCGAAGAATTGAGGCCGTTTCTGGGGCGAAGGCACAAGCGTATGTGAAGGAGCGTTTAACTGCGCTTGAAGAACTGAAAGGCTTGCTGAAGAACCCTGCAGATCCTCAAAAAGCACTCGCAGACGTGTTGTCGAAAAATGCCGAGCTGACGAAGTCACTAGAGAAATTCGAGAAAGCACAAGCAGGCGATGTTAAGAAAGATCTTGTGAAGTTGATTGAAGAAGTCAATGGGGTTCAGTTTCTAGCTCAGAAAGTGAGCATAGGACCTGGGGAAATCAAGGACATCGCTTTTCAGCTTCGAGCTGAATTCCCACGCCTTTTCGCGGTGTTGGGTTCTGCCAAAGACAACAAGCCGAGCATAACGTGCTTCATTAGCGATGAGATCGTGAAGGAAAAGGGACTGAATGCGGGAACGGTTGTTCGTGAATTAGCCAAGCATATTCAAGGCGGCGGGGGTGGTCAGCCATTCTTCGCAACTGCCGGTGGTAAGAAAGTCGAGGGCTTAGATGAAGCCATAAAAAATGCGGTTAACTACTTGAGCTAACCGCATTTTTTTCACAGTATAAGTATAGTTAGTTTCAGGCTGGCGCTGCTAGGTAGTAGCGTACTGAGCCTTGCGCGCCTGAATTTCCTCCTTCGAACGACCGTGTATCGGTCCATAATATACCTCGTTGTACGCAAGTGCGAGGTTCAGGAGATAGAGAATATTGAACACAACTACAAAGAAGTAGTCGAGAACAGTGTTTTTTCCAAAAGATTGCGCGATTTCAATCAATACTCGGAAACCGAAGTAAATATTGAATACGGGAATCAAAAAGAATAAAATGTGGCTGTCTGGACGGCCAATAATGCGCATTGTTACAATTAAGTCCCATACTGGAACAAATGCAGCAAGCCCCGGTTGGTTGCACTTAACGAACATGCGCCATTTTGCAACCGCTCCGATGAGCAGACCTAGGCCAACTAGCATGAGAACCCCCACACTAACGTCTTGTCCTAAAATTTGTACGTCTTCCATGGCTATAAATTTTTTAGTTAGAGAATATGCCCTCTTTCTCTTCTATGACGGTCAGGATTCCACGAGGTTGCCTCTTTTTTCAAAAAACTTTTAAAAAAATGAAACCTTCGAATTTCTTCATCCGTATGGCAGATGAAAAATTCGAAGGCTCAAGTGATGGTTGGAGAGGGGAATGTCTCCGTTAGGCTGATGCCTATGCTATCTGTGCATACTTTTTAACATCAGCCCCGTCTATTTTGTTCGGACAAAGAATGATAAGTCGTTCGATGACATTTCGTAATTCTCGAATGTTCCCAGTCCAATTTCCTTTCTGAAGTTCCTTGATTGCGCTGGAGGTGATTTCTTTATTAGGAGTACCATATTCTCCGCAGATCTGATTGATGAAGTGATCTGCCAACAACGGAATGTCTTCTTTGCGCTCCTTCAACGGAGGAACGTGCATTGGAATTACGTTGAGGCGGTGGTATAAATCTTCACGGAAGTTGTTCTCTTCAATTTCCTTGCGGAGGTCCTTGTTGGTCGCTGCAAAAATTCGAACATTTACCTTGATGTCTTTGTCTCCTCCAACACGGGTGATTTTGTGTTCTTGAAGCGCACGAAGCACTTTCGCCTGAGCTGAAAGACTCATGTCGCCAATTTCATCTAGGAAGAGCGTGCCCCCATGTGCTTGCTCAAATTTCCCTTTTCGTTGTTTGATGGCTGAGGTAAATGCGCCTTTCTCATGACCGAACAATTCTGATTCAATCAACTCAGCTGGAATCGCTGCGCAGTTTACTTCAATGAATGGTGAAGAGGAGCGTTCGCTTTTCTCGTGAAGTTGACGAGCTACCAATTCTTTCCCAGAACCATTTCCTCCCGTAATAAGTACACGCGCTTCTGTAGGTGCAACGGTATCAATCAACGATTTAATTTCTAGAATAGGCGCTGATTCACCAATGATTTCAACGGTAAGCTTCTTTTGAATCTTACGCTTCAATGTTTTGGTCTCTTGCACCAACGCCTGCGTGTCTGTAGCATTGCGAAGGGTAACAAGTATACGGTTCAAGTCCAGGGGCTTCTCAATGAAGTCATAAGCTCCTTTCTTTAACGCTTCTACGGCTGTTTCCACAGTTCCATGTCCAGATATCATGATGACGGGACTGTCAATTCCTTTGAGTTGCATTTTCTCCAAGGTTTCGATCCCGTCCATACCTGGCATCTTGATATCACAGAAAATGATATCATAGCGTTTCTCAGAAGCTTTGTCCAAACCTTCTTTCCCATTCTCCGCTTCGTCTACCTTGTAATTTTCGTATTCAAGGATTTCTTTGAGCGTGCTTCTAATTGCCGCTTCGTCGTCTATAATGAGGATACTTGCCATAATTCAATTTCTTTATGCTACGAAGGTATCAACTTTCATTCCATGAACGAAGTTCAGAAGCCGCTAGTTGGAGTGCGCCTTCTTTGAGCGCGTAATCTGAGTGGATTAATTTGCTGATTTGGAAGGTGTTGATCATGTAATCAATCAGTGCTGTTGCAAGTGCAATATAATCTACGCGAAGGGGGAGCATACCGGGCATTAGCAGCCGTTCGCTTTTCGTGGAGGCTAGTAATTGAGCATGAAGCTGAGCGAATACGTCAAGTGGAATGTCGTTCGAAGTAAATCGCTGAATAGGCGCTTCTTGTTGCTGACTGTTCAGCTCAAACAGGGTGTCAAAGCTTCCCGATGAACCTATTAAGGTGTTACAAGGGTGTTTCTTCAAGGCGGCGGCTACTTGGGAAAGGTTCGTGGCGAAGAACTGATTTAGCTTTTCATTTTCGTCCATCGTCATCGGGTCTGAAGGAGAAAGGAATTCGAAAATACGAGCAACACCTAGTGGGAGGCTTAGTTTCCATTGAATGCTATTCTTATTGCCGATGATAAACTCGGTACTTCCTCCGCCTATGTCCATTACCAAGACATTTTCTTCCGTAAGATCAACCGTCTGCTTCACACCATTAAAAATGAGCTCTGCTTCTTGATCGCCATCGATGACTTGAATAGTGAAGTCAAATTTCTTTTTCGCAATGGCTACCAGTTCATGACCATTGGAAGCATCTCTAATGGCAGAGGTTGCGTAAATGCGAACGTGCTTGACATTGAAATTGAGAATGGTATTGTAATGCGTGTTCAATGCATCTACCGCCCTTGCAATTCGCTCTTCGGTGATGATGCCCTTGGACATGCCTCCTTTCCCGAGCTTCACCGCTACTTTCGCACTAAACAAAGTGTGCCACCCCGCATCTCGTCGCTCACTTAAGAGCAAATTGAATGTGTTGGTCCCGCAGTCTATAATTGCTATCCGCATTCACTAAGCTTTGTAGAAAAGCCATTTCCACAATTCCTTGTAGGTTGGTCTCTTTCCGTACATCAAGATTCCCACGCGGTAAATTCTTGCGGCGATGGTAATCATTAGCCAACAGGTCGCAACCAAAATTCCGACCGATAGCGCTACTTCCCACCAAGCCACTGTATCAGTAGCAATTCGAACCATCATAACCATAGGAGATGAGAAAGGAACGAACGAGAAGAATGTGGCGGCAAAACCCTCTGGGTTACTTGCAGACATAATAGCTAGCGCATAGCTGAAGAACAATGGTAGCATGATGGGTGTCATTAATTGTTGGGTGTCTGTCTCATTGTCTACTGCGGCACCAACGGCAGCAAAAAGCGCAGAATAAAGCAGGTAGCCGCCAATGAAATAAACAACGAACATGGTAAGCATTACGCCCCAGTTGATAGCCAACAAGAGGTTGAAGCCTTCTTGTTGCTGAATGTAAGTCTCGAAGTCAAGATTTGCTTGGCCTGCATCCATCTCTTGCCCCATGGCCATGCTATCTTGTAACATGCCGCTTTCGAATAGCCCACCAATGATCAGCCAAATCACACCTGAAAAGGCCACCCAAATCAAGAATTGAGTGATGGCTACAAATCCGATACCGATGATCTTACCCATCATTAGCTGAAAGGGCCTTACAGAAGAGATAATAACTTCCACAATTCTGCTCGTCTTCTCTTCGATAATTCCTCTCATGACGTAGGCACCGAAAAGAAAAATGAAGAAGAAAATGATGATCGAGAATGCGCTCCCAATTCCTGCGCGCTCTTGTTCGTACGAGTTTTCGCCTTTCTCTATGTTCACTTTGTTGATCATAAGATCAACTTTCATGCGTTTGTAGGTTTGGTAATCAATGGACTCTTCGCTCATGATTTTCGCACGTTCCACGGCATTCTCAAGGTCACTTTCAATTCTGGATGTGGCCGTAATACTTGGAACACTCTCATAGAGCAATTGTACCTTTCGCATGTTGAAGACATCATTAAGTACCTCTACAATCATGGTGTAGTCTCCTTCTGTTACAATGGAGTCTCCTGGGTAATAAGGGGAGAAGTAGTAGTTGAAATCTTCCCGGTCGGGAAAGCAATCAAGACAGGTAGGGACATAAACGCCTCGTTGTTCGTCGTAACGCGTTAACACTCCGTCATCGTCAACGACCATGATTTTGTGTTTAACGCTATCTGCTTGTGTTACAAAAACAGCAGCAATCATGAGTCCTGCAAAAAGGATCGGTCCTAATAAGGTCATGACAATGAAAGAGCGCTTCTTCACTCTGCTCAAGTACTCGCGCTTGATGATAAGAATTACTTTATTCATGACTTTTCTTTTTCAAGGTTAACCGCTGTGATGAAAATGTCATTCATAGAGGGTGTGTGCGGACGTGCTTCAATCAATTGAACTTCTGGCGCAACAGCCAGCAGCAGGTCATTTAGATTTTTCCCTTCTCGGATCTTAATGATGGCTTCGTGTTGGTCTTTTTCGGATTTCTTCGTTATGAGCTCGAAGTTGGTCCAAAGCGCATTCGTGAAACCAACCATATTTCCTTCGAAACGGAGCAAGTACTCATTGGCATGATAGCGGTTTTGCACTTCGCTTACACTTCCTTCTAGGATCACTTTAGACTGATTTATGAGTGCGATATTGTCACAGATCTCTTCTACAGAGGCCATGTTGTGCGTGGAGAGTATTATGGTTGATCCTTCATCTCTAAGGCGCATAATTTCTTGTCGAATGAGTGCCGTGTTAATAGGGTCGAAACCACTAAACGGCTCATCTAAAATGAGCAATTTAGGTTCATGAAGAACAGTTGTTACAAATTGAACCTTTTGCGCCATTCCTTTACTTAGCTCTTCGACTTTTTTATTCCACCAATCGCCAATTTCGAGCCGCTCAAACCAAACCTTTAGTTTTCGTTTGGCTTCTTGCTTTGACATGCCTTTGAGCTGAGCGAGGTAAATGGATTGCTCGCCCACTTTCATCTTCTTGTAGAGGCCTCTTTCCTCAGGCAAGTAACCTATCATTCCAACGTGTTCCTTGTTGAGGGGCTCTCCGAAGAGTTTAATTTCACCTGAGTCGGGCCCAGTGATTTGATTGATGATTCTAATCAGGGATGTTTTTCCCGCGCCATTGGGGCCTAACAAACCGAATACGCTTTGTTCAGGAACCGTAATGCTAACATCTGAAAGTGCTATGTGATCAGCGTAAGATTTGGAAATAGATTTTGCTTCTATTGCGTTCATAAGTTCAAGTCTAAGGCAAAAGTAGTCAAAGAAAAATGGTGCGCTACTTAAATAAGAGCAACGCACCATTTTCGTGTTCAGTGGTCAAAATGAATTAAGAGAACATCTCTTTCATTTTTTGGAAGAATGTTTTGTCTCGTGAAGAAGGGCTTGGGATGAAGTTTTCAGATTCACGCAGTTTCTCAAGCGTTTTTCTTTCTTCAGAGCTCAATGTTTGTGGAGTCCAAACATTGATGTTTGCAAGCAAATCACCATTGCCATAACTCTCTACAGAAGGAAGCCCTTTGCCACGTAACCTAACGATTTTACCGCTTTGGGTTCCCGGCTCGATTTTAATTTTCGCTTTTCCTTCCACCAATGGGATTTCGGCTGAGGCGCCAAGTGCTGCATCAATGAAGTTAATGTACAAGTCGTAGTGGAGATTTTTTCCATTGCGCTTGAGCACTTCGTGTTCTTCCTCTTCTATCACAACAAGTAAATCACCAGGCATGCCACCAAATGGTCCGGCATTTCCTTTGCCAGTCATTTTCAATGTCATTCCATCTTCAACTCCTTTAGGGATGTCAATGGTAACTACTTCTTCTTGTCGTTTGAGTCCGTTCTGATCTGCGTCTTTCGGCTTAGAATGAACTGTTTTTCCCGTTCCGTTGCAAGTAGGGCACGTACTAGCCGTTTGCATTTGTCCGAGGAAGGTATTCGTTACTCGTCTCACCTGTCCGGACCCACCACATGTGGCACAATCGCTGTACTTAACGCCGTCTGCTTGGACAAGTTTGAGCACCTTGATTCTTTTTTGAACGCCGTTTACGATGTCTTCAAGATTGAGCTTGACCTTGATACGTAGATTGGTTCCACGAACACGTCTTGCTCCTCCACGACCACCGCCGCCGCCAAATCCGCCGAAGCCACCTCCACCGCCGAACCCGCCGAAAATATCGCCGAATTGAGAGAAGATGTCATCCATGTTCATGCCGCCAGCTCCACCAGGCCCACCAGGCCCGCCGCGCATACCGTCATGTCCGAACTGATCGTAACGTTGCTTTTTTTGCTGATTGCTGAGCACTTCATAAGCTTCTGCAGCTTCTTTGAATTTCTCTTCAGCACCTTTATCGTCAGGGTTTTTGTCTGGGTGAAATTTAAGCGCAAGTTTTCTGTAAGCCTTTTTAATTTCGCTTTCAGAAGCATTTTTCGCTACACCAAGTACGTCGTAATAATCCCTCTTTGCCATCTTATTTTCTTGTTACTGGCCAACAACTACTTGAGCGTAGCGCAGTACGTTTTCGTTTAGGAAATACCCCGTTGTTACCACATCAACCACTTTTCCTTTCAGCTCTTCTGTTGGAGCAGGAATGTTGGTGATTGCTTCATGGTATTCGGTATCGAATGGTTGTTCCATGCTATTCATAGGCTTCAACCCTTTTCCTTCTAAAGTGTGGTTCAACTTTGTTCTAATTAAGGTGAATCCTTCTTTCACCGCGTTGATGTCCTCATTGGTTTCGTTTGCCTTGATGGCACGATCGAAATCGTCAAGTACAGGCAACATTTCAGAGATAACATCTGATCCCGCACTTTTGATAAGTTCCACGCGTTCGCGGGAAGTACGTTTACGGAAGTTGTCAAACTCGGCATATAGTCGAGCGTACTTGTCTTTCAATTCTGCTACTTCAGCGCCTAATTTCTCTTCTGGGCTCATCTTCTGATCCTCGGTTGTTTCTTCAACGTTGGTCGCTTGACCTTCGTTGTTCTCCTCGTTTTGCTGTTCTGTAGTCTGTTCGTCTTTCATTTCGTGTGCTTTTTCGTTCGGTTCTATTCGTTCGAATTAATCGCAATTGGCACAGGTCAAAAAGTTTGCCAAGCGTTTTAGACAGGACAATCTGTCAGAATGGTGGCAAAAATACTGATGTTCTTTGAACGAATTGACAAAGTGACGTATAGAAACGAAAAAAGGCGACTCATTGAGCCGCCTTTTGGGAAAAGTGAATTTCCTAAGCTTATTTGAATGACTTCACATACTGATCGATGTGTCTGTCAAGTTCTTGTCCTCGAAGGTTTTTCGCTACGATCACCCCGTTTTCGTCTATCAAGAAACTCATTGGGATAGAAGATACACCGTACTTTTGTGCCGCCGCGTTTTTCCATCCTTGTAGGTCAGAAACGTGGTTTTTCCAAACGAGGTTGTCTTGACTAATGGCCTTATTCCATGAATCAGCGTTCTTGTCAAGAGAAACACTCAATACTGTAAACCCTTTGGCATCTTTGAATTTTGCATCCTGGTACTTGTTGTAAGCGCGAACTACATTTGGATTTTCACGTCTGCAAGGTCCGCACCAAGAAGCCCAAAAGTCAATAAGAACCATCTGCCCTTTGAAATCTGAAAGGTTCATGGTTTTGCCGTCTGGCGTATTCATTGAAATCTCAGGAGCTTTTTCTCCAACATTGGTTCCAACGACAAGTGCTTCCGTAGTGTTGTTATCTATTGATGGAGCAGAAGTGTTATGGTTCCATCCGAATCCGAATGCGATCGCAGCTGCTGCCCCTAGAATTACTAATTTCTTTTTCATCACTGATTGTGTTTGCTTGTAAAGATATAAATACGACCACCGAGTTCCAATAATCATTCCAAGATGATGGTATTTCTAAAATCTAACGCAAAGATCGAACAAGGGTTGCTTGTAAGTCATCACGTATTCATCCAATTAATGTGAATTTAGATTCGCTCAAGCTTCGCACCCAATGCTTTTAGACGAGCTTCGATGTTCTGATAACCTCTGTCGATTTGCTCAATGTTATGAATTCGACTTTCACCATCAGCAGAAAGTGCTGCAATTAGCAATGATACTCCAGCTCTAATATCAGGAGAAGTCATTGTAACGCCTCTCAATGCTGTTTTTCGTTCCAAACCAATGACAGTTGCTCTGTGAGGATCACACAAAATGATCTGAGCCCCCATGTCAATGAGCTTATCGGTAAAGAACAGTCTGCTTTCAAACATCTTTTGATGAATGAGGCAAGATCCTTTCGCCTGAGTAGCAGTTACAAGAAGAATTGAAAGTAAATCAGGTGTTAGTCCTGGCCAAGGTGCATCTGCAATGGTCAGAATGGATCCATCTATGAAGCTTTCAATTTCATAAGCGTCCTGCTGGGGAATATAAATATCATCGCCCCTTCTTTCCATTTTGATACCTAATCTAGAAAAGGTCTTTGGAATCACACCCAGTTCGTCGTAGGCTGTGTTCTTAATGGTGATTTCACTGTTCGTCATAGCTGCAAGACCAATGAAAGATCCAATTTCAATCATGTCTGGTAGGCAGCGGTGCTCTGTTCCTCCAAGTGAATCAACACCCTCAATGGTGAGCAGATTAGAGCCAATGCCTGAGATTTTACCTCCCATGCGATTGATCATCTTGCAGAGTTGCTGTAAGTAAGGCTCGCATGCTGCATTGTAAATGGTTGTTGTGCCTTCAGCCAGAGAGGCGGCCATTACAATATTGGCGGTACCGGTTACCGAAGCTTCATCCAAAAGCATGTATGCTCCCTTGAGCCTGTCTGCTTCAGCACGGTAAAAACTTTCTTTCGGGTCGTAGGAGAATTTCGCCCCTAACTCTTGGAAACCAATGAAGTGTGTATCCAACCTTCTTCGCCCAATTTTATCTCCTCCCGGACGTGGGATGTAGCCTTTTCCGAATCGAGAAAGTAAAGGTCCAACGACCATGATGGAACCTCGTAGACTAGCTCCCTTTGATTTGAATTCGTCTGAAACGAGGTAATCTATATTGACTTCGTCAGCTTGAAAAGTGCATGTGTCTCTAGATACCCGATCGATTTTAACCCCCATTGAGCCAAGAAGGTCAATGAGTTTGTTGATGTCTACGATGTCTGGTAAATTGGAGATGGTGACCTTTTCCGGAGTTAACAGTACAGCACTAATAATTTGAAGTGCCTCGTTTTTAGCTCCTTGAGGTTGAATTTCTCCGCTTAGCGTATGTCCGCCTTGAATTACAAAAGTTCCCATTTTTCCATTTCTTTTCAGAGCGGAAGATTTTAATAAGTGTCGCTCGTTCTAGCAAGAAGCGTAAAACTTATTGACAATTAAGAATGGAAACGGGATGCGCTGGTGGATTTCTGGAATTAGCGCTTCTTGTGTGATTTCTTTTTGTTCGACTTCTTTTTGTTGCTTGAAGTCTGAACTTTCCCGAATGTTTTGATGATTTCCTGAGCCGATATCAGTTCAATGTTTTCATCAATTGACAGCTTGCCATTTGAGAGTTCCCCAATTTGCTGAACAATTACCTTGTCTTCGACAGAACTACGGTTATACATCACGTAGTGCTTCTTCATTAGGTTGGCAATGGCAGCAGTAAATGCGGTCTTTTCCTCACCGTCTTCCATGTCAGAAGCTTTCGCAATCATTTCCTGAACGATCTTTCCGTAGTGCCCAAAACGAATTCGGGAACCGGGATAAGCAATTTGATCAGGCTTGGAGGCGAACGTCTCGGCTTCAGGCTTTGGGTAGGGACTATCTACATCAAGTTTGAAGTCAGCCATGATATGAAGGTGATCCCACAATTTGTGGTTGAAGTCTTCAATGTCACGCAAGTAAGGGAACAGTTGCCCCATAACACTGATGATAGCTTTGGCCACTTTATTTCGCTCTTCTCTATCAGAAACAGATAGTGCAAAATTGACCATGTTGTGAATACTTCTCCCGTATTCAGGAATGATAAGGTCAGTGCGCTCACTGTTATATGTCATTACTTGCTCTTGATTCTCCATCTTGCAAAAGTAGCTAATTCATTTTAAGGATTTCTAGAAACCTTCGGACTTTAACCGGTATACTTTAAAGTACATTAACGGCGACTTGTCTTTTGACATTGTTGGGTGGACGAGTTCTAATTTTCCACCAGGTGAACTTCGTTCCATACTTTCGGCTATTTTCTGTCCAGTATCAACGTCGTACCATTCAATTTGGTACCTATTGAGCACCCCCATTTTTGGAAGCGAAAGTGCATTTTTACCTTTACTTGGCTCCATAGACCGTGCTTCGCGGTACTCTTCAAACAACACAATGCTTCCCCATTTATCTAGATCGGAACAAACGCAGTCATTTTCTTCTCTTCTCGTGTAGAAATTGACGGTGCCGTTGTGCAAGACGCCCACTGCTTTTTTTGACCCATTTGAACTAACCAATGCGTTGTAATCAACTTTATTGTCTGCTCGTATACCGGCAACAGAGGTGAATTCACCATTGTCTAAGTCGACCTGTTTCATTAGTTCATGAATTCTTCCAAGATGCGTCCACAATTCAGGGTTCCACTGTTCACTCCAGTTCATTCCCGTTCCGGCCAATCCAGAGAACGAGCTTTTCCACGCGGCTTTGATCCACCTTAAATTGTTATCGCAATTTTCTACTTCAGCAGCTCCCGGTCCAATTTCTGAGAACATAATTGGCTTATCAAGGAAGGGAGGGTCTTCTTTAGTGATGTTACCCTTTTGACGCTTGGACTGGAAGTTGCTTACATCTCTTGTGATGTTGTAATACTTATTGATGCTCAACGTGTAATTGTTCCAAGTAGCAAGGTCTACATAGGGCGAATAGAATGTGTCATCCCCTTTCGTGAATTCTGGAGTACCCGTGTAATTCGCAGAGATAATGTGTTCTGTGTGATTCAATTCCACTTTGATGAACTCAGCAATTTGCTGCTGCCAATCCCCTACAAGGGCTGCATAGCCTTCTTGCCGGTGGTAAGGGTGCTTGTTAGGAAGTGACCCGTCCAATAAACACTCTTCGTTTACCCCAGTAGCTTGGCCAATGTTGTTTGCTTCGCTGAAGAGTTCAATGACCCCAATGCTGGTTGAATAACCATACCGTGCAATGAGGTAGCGAATTCTATTCTTGTAATGAATCATGGCTTCCTTACTTTCAAGGAAGTCCTTCGGTGTTTTGAGGCCGAGCTCGTCAACATAACAGTAGGGGTCGTCATCTCCGTAACAATCAATGTCTGCATAATCCCAACAAAACATAGAGTACACCGATGTTTCTTCCAAGGGGTAATGAACGTGCAGGTTCAAGTGAAGGAGCAGGTCTAAATCATCTGCTTTTTGGATGATTCGATCCAGTTCCCATGCTCTATTCAGGCGATCGTTGTAATTATTAAGCTTCTCAAATTCAATATCAAGGTTCCATGGAGCAATCAAAAGGCGCATGTAATTCCCACCTGCATTTGCCAAGTCGGTCATTTGCTTTTGGTAAACGTCGTAAGAGTGAAGGCTTGTTAGTTTGCCACCGCACCAAGGTTCTATGCCACCGCATTGAATGGTCTTACAAAGTGGGTCAACGGTAGGGTTACAATCGGGCCATGGAATGTTCTGGCCAACCGGAAAAAAGGAGGATTCACCTTGTTCGAAGAAACGCTTGTTCTCTCCTATTTCAAGGAATCCTGGTTCTACTGCTGCTTGCACCTCGAAGTAGGTAACGTCGGTTTTGGTATCAGCCATTCCCTTGGCTTTGATAGTAGCTTGAACACAGTAAGTGCCAGGTTGGGTAGGGGTGAACCTTCCACGAATGTGAAATAAGGTTGGCTTTTCTACATGTTTCCACATGTTCGGGTCGGAATTGCTTCGGTCTCGGATGTATTCTCGGTAGAAGAAGCCATTTACTTGTTTACTTAGTTCGCCCACCTTTCCACCTTCAACCATAAGCGAAAATGTGAACACCACATCTAGGTCTCTCGCATCGAACGGGTTGATTAATCCTGGAACGTTTCGTTCTTTCAAATAATTGTGAATTCGCTTCTTCGCCTCTTGCTGAAGCTTGAAGCCAATTTCAACGTATTCGTTGGCTTGGACTGAAGCTTGCGTTTGCGTTGGATGCATCCAAACGAGCTCATTCGCTTTTTTACCCGGGTCAGGCAGAGGGGTCATTTGTGCCGAACAAATAATAGAAGGTGCTAAGGCGAAAAGAAATAACAGACGGTACATATTCGAATTAGTTTGAGCGGAAGGTACGAATGAAGCGTTTCAATTTCAATTCCTGTTTCAAAGAGTGATGGAATTAATGACGTTTAAAATGAGAAAAGCCGCACTCAATAAGAGCGCGACTTTCTCGACCGTCATAAGAGAGATTGCAATGAAGGCTTCTACAACCCGTTAATGAAGGCTTCGAATTCCGCAATGCTTGTTTCGGAATAATTCAGTGTTACTGCGGTTTCTCCGTTCACTGTAGCAGTTGCGAAAGCTGAGTAATAGGTGTCGTCTATAAGTGCAACACTGCAGAGTACAGCATTGGTGTTTGAAGGCATGCTCATTGATGTAATGGAAACACCATCGCAAGAAGAGTAACCTAGTCCGTCAAAATCAGGGTAAACAACGTACGCCACCAAGTCATCACATTCGTAATCTGCTGGAAGATCAGCTATCATGAATGAGTCTTGAGTTAACCCAGCCCATCCTTGGTAGTCACAATTGATCCATCCCAAGTGATTTGTATTCAGGTTGTAGTAATATCCAAATGGCATTGGCTCGCATTCATCGCTATCAATGGTTATGATCGCTGTTTCGCCGTCAACATCTAGCGTTAGAAATGCACCTTGCCAGCCGTCAACGTTGAAATCGTTAATGCAGATGTAGATGACATCGTCAGTAGTAGCCGTTAATGTGATTGGAGTAAAACCAGTCATGTCTTCGATGTAGTCGTAGTCACCAAGACCTTCATAACTCATGGAGTGCATGGTTGAACTTTCAGACATAGAACCAGTGTAAGAAATAGTAAGTGTGCTTCCTGCTGACATAGGGATGGAACCGCACAACTGGGAGCAGTACCAAGATGAATCTCCCTCTTCAAAGACTTCGGTCACATTCAGGTTGCCTTGATTTGCTTCCATCCAATTTACTGTTCCGTCCAAGTTGGGTTCGCCAATGAATAGATCCATGTTGGTATCTGGTTCGTCAGTTGGGATTTCTGCGTTCAAATTATACTGAGGTGAGGCACTTAATTGCTGTCCGTTTTTGAAAGCTTCCACCAAAAACTGTCCGCCTGTTACAAGTTGCTCGCCGTTCGAAATGGTTGGCATGCCGGCAAGGAGAAGGTCGCTGTTTGAGAAGTGTTCCGTGATTTGAACATCAATCATACCAGTAGCAATGCTACCATCAGGCATGAGGAATGAATTGTTGTTGAAGACGTATCGCGCTCCATTTGCAGTTCGAATGGGTGTAGGGAACTGAGCATTCAGTTGGAAGCTCTCTGCTTGAGGTGCATTGGCCAATAGTGAACCAAGTACGGTATTCAATTCGGGTACGGGTGAACCATTGTTGGCAGTAGATTCGTCTTTTTTACATCCAGTAATAGCAAGACTTCCTACGAAGAGAGTAAGGAGGGATAATTTTAAGATTTTCATGTTGTTGCGTTTATGTTTCAACTTAAAGACGCAACAAGTTGGACTGACGTGAGGCAAGTCTGAAAAAAAAACTAAAACCAACCTTTAGGTTACACTAATTTGAGTTTCGCGAATTTGAGCAAGAGTTGCTTCTGGCCTGCGGTTGGGAAGAAAACAGTTGCTTTCGTATTGGGAGATTTACCTTCTATTTTAATCACCTTTCCTTTGCCAAATCGGGCGTGTTCCACTTCACTTCCTTCGCGAATTGCGTTCAGCGTTTCTGGATCAGTAGGTGCAGATGAATGCGCAACTTTCGTCATGGGTTTGCCGCCTTTCGTTGGGGCTACGGAGCCAGCTTGTTGGGGCTGGTGAAAACGATTTCGAGCTGCGGAAAAGTCCCTTCCTTTCGCCGGAGGTCTGTTAACTGCCACCGGAGGAACGTACATGTATTGCGGGTCAACTTCTTCAATAAAACGCGAAGGCTCACATTGAGAAAGGGTGCCCCAACGGTAGCGTGTAACCGCATAAGAAAGAATGGCTCTTTCTTTCGCCCGCGTGATGGCAACGTAAAACAACCGACGCTCTTCTTCTAACTCTTCCCTTGAGCTCAACGCCATTTGGGAAGGGAATAGGTTTTCTTCAAGACCAACGATGTATACGTAGTCGAACTCAAGACCTTTCGACGCGTGAATGGTCATCATGCTTACCTTGTCAATGTCGTCATCGTCTTTGTCAGCGTCTGTTAACAAGGCCACGTCTACCATAAAGTCAGGCAGCGTATTGATCGCATCTGGGTTGTCTTCATCGACACCGTCAGCAAATTCTTTCATCCCGTTCAAGAGTTCTTGAATGTTCTCATACCTCGCTACTCCTTCAGGAGTTTTGTCAGAGTATAGTTCGCGCAAAAGGCCCGTGTTCTGGGCAATTTCTTGTCCCAGGTCGAAGGCGTTTTTTAGTTCAAGTTGAGACGTGAAGCTCTTTATTTTAAGAATGAAATCATTCAGCTTCCCTTGGGTAGCGTTCGGGATTTCTGCCGGATATTCGAATGGGTTTTCCATTACTGACCACAACGGCACTTGGAACTTGGCTGCTGCGATGGTGAGCTTGTCCATGGTAGTTTTACCAATGCCTCTTGCGGGGTAGTTGATGATTCGCTTGAGCGCCTCATCGTCATTTTGATTTGCGGAAAGCCTGAAGTAGGCAAGCAAATCTTTGATCTCTTTTCGTTGGTAAAAAGAGAGGCCACCGTAAATTTTATAGGGAATATTAATCTTTCGCAATGCTTCCTCGAATGAACGAGACTGCGAATTGGTTCTGTACAAAATGGCGAAGTCGCTGTGCTTTGCGCCTTGCTGGCTTTTTATTTCGAAAATGGAATTGCTCACGAAACGCCCTTCGTCGTTGTCAGACATGGAACGGTTCAGGTAAATCGGTTCCCCTTCTTGATTTGAGGTCCAAACCTTTTTTGGAATCTGGTTTTTATTCTTCGCAATAACAGAATTGGCTGCGTTCACGATCACCTTGGTTGAGCGGTAGTTCTGTTCGAGTTTGTACAAACTAAAGTCAGGGTAGTCTTGTTTGAAGTTCAAGATATTCCCAATATCTGCGCCTCGGAAGCCATAAATTGACTGTGCATCATCTCCAACGACGCAGACGTTTTGGTTCACAGCACCAAGTTGCTTAATGATGAGGTACTGTGCAAAGTTGGTGTCTTGATACTCATCTACAAGAAGGAACTGAAACTTGTGCTGGTACCTGTGAAGCACCTCCGGGTAGTCCCTGAGTAGTACGTTGGTCTTATATAATAAATCGTCGAAATCCATTGCTCCGGCTCGGTAACAACGGTCTGCATATGCTTGGTAAATATCGCCGGTCATGGGTCTTCCAGCCTGACTGTCTTCCCCCATGATTTCCGTGTTTTGCTTGTAGCTTTCTGGGCCGATGAGGTTGTTTTTGGCTGCACTGATGCGTCCAAATATGGTTCCCGGTTTGTAGACTTTATCGTCTAGCCCAAAGGATTTGATGATTTCTCTGATGAGCGACTTACTATCTTGTGTGTCGTAAATGGTGAAATTTCTCGGGTAGTTCAGTTTATCGCATTCCATTCTCAGGATTCTGGCGAAGACTGAGTGAAATGTCCCCATCCAGATATTGCTTGCTTCTTTGTCTCCAATGATATGGGATATACGCTCTTTCATCTCCTTCGCTGCCTTGTTGGTAAAGGTGAGGGAAAGGATGGCGAAAGGGTCTACACCACTATTAATGAGGTGGGCAATTCTATAGGTGAGAACACGTGTTTTTCCTGATCCGGCGCCGGCAATAACCATCATCGGACCGCTTATATGTTCAGCTGCCTTTCGTTGTTCGGTATTTAATTGATCGAGATATTCCACGGAACAAAGGTATCAAATAGCGCGTTCTCTTTTGGGCGAACAGGTGCACGATTTTGTGTGTGTTCAAATTCTGGAGGGGAACGTAAAGAAACCGTGGGTTTTCATGCTGAATTTCAAAAAAATCGCATTTCTCTGAAATTAATGTGCCTCAAGCACTTGGATTTCTGTTTAAACATCGTACATTTGCAGCCCCAAAAAATTTGGGAACGAATAGATTGTCAATAACTTTTTGCAACGAAGACCCGCATTATGCCGACTATTCAGCAACTGATCCGAAAAGGACGAATAAGTAAAGTAAAACCCTCAAAATCAGCGGCTTTGGACTCGTGTCCACAGCGCCGTGGGGTTTGTGTACGTGTATATACAACCACTCCTAAGAAGCCGAACTCCGCGATGCGTAAAGTAGCGCGTGTTCGATTGACTAACGGAAACGAAGTCAATGCTTACATCGGGGGTGAAGGACATAACCTTCAAGAACACAGTATTGTGCTCGTGAGAGGTGGTCGTGTTAAAGATCTTCCAGGGGTGCGTTACCACATTGTGCGTGGCGCTCTTGATACCGCTGGTGTGGAAGGTCGTAATCAGCGACGTTCCAAGTATGGAACGAAGCGTCCAAAAACGAAGAAATAACATTTCTATAAGCGCGCTATGAGAAGGAAAACGGCGAAACGGAACCCTGTCCTACCAGACCCACGATTCAATAGTGAGTTGGTGACAAAGTTTGTGAACAACCTCATGCTTCAAGGTAAGAAGAGCATTGCATTGGGTATTTTCTACGATGCGATGGATCGTGTTGAGGCAAAGACTGAAGAAGATGGTCTTGAGTTGTTCAAGAAAGCATTGACGAATGTGACACCAGCTGTAGAGGTGCGTAGCCGCCGAGTAGGTGGTGCTACGTTTCAGATTCCACAGCCAATTCGTGATAGCAGAAAGCTGTCAATGGCAATGAAGTGGTTGATTAGTTATGCTCGCAAGCGTAACGAAAAGTCAATGTCTGAAAGACTCGCTGGCGAAATTATGGCAGCAGCCAAAGAAGAAGGTGCTACTTTCAAGAAGAAAGAAGATACACACCGCATGGCTGAGGCAAACAAAGCATTCTCACATTTCCGTTTCTAACGCATTTACATTAAGAAGATGGCTAAAAGGGATCTCAAATTAACAAGGAACATCGGTATCATGGCTCACATTGATGCCGGTAAAACCACCACTACGGAGCGTGTCCTGTATTATACAGGAATTTCTCACAAGATTGGTGAGGTACACGATGGAGCTGCAACCATGGATTGGATGGAGCAGGAGCAGGAGCGTGGTATCACGATTACATCTGCAGCTACTACTTGTTTCTGGAACTACAGAGACACAGAGTACAAGATGAATATCATTGATACTCCAGGACACGTTGATTTTACTGTAGAGGTAGAGCGTTCTTTGCGTGTTCTTGATGGTGCTGTAGCCTTGTTTTGTGCTGTAGGAGGTGTTGAGCCTCAGTCTGAGACCGTTTGGCGTCAGGCTGACAAGTACAATGTGCCTCGTATTGGTTTCGTGAATAAGATGGACCGTTCTGGTGCAGACTTCTTCAACGTTGTTGAGCAGGTGCGTGAACGTCTTGGGGCTAACCCAGTTCCACTTCAGGTTCCAATTGGTGCGGAAGATGACTTTAAAGGTGTTGTTGATTTGATTAACAACAAAGCCATGGTATGGAATGATTCTGATCAGGGGATGACCTGGACGGAGATTCCAATTCCAGAAGATTTGGTAGAAACAGTTGCTGAGTGGCGTGAAAAGCTTGTTGAAGCTGCTGCTGAGCAAGATGATTCTTTGATGGAGAAGTACTTCGAAGCTCCAGATAGCATTACGGAAGCAGAGATGTTGGAAGCGATTCGTAAAGCGACCGTTTCGATGTCTATGACTCCAATGATGTGTGGTTCTGCATTTAAGAACAAAGGTGTTCAGACAATGCTTGACGCAGTGATGGAATTTCTTCCATCTCCTGCAGATATTGGTTCTATTACAGGAATCAATCCTAAGACTGAAGAAGAAGAGACGCGTCTTTCGAATACAGAGGAGCCATTTTCAGCTCTTGCATTCAAAATCGCTACAGATCCTTTTGTAGGACGTCTTTGTTTCATCCGTGCTTACTCAGGAGTTCTTCCTGCAGGTAGTTACGTGTTGAATACACGTTCGGACAAGAAGGAACGTATTTCACGTTTGTTCCAGATGCACTCGAACAAGCAAAACTCTATCGAAGCGCTTGAAGCTGGGGATATTGGTGCTGCTGTTGGTTTCAAGGATATTAGAACTGGAGATACACTTTGTGCGCAAGACAAGCCAATTGTACTTGAGTCAATGAGCTTCCCAGAACCGGTAATCGGTATCGCAATTGAGCCTAAAACTCAAGGAGATTTGGACCGTCTAGGTGTTGCATTGAACAAGCTTGCTGAAGAAGATCCAACGTTTACTGTGAAGACTGACGAGAATAGTGGTCAAACAGTAATCTCAGGAATGGGAGAGCTTCACTTGGAGATTATCCTTGACCGTCTTAAGCGTGAGTTTAAGGTGGAATGTAACCAAGGACGTCCGCAGGTGGCATACAAAGAAGCAATCACCGGTGCTACAGATCACCGTGAAACATATAATAAGCAATCTGGTGGACGTGGTAAGTTCGCTGACATTGTAATCAAGATTTCTGCTCACGATGATGAAGAAGCTTCAGGATTGAAGTTTGTTAACAGCATCAAGGGTGGTAACGTTCCACGTGAATTCATCCCTTCTGTAGAGAAAGGATTTAAGGATTCTATGGTGAATGGAGTGCTAGCTGGTTTCCCAATGGATTCTATGCAAGTAGAGCTTACTGATGGTTCATTCCACGCAGTCGATTCAGATTCTCTATCATTCGAGATTTGTGCTAAGATGGCTTACCGTAATGCGGTTAAGAACTGTCAGCCAGTAATTCTTGAGCCGATGATGAAACTTGAGGTGTTGACACCTGAAGAGAACATGGGAGATGTGATTGGAGATTTGAACAAGCGTCGTGCCCTTATTGAAGGTACAGATGAAAGAAGTGGAGCTACTGTGGTAAAAGCTAAAGTTCCATTGAGTGAAATGTTCGGTTATGTAACTGACCTTAGAACAATCACTTCTGGTAGAGCAAGTTCAACAATGGAATTCTCACACTACAGTGAGGCTCCAAGAAGTGTACAAGAAGCAGTTATTGCTGAAGTACGTGGAAAACAAACAGCATAATCGATTTTGACAATGGCTCAGAAGATTCGCATAAAACTAAAGTCATACGATCACAACTTGGTTGACAAGTCAGCAGAGAAGATCGTAAAGACAGTAAAGACAACCGGTGCTGTGATCAGTGGACCAATTCCATTGCCAACTCATCGTCGTGTGTACACGGTACTCCGTTCACCACACGTAAATAAGAAGTCACGTGAGCAGTTTGAGCTTTCAAGCTACAAGCGCCTTCTAGACATCTATAGCTCTTCAGCTAAAACAGTAGATGCCTTGATGCGTTTGGAATTGCCTAGTGGAGTAGAAGTAGAAATCAAAGTTTAATAGATAAAGCAATGCCTGGACTCATAGGGAAAAAAATAGGTATGACCAGCATCTTCAATGCCTCTGGGAAGAATGTCCCATGCACGATTATTGAAGCTGGTCCTTGTGTAGTAACACAAGTCAAGACCCTGGAGAAAGATGGTTACGAAGCGATTCAACTTGGCTATGGTGCCAAAAGTGAGCGACGTACATCCAAACCAATGATGGGACACTTTAAAAAGAACGGATTAGCTCCGATGAAAAAACTTGTTGAATTCAAGGGTTTTGATCAAGAGTTAAGTACGGGTGATGAAGTGAAAGTTGACGAAGTGTTCAACGAAGGAGATTACGTGTTCATCGTAGGCCGTAGTAAAGGAAAGGGATTCCAAGGGGTAGTAAAGCGCCATGGATTCGCTGGGGTAGGACAAGCTACTCACGGTCAACATAACAGGTTACGCGCACCAGGTTCAATTGGTGCGGCGTCTTATCCAGCACGTGTATTCAAAGGAATGCGCATGGCAGGACAGACAGGTAACAAGCGCGTTACAATTGAAAACTTGGAAGTTCTTAAAGTGATGCCGGAAGAAGGATTGATCATCGTAAAAGGTGCAGTTCCCGGACACAAAGGTGCAACCGTATTAATTCGTAAGTAAGATGGAATTGACGGTATTCAACAAAGAGGGAAACAAAACCTCGAAGAAAATAAAACTCGATGATTCAGTGTTCGCTATCGAACCGAATGATCACGCGATTTATCTAGACGTTAAGCGTTATTTAGCTGCTCAACGCCAGGGAAATCACAAGAGTAAGGAACGTGGTGAGATCAAAGGGTCAACCCGTAAGATCAAGCGTCAGAAAGGAACCGGTACCGCGCGTGCTGGTAGTATCAAGAATCCACTTTTCCGTGGAGGAGGTACTGTTTTTGGCCCACGTCCGCACAAGTACGTTCTTAAAGTGAACGTAAAAGTGAAGAGACTAGCTCGTAAGTCAGCATTGACTTACAAAGCACAGGAAGAAGGAATTATGTTCTTGGATTCATTGGAAATGAATGAAGCTAAGACACAGGCATACTTGACAGTTTTGAAAAACTTGAAAGTAGACGACAAGAAAACACTTGTTGTATTGCCAAGCCAAAGTGATAGTATTTACAAGTCTTCTCGTAACCTTAAGGGACATCAAGTTCGTGTTGCAGGTGATTTGAATACATACGATATCTTGAATTGTAAGAACCTAATCTTCGTAGGCAATGCCCACGAGATTGTTCAGGACATGCTGAAATAATTACGACGATGAGCAACGTATTGATAAAACCCCTCATTACTGAGAAGCTTACAGCTGACGCGGAGAAGTACAATCGCTACGGATTCGTTGTTGCTAAAGGAGCTAACAAGGTTGAGATAAAGAAGGCAGTTGAAGCTGCGTATAGCGTGAAAGTTGAAAAAATCCGCACGATTAATGTGGATGGCAAGGCTAGATCTCGCTACACGAAGACCGGCATGGTAACTGGAAGAACTAACTCGTACAAAAAGGCGATCGTTCAGCTAGCTGAAGGAGATATGATCGACTTTTACGATAACATTTAATAGGAGGAGTAAGTCATGGCATTAAGAAAGCTAAACCCAATCACTCCAGGTCAACGTCACAAAGTAATTAGTGAGTTTGACGATATTACGACTGATAAGCCGTACAAACCTCTCTTGGTAGCTATCAAGAAGAGTGGTGGTCGTAACAACAATGGAAAGATGACGATGCGCTACCGTGGAGGTGGTCACAAGCGTCGCTATAGAATTATGGATTTCAAACGTGACAAGCACGGCGTTGCTGGTACGATTGAAACCATTGAATACGATCCAAACCGTACAGCACGTATTGCTCTTGTAGCATATGCTGATGGAGAGAAGCGTTACATTGTTGCCCCAGAAGGCATCAAGGTAGGTCAGCAGATCATGAGCGGATCAGATGCTTCTCCAGAGGTAGGAAATGCACTTTATCTAAGTGACATTCCTTTGGGAACAGTAATCCACAACATTGAGTTGTACCCAGGACAGGGTGGAATTATGGCACGTAGTGCTGGTAGTTACGCTCAGTTGAATGCACGTGATAAGAAGTATGCAATCGTGAAGCTTCCTAGTGGAGAAACACGCATGGTTCTGACTACATGTATGGCAACAATCGGTTCAGTATCTAACTCTGAGCATAACCTACAAGTTTCAGGTAAAGCTGGACGTAGCCGCTGGTTAGGACGTCGTCCTAGAGTACGTGGTGTGGTTATGAACCCAGTGGATCACCCAATGGGTGGAGGTGAAGGACGTCAGTCTGGAGGACATCCACGTAGCCGCAATGGCGTGCCGGCTAAAGGGTATAAGACTCGTAGCCCGAAGAAGCAAAGTAATAAGTATATAATTGAACGTCGTAAGAAATAAGTTGATTAACTATGGCTCGTTCACTGAAGAAACCACCATTTGTGCATTACAAGCTTAACCAGCGTGTAGAGGAAGCACAAGAATCCGGGAAAAAATCTGTGATCAAAACTTGGTCACGATCCTCGACAATTACACCTGACTTTGTTGGGTTGACAATAGCTGTACACAACGGCCGTCAATTCATCCCTGTATTCTGTACAGAGAACATGGTAGGTCACAAGTTAGGAGAGTTTTCTCCAACTCGTACTTTCCGTGGACACGGAGGGAATAAAAAAGATAAAGGAAGACGTTAATCAACGTATAAAGATTTAAGTCATGGGTGCCAGAAAACGACTAAAGGCAGAAGAACGTAAGGAAGCAATGAAGAGTTTAGCAATCGCTAAGCTTAACAATTGTCCTACGTCACCTCGCAAGATGCGCAAGGTAGCAGATACCATTCGTGGGAAAGATGTTTTTCAAGCGTTGAACATTTTGAAGTTCAGCAAGCAGGAAGCTTCTTTGAGACTAGAAAAGCTTTTGCGTAGTGCAATTGCTAACTGGGAGACGAAAAACGAAGGTGATCGTCCAGAAGAATCTAACCTAGTAGTTAGTGAAATTCAAGTGGATAGTGCTCGTATGTTGAAGAGATTGCGTCCTGCTCCGCAGGGTCGTGCACATCGAATCAGAAAGCGTTCGAACCACGTTACAATCATCGTTGATAGCGCCAAATAAGACAATAGAATGGGACAGAAGACCAATCCAATAGGTAATCGACTCGGCTTCATCCGCGGATGGGAGTCTAACTGGTACGGAGGAAACAACTATGCGGATAAGATCGCAGAGGATGATAAAATCCGTAAATATCTACTAGCTCGTCTACGTAAAGCGAGTGTTGCACGTATCATCATTGAGCGTACGCTCAAGCTTGTAACGGTAACGATCCAAACTGCGCGTCCAGGTGTAATCATTGGGAAAGGCGGATCTGAAGTAGATAAGTTGAAAGAAGAGTTGAAGAAACTTACTGGTAAAGAAGTTCAGATCAACATCTTTGAAATCAAGAGACCAGAACTAGACGCTACACTTGTTGCTGACAGTATCTCACGTCAACTTGAGGCGAGAATTTCTTTCCGTAGAGCTATTAAAATGGCTATTGCAAGCACCATGAGAATGGGAGCTGAAGGGATTAAGGTGACTATCGCAGGTCGTTTGAACGGAGCTGAAATGGCACGTACAGAGACTTTCAAAGACGGTCGAATTCCATTGCACACATTCCGTGCAGACATTGATTATGCATTGTCTGAAGCACACACTACCTATGGTAGAATTGGAGTGAAAGTATGGATCTGTCGTGGAGAGGTTTACGGAAAGAGAGACCTTAGCCCAACGGCAGGAATGAAAGAAAAGCGCGGTGCTGGAGGAAATGCACCAGGCGGAGGCGGAGCACGTCGTCGTCGTAGCAGAAAGTAATTTGCATTAAAGAGTTAGTACGATGTTACAGCCAAAAAGAACCAAATACCGTAAAAATCAGAAGGGTGTGATCAAAGGAATCGCATACCGCGGTTCAACGATCTCATTCGGATCGTGTGGTCTAAAGACCATGGACGAAGGTTTTATCACTTCTCGCCAGATTGAATCTGCTCGTGTTGCGGTAACCCGTTATATGAAGCGTGAAGGAAAAGTGTGGATCAGAATTTTTCCAGACAAGCCTATCACCTCTAAGCCTGCCGAAGTACGTATGGGTAAGGGTAAGGGAGCTCCTAGCCATTGGGTAGCAGTTGTCAAGCCTGGAAGAATTATGTTTGAGGTAGACGGTGTTCCTTTGGAAGTAGCTAAGGAAGCATTGCGTTTAGCAGCACAAAAGTTGCCAGTACGCACCAAGTTTGTAATGAGACCTGACTATACCGAATAATACGAGGTACGATGAAAATGGAAGAAATCACGCAGATGTCGGACACCGACCTGCAAGAGCGCATCGCAACTGCTCAAGATGAATTGAGCAAAGTACGATTCAATCACACCATTGCTGGTTTGGAGAATCCGAATGTAATTCGCGAAATGAAAAAAGACATTGCCCGTTTGATGACCGAGCTCAGTGCTCGCAAACAAAAGGCGTAAACAGAAAGACAATGGAAACGACTCGTAACCTTAGAAAAGAACGTATCGGCGTAGTGACCTCAAACAAGATGGATAAGTCCATCGTGGTTTCTGTAGAGCGTCGCATGAAGCATGCGAAGTACGGTAAGTTTATTAAGCAGACTAAGAAATTCATTGCACACGACGAAAAGGATGAGTGCAATATTGGAGATACAGTAAAGATCATGGAGACCAGACCGTTAAGCAAGAACAAGCGATGGAGACTTGTTCAAATTGTTGAACGTGCAAAGTAATTCTGGTAATCCTCAATAAGATTAACGATGATACAACAAGAAAGCCGATTAAAAGTGGCGGATAACAGTGGTGCGAAAGAAGTACTATGTATCCGTGTCCTCGGAGGAACGCGCCGCCGCTATGCTAGCATTGGCGATAAGATCGTTGTTACCGTGAAAGATTCAACTCCTTCCGGGAACGTAAAAAAAGGTCAAGTCTCTAAAGCAGTAGTAGTACGTACTAAGAAAGAAGTACGTCGTGCCGATGGTAGCTACATTCGCTTTGATGACAACGCAGTAGTGCTTTTGAATACTACAGGTGAGATTCGTGGAACACGTATCTTTGGCCCTGTAGCGAGAGAGCTTCGTGATAAGAATTTCATGAAAATCGTATCACTTGCACCTGAGGTGCTTTAATTAAACGGGACGATGGAAAAGCGTTTGAAAGTAAAAAAGGGAGATCAAGTAAAAGTGATCGCAGGAACATCTAAAGGTAAAACAGGTACTGTACTTGTTGTAGATCGTTCAAGTGATCGTATTACGATCGAAGGTGTAAACATGGTAACGCGTCACGTGAAACCTAATGCAACCAACCCACAAGGAGGTGTGATCGAGCAAGAAGCTGGAATCCATATCTCAAATGTTATGGTAATTGATAACCAGGGAAATGCAACACGCGTTGGTCGCCGTAGAGGTGATGACGGAAAGCTTGTTCGCTTTTCTAAGAAATCTAATGAGGAGATCAAGTAATGAGTTACGTTCCAAGATTACAAACTTCCTACGAGGGAGATATCAAAAAGAAACTCCAGGAGCAGTTTGACTACAGCTCTTCTATGGAAGTGCCACGTATCACTAAGATATGCCTTAACCAAGGAATTGGTAAAGCTGTGGCAGATAAGAAAATGATTGACACAGCAGTAGAAGAAATGTCTGCAATCGCTGGTCAACGCGCTATTCCTACTTACTCTTCGAAGGATATTTCGAACTTCAAATTGCGTAAGGGAATGCCAATCGGATGCCGTGTAACACTTCGTCGTGTTCACATGTATGAATTCCTTGACAGATTAATTGCTGCTTCTTTGCCACGTACTCGTGACTTCAGAGGTGTGAAGGCAAAAGGATTTGACGGAAGAGGAAACTTTACATTCGGTATCAAGGAACAAATCATTTTCCCTGAATTGAATATTGATAAAATTAAATACATCAATGGGATGGATATCACCATTGTGACAACAGCTCGCACTGACGAAGAGGCGAAAGCATTGCTCACAGCGTTTGGATTTCCATTCACTAAGAACTAGAATCATGGCGAAGGAATCAATGAAAGCCCGTGAGCGCAAGCGTGAAAGACTTGTAGCTCGTTATGCTGAGAAAAGAGCAGCGCTGAAAGAAGCAGGAGATTGGGATGCCCTACAAAAGCTACCTAAGAACTCTTCTTATGTACGACTACACAATCGTTGCAGTCTAACTGGACGTCCGCGTGGTTACATGCGTCAATTTGGACTCTCTCGTGTGACATTCCGAGAAATGGCATTGTCAGGGAAGATTCCTGGAGTTAAAAAAGCAAGCTGGTAAGAGTTATGTATACAGATCCAATCGCAGATTACCTGACACGCATTAGAAATGCGCAGATGGCACAGCATAAAGTAGTGGAAATTCCCGCTTCTAACTTGAAGAAAGAAATCACTAAGATTCTTTTTGACAAGGGATACATCTTGAACTACAAGTTCATGGATGATGATAAGCAGGGTGCAATTAAAATTGCATTGAAGTACCACCCAAAGTCGAAGCGTCCAGCTATTACTGACATTCAACGTGTGAGTAAGCCAGGTCTTCGTAAATATGCAGGCAAGGACAGTCTTCCAAGAATTCTTAACGGCCTGGGTGTTTCTATTCTATCTACTTCTCGTGGAGTGATGACTGAAAAGGAAGCACGTAACCTTAATGTAGGGGGTGAAGTCCTCTGCTACGTTTATTAATCTGACAACAGAATAAAGATGTCTAGGATAGGTAAAGCACCAGTAACCATCACCAACGGAGTTGAAGTGTCTATTGACGCAAACAACGTGGTGACTGTTAAAGGACCTAAGGGAACTTTGACTCAAGAAGTAGATTCTGCTATTGAGGTTAAGATAGAAGAAGGAGAAGTTGTACTTTCGCGTCCTTCTGACTTAAAAGATCACCGTGCGAAGCATGGTTTGTACCGTTCATTGATCTTCAATATGATTGAAGGTGTAACAATCGGATACAAAAAAGAACTTGAGTTAGTTGGAGTAGGGTACCGTGCTAAATCAGCAGGACAAGTGTTAGAACTTGCCTTGGGATATAGCCACCCTATTGTTATTGAACTCCCTAAGGAGATCAAAGTAACAGCTGAAACAAAGAAGGGGTCAAACCCTGAGGTAGTTTTGGAAAGCCATGACAAGCAATTGATTGGTCAAGTAGCTGCCAAAATTAGATCATTGCGTAAACCAGAACCTTACAAAGGAAAAGGCGTACGCTTTAAAGGAGAATTTATTCGTCGTAAAGCAGGTAAATCTGCTAGTAAATAATTTTAGATCATGGCTCTGTCAAAACGTAACAGTAGACTTCGTATTAAAAGACGAGTTCGTGGAAAAGTTCACGGAACTGAAGAACGTCCGCGTTTGTCAGTATATCGCAGTAACAAGCAAATCTATGCTCAGGTGATTGATGACGCTAGTGGTAAAACACTTGCGGCAGCCTCTTCACTTAAGATGGAAGATGCGCAAAACATTGCGAAAATAGAACAAGCGGCCAAGGTTGGAAAAGCAATTGCAGAAAGTGCAAAAGCAGCAGGTATTGAATCTGTAATTTTCGATCGTAATGGCTACTTGTATCACGGAAGAATTAAGCAATTGGCAGATGCAGCTCGTGAGGGCGGTCTGAAATTCTAAAGAATTATGGCAACTCAACTTCGATCAGTACGATCAACAGATATCGAACTTAAAGACCGCTTGGTTGGAATCAACCGTGTTACCAAAGTAACAAAGGGTGGACGTACTTTCAGTTTTTCTGCTATTGTTGTAGTAGGAGATGAAAGTGGTGTAGTAGGACACGGTCTCGGTAAGTCAAGGGAAGTAACAACAGCAATCACCAAGGGAATTGATGATGCGAAGAAGAACCTTATTCGTGTTCCTCTTTTGCATGGTACGATTCCTCACAAGCAAGAAGCTCGTTACGGTGGTGCTCACGTTCTTATCAAGCCAGCGGCGAACGGAACAGGTGTAATTGCAGGTGGTGCTATGCGTGCCGTACTAGAGAGTGTTGGTATCACAGATGTACTTGCAAAATCATTGGGATCGTCTAACCCTCACAATGTAGTGAAGGCGACGTACGAAGCACTTAGCTTACTTCGCGATGCTCGCGAAATCGCTGACCTTCGTGGTATCTCTGTTAGCAAAGTATTTAACGGCTAAGACTAGAATTATGTCGAAAGTAATTATTACACAGGTACGTAGTGCAATTGGTCGCCCACAGCGCCAAAAAGACACTATCCAGGCACTTGGACTTAAGAAGTTGAATGTGTCAATTGAAAAGGATGCTACGCCTCAGATCATGGGAATGATCAATAAGGTAAGCCACCTATTGAAAGTAGAAGAAAAATAACCCCTTAAAAACCAGCATATGAATTTGAGCAGCCTAAAACCAGCGGCAGGTTCAACCAAGCAGCGAAAGCGAGTTGGTCGAGGCGAAGGATCCGGACACGGTGGAACATCTACACGTGGACACAAAGGAGCCAAGTCGAGATCAGGTTACAAGCGTAAAATTGGTTTCGAAGGAGGGCAAATGCCACTCCAACGTCGTGTACCGAAATTCGGTTTCAGAAACCGTAACCGCGTTGAATACAAAGGAATTAATATTGATACCCTTCAGGAACTAGTTGAACGCAAGTCGCTTGACGCAGTTACTCCA